>DASCNA010000167.1:0-78254 GCA_036011305.1 Victivallales bacterium
AAAATAAATTTGCATTTTATAAAATAGTATTTTAAAATATTTGATTGTAATTATACTTATGCTGTCTGTTTAGTCAATGCATTGACTAACCAGCCAGCCTAAGTATAATTACACTCAAATCTTTTAAAATACTATTTTATAAAATGCAAATTTATTTTGTATTCATTAGAAATAAAATTCACGTAATCTATTAATAGATATTTCCCCCATATTCCTTTGTAAAACTCTATTTTCTTTTCTTTCCGTAGAGTTCGAAATATATATTTCAGACTATTAGGAGGAATCCCTGGATTTGCAACAGCAAGTATTTTCTTTGCACAATCTGCACTAATATATTTATCCTTTCTAAACTTATCTGGATTTATACCTTCATTTTTTAAAATATTCATAAGAGCTAAAACTTGAGATTTTTTTTGAAAATCATTTTCATTTTGATCCAATGCTTCTGAAAATGCGTTCTTAACTATTGATTTGATTCTAGAATGTTTTCTATCAATAGATTCTGCAATATTATTATTTTTATTTACAAGAGATTTTAAATCGGTATTTTGCTGGGAACAAACATTTTTAGTTTCTAAAACATTCTCGTCAATTAAGTCAAGTTTGCTTTCTGATAATTTTTGTCGTTTAATAACTTCTTCAATATTATTCTGAGTTGTATTAATTATTTTTTTATTATTATTTTGATTCTCTAAGATTGTTTTGTTAAGTTTTTTGTAATCCTCACTATTATTTATTAGCTCCTTATAATTTTTACTATTTTCATTTTTTACCAATGCAAGATTTTCATTGATATTCGAAGAAACCTCTTTAACTATTTCTTGATTCTTTACAATTGTTGTTGAATTATCAATAACTGTATTTAACTTTTCATCTACTGTCCCATGTTTAATTTCAAGTTTCTCATTTGAAGTTTTTTGTTCTTTTTGAACTTCTTCAATACTATCTTTAGCTGAGTTTATTATATTTTTATGATCATCCTGATTAAGCAAAATAGCATTATCAAGCTCTTTGATGTCTTCACTATTGGATAAGAGGTGGTCATATTGCGTTTTAGTTTTCTCTTGTAGTTCTGTAAGATTTTTATTAATACTTGAATAATATTTTTCAGATTTATCCTGTTTATTAATTATTGCTTCTGAATTATCATTGACTAGGTCTAATTTGTTAGCATTAGTCTCTTGCTTAATCAGGGTTTTTTCACTAAGCTCTTTATTTTCTTTTGCAATATTTATCAACTTTTCATGCTGTTTATCGTTTTTAGGTTTATAACCAAGTATTTTTTTTGTTATAACCATTAACATCATAAAAACTATAAGTCCTACAAGCAGAAATACTAAAAATAGATAAATATCAATTACGCTGTATTTATAAAGAAGGCCGCCAACTAAAACTATTACACCAAGACCTAAAATCCCAAAAATAAACCTTCCAATATCTTTATCATGCCAAAATTTTAAATTAATTTTTTCTTTATGTAAAATTTGCCCTGATATAATTGCTACCAAGACCACAAATATTATTTGTACCATTATTAAAATGAAGTCAGATAAATAATTTTTAGCAATTAAGAAAAATACAATTGATGCAATAACAACTATCAAAAAATGCAAAATCCCTGTATAATCGGAAAGTCCTTTTTTTGCCATTTTAATACCCCTTATGATTTCAATATTTTTAAAATTTCTTTTTCTGTAATAGTAAGTTTTTTTTTGTAGTTTAATAAATCCTGTATTTGGTTAAATTTATCTTCCATTGAGCTATTATCAGAACTTTTATCATTTGAAACAATTAGTGCATTGTTTATTGAATCTTTTAAGGATTTATCTGAAAGCTTAATATAATATTTTTCCAAGGTTCTAACATTATCGCCAAGGATTTTAGATAATTTTACAATAGGAACTCCACTATCAGCACAAAATGATGCAAAACTATGTCTAAATGAATGAAATCCGTAAGCGTTCGTATTCAATAAGCGTTGTTCACCTTTTTTTACTTTATGAATCTTGCTCAGCTCACAGAACTTAAATACTTTCATTGCATCTTTTTTGACACCGCTTCCATTCTGTAAATACCTCTGGGCAACATTAGGAATAATGTATTCTGAATTTTTAATTAAATGAGCTTCATTTAGTTTAGAGAGTAGATTTGGTAATATTGGAATAACTACCTGTCTCTGAATTTTTCTTGTTTTTTCAGGTACTAATTTTATAATTTGTGTTTTTAGGTTTACAGAGTCCCACTTTATTAATGCACAATCAATAAGCCTTAATCCAGTCCATGCAGCAATATTGAATAACAGCTCCATTTCATTTTTGTACATCATATGTAAATTAGGATCATTAAAGGCATTAAGAATTGAGATTATTTCATCTTTAGTAAGAGTGCTTCTAGTCTTCTTAGCTTCTTTTTTTCTGACTATTGAAATCCATGGATTAGAAGCTATATCTAAAGATTGATTAATAACTCTTGTTATTAGTTTAATTGACTGTAGGTGATAATTAAAGGTATTAGCAGATATACCGGACTTCCATAGGAAAGTTGAATATTTTTGTGCTATATCCTTATCTATTTGCGTATAAAGTTTAATTGAAGGGTATTCTTCTTTTAACCATTCACAAAGCTTTCTCCAGTTTCTTTCATAATTACCGAGTGTTCCTTCACTGGAATCAGGCCTTGAATGACTTTTTAAATATTTACCCCAAACATCACAAAGTTTTAGTTTTACTTCTTTTGATAGCTTTCTAGCATTACTGATGTGAAATGCTATTTCTTCCTTAGTCTTAGAGTTAATGATTGGAATATATTCCTGGACTTTATTCTTAGCAACTTCTTTATCTTTAGTCTTAAGTGAAGTCTGCTTAATTTTACCATTGACCATATATCGCAAATAATAGGTTCCATTACGCTTGACTAAACTTCCTGTCCCGTGTTTCCGCTTCATGATTTTCCATATATTTCTAGGTTTTACTTTTATTTACTAGATAATATACATAAAATCAGTCTATTTGCAATCATATTGTAACCAATCATGCAATATTTGTGGTTAATTACGCTACGTTGACATCGTGGAGGTCACAGATTCGAGTTCTGTTACGCCCACCATCATTCTTGCCTCATTTAGCCTCAAAACAGCTAAATTTCTTTACTTAAATATACATCATTTCACAGCATTTACAGGTATAATCTTGTACCAATGAAAAATATTGCTATAGGCTGCATTGACTTATTAGTATTTTTTTAGTTAATGGACTAAGATATATTATCTGTAGGGGTTTAGAGTATAACATATTTATTTACCCATTTTGATATGCCTGCAATTGAATTAAATGAAGAAGATGAATTTGCTTTCAACCTTTTATTTTGCCTATGAATCATGAAGAGTGCATTATATTACAGAAGCTATTCAGAAATTCGCATTCATTTCAAGTTATTTATTAAGAATTATAAGCCCCAATTCTAAATAATTGGATAATAGAAAGAGCCGCGCCAACCACGTTTATAATGGTCCACCACAGCATAGATATTTTTAAATAATAAATTGGCTGAAAGAATATTATATAAACTGATATTATTATCAAAGAACATATTGTGTAATCTTTATCCATACAATTACTTCTTATTTTTATTACAAATATTTTTAAAGCTAAAATAAAAAGTATTACTAAGTTCAGACAAACTGCAATAGATAAATAACAAAGAAATAAATTACTATTGAGGACATAGGCATCATTTATAGATATACTGGATTTTGCAAATGCAAGTATGATTAAAATTTCTAATGAAAATACTATAAATAAAATTAATAGAGTAATGGTAAAAATAGAGTTCAGTAATACTTCAAATTCTTTTGGTGCATATTTACGATACAAAGAGAGATTCCTTTTTTTATATAAAAAAGTTAAACTCAAAACTATCTATAATTGTTATTGTATTTTAAATGATAACCTAAAATAACAAATATTACTATCAGTCTGTCTACCTAACAGTCCTCTTTTCAATAAAGGTCAAGATTCATTAAAGCTTTAAATTTGGATTTAATCTCTACCTAATGCATCTTGACTGGGAGCAAAAAAACTCTATTTATCTTCTACTTTTATTTTGTTTTTTTTGAATTTTTACTTGATCTATTGAAAGTAAAATCTCTACATATAAAGCAATAAATTGCATCGTTTTTAATTCTATTAATTCTTTGATGAATAGCCTGCTTACTAACTCCAAGTTTATTTGCAATTTCAGAGTAGCTAACCTCTGGATAATATGCTTTTTGCTGAAGAATATAAAAATCTTGCATCTTAAGCTGTAATAATTCATTAATCAAAGAACTTACCTCATCTAAAGAATAATTTCTCTCTTCTTTGTATTCATCTTTAGGATATTCAAATTCTACTATGTTACTTTCATGAGTCTGTAAATTCTAATCTATGTATAACTGTCCTAAACCATAATAATTAAAATCAAATTTTACTTTCATAAACGAATCTTCTTTTTTTTATATAAGAAGATTTCGTCATCTAACTCTTAAAAATGATATCTTATGGAGATTTGAACAGATGAGAAAAGTTATTTTAGTTTCATTGTTGACTCTTTGCTGTTGTCTATCTTATGGACAAACTAAGAAATTCCGTCATATTTTAATTACAAATGACGATGGATGGCAAAATCATCAAGAGGAATTACTTACTTTGGCAAAAGCTGTCAATAAAGTAGCAGATCGCGTTTCGATCATTGTTTCTAATGTTAATAGATCAGGAACATCTAATTATGAAGGTGTAAGAAAACAGGTTAACACAACTTATGAAATAACATATCTAGGCAAGTCTGCAAAAAAAGGAGAAAATATCTCAGTATACACTATACCTGATTATCCTGCAGATTGTGTTTTTCTTGGTTTACAAGGTTTCTTTGGAAAAGATAGACCGGACTTAGTCATATCTGGAATTAATGATGGTGCAAATGTTGGACCAGACTGGTTTAAATCAGGTACTATTGGAGCAGTAAGAATGGCTGCCTACCTTAATGTAAAAGCAATTTCTTTTTCCGGGATTAATTACAAAAATAAAGATTCAATTAAACTAATAACAAACTGGATAAAAAAGTTCATTTCTTCTGGTTTTATTAACAACATGGGGCAATACACTTACCTTACAGTTGCATTCCCAAAGATACCATTTGACAAAATAAAAGGTTCAAAAATAGTAGAAAGAAAAATTTCCATTATGCCAACTGGAAATTTAGAAAACTAACCTAAAGAAAATGAGATTTACGAAAAGGCTAATGCTATCAATATAGTTAAAATTTTTAAAAAAGTCCCAAATAAAAAAGATAGTAGTACAATTTGGGTGACAGACAAAAATAACCCAAAATTAAAACCTTTACAACAAGAGCTCAGTTCACTCCCATCAAAAAATAAATTACCCATAGTGAAAGATGATGAGTATTATCTAAAACAAGGCTATATCGTTATTACACCAATGACAATAAATGAAAACGACTATTCATCAATGAAAAAACTTTTAAAAAAAACAACCTAATTCCAAAGATTTATCCAGATGACAACGCAAATAGAAAATAAATCTTATAACCAGCAGATGCACTTAATATTTTTCCCGCTCCGCACCAAAAATATAAAAGATCATAAACGTTAAAGATAAAATTGAAGAAATATATTTGTACTTTAAGTATCTTTGGTTTAAATTTTTATAAATTCTAAAAGGGAGATAGGATTAATGAAGAAACTAACAATTCTTACAATCGCTGCATGTGGACTAATAGCAATCTTAGCTGGATGTGCACCAAAACTTCCCGTAGAGGATACAGCACAAGTTGGTCAACATCAAATTGTAATAATTGAACCTACAGAAGGGGCTGCTCATAATTTTAATAGTGGGAAAAACTATTTGCAATTCAATTGCGGCAAAAATAATATTCACTTTGAAAATGAAATATTAACAGTAAATGGCAAGAAATACGTTATACCTAACAAAACTGATTCTATTAAGGTTAAATATGGAGTTGTGCAAATAAACGGCGAAACAGTTAAACCAATAAACTGATAATTTTAAATAATAAAGAATAGGTAAAATTGTGAATATGAAGAAAATTACTACTTGGGCTTTTGGTTTTATTATTAGTCTCGCAGCTATTACCACTTTGCAGGCAACTTCAACTTTCTTTTTGAATACAAAAAATGAAAGAGTTCTTGGATTTAATATGGATACTCCTTTTAACTCATATCAAGATAATATATTTGTTAATGTTAAAGATCAGAAAAAAACAGCATATATGCCATGGGAAAACAAACCTTTACATTGGGTGTCCAAATATAACAGTGTTACGCAAAGTCCTTTTTCTATAAACTTTCCACTCACAGGTATGAATGAAAAAGGATTATGTATAGGAGAGACAACTCTTCGTGAAACTGAATATCCCAAAAAAGATTCAAGACCAGCTATAGGCACGTTCCAGTGGATTCAATACCAGCTTGATACTGCAGCAACAGTTAAAGAAGTTATCCAAAGTATTTCTAAAGTACGAATTGCTCAAAATGGTTTTGCTAACATGTTCATAGTTGCAGATAAAGAAGGTAACTCTGCTGTAATTGAGTTTATAAAAGGAAAACCTATAATCTTTACAGGTAAAACACTGCCAATACCTGTTATAACAAATAGAGAATATGGTTCTTCATTGAAACAACTAATTGATTTCGAGTTAAAATCAAGAAAAGAAAATTTAGCAGAAAATCTAATTAATTTATATAAAATTGAATATCCATATTCTGTAGGGTATACAAGATTCATAATAGCAACCAATTTAATAAAAGAATATCAAACTGGAAAGATAAATGAACCAATAAAAAACTATACTTTTTTTGCTTTAAGCTTGATTATGCAATCATCATCAAAATGGAGTATTATTTATAATCCAGTAAAAATGTCAATTTCCTATAAGTTTAGGCATAACCCTGAAATTAGGACATTTCATTTCAACGATTTTAAATTTTCACAAAATCAAATGATTTACATGGATCATAAGTTCAAAAATATCAATGAAATAACAAAAGATTTTACAGTATCGAGAAATAATGAAATAATTGCTAAAATGGCTCCACAGCTCAAGCAAGTATATAAAGGTTTATTTACGAAAACAAAACAGATAGAGAAGAATCCAATGGAAGCATTCAATACGTTTACAAAAGGGTTGCCCGAATATATTAAAAATGAATATGCAAAAAATAATAAATAAAATTTCATAACCAATAGGTGCACTTAATAGCTATTTCGTTCTGCTGCATAGCTGTATGTGAACTCAAATGTTAAAGATAAAAAAGGATGGGGGAGATGAATTTTTTATTAAAACGAAATCTATCAAGACTTGTAGTATTTATCACATTAATGACTTGTTCAGCAAGCTTTGCATGTTCAAGCTTTGCCCTTAAAAACAATGGAAGACTTTTTCTTGGCTATAACAATGATAATCATTATTATATGCATTATTGTGTCATGACTAATAATAGTGGAGTTATCAAAACCGCTTTTATAAATCATAAAAATCCTGCAAAATGGACATCAAAATACGGAAGTATCACATTCAATATAGCTAAAGATTTTCCTCTAACTGGTATGAACCAAAAAGGTTTAGTAGTTACAGATATGGCATTGAATAACTATGACAGCAATGAATATCCGTTCCCTAAAACGAAAAATAATCCCTTTATTCAAGAAGGTTCTCAATGGATTCAATATCAATTAGACAATTCAGCAAATGTTAAAGAAGTAATTGACAGCACAAGAAAACTGAATCTTATTCCACAAATGGGCTTCCCAAACTTTCTTGATCACTTCTTTATTTGTGATAAAGAAGGACATATAGCAGTAATAGAATTTATGAGAGGTGAAATGATAGTTCATACAGGTAATGAACTACCTGTTCCTTTAGTAACAAACTGGAAGTATGACAGCGAATTATATAATTTAGTTAAATTTTTAAAATTTGATAACAAGAATAAACCTGATTTAAGCAAAGCTCCTATGTACAGCGATACTTGGCAAGATGGCTATATAGATGATCCACGATCTATACGTGGTACATATTTATTGGAAAAATATGAAAAAAATCCAGGAAAATCTCTTCTAAATGACGCTTTTGATATATTAAATCATATGCACAAGTTCTTCAAAAAAAATGATTATAATCAGAACAATTTTGAAGTTGTCTATAATCCAAAATCAATGATTCTCTACTTCAATACAAAGAAAAACAGAAAAATTAGAGAGTTAAAATTTTCAGATTTTAGTTTTTCAAAACCATCTTTAGGATTAATTTGTGATGCAAATAAAAATATAACTAATGTAAAAAAAGACTTTTTACCTTATTCCCAAAAATTAAACAGAGAACAGGGAGAACTCTATATGAGTCAACGTATCAATGGTATGGGCATTTATAAAAAACCTAAACTTCTCAAACAGATTCATAAAATAGGAAATATGATGATAGAATATCCAAACACATTTAAATTTGTAAAAAACAATCATAAATAAAAATTAACTTTAACTAAATACTTTAGATAACAGCTATTCCGTTTCGCTGCATAACTGAAATAGACCTTAAACGTAAACTGGAAAAAAGATGTACATAGACAAAATAAAAACAGATAGATTAATAATTCGTAAACATTTAGAGAAAGATTTCGAAGATTTTCTTTCAATGAACTCTGATTTAGAAGTAATGCGTTTTATCGGAAATGAAAATACATCCCTAAACTCTAATAAAAACTATTATATCAGTTGGTTTAAAGAGCTATTATCAAATTCTAAAATCAATGAAACAGAAATACTAGCAGTACTAGAAAAAGAAACAAATCATTATATTGGTTTTAACGGTATTTTTATTCCTCCTGATCATAATATCTATGAGTTAGCTTTCAGATTTCAAAAAGAGAATTGGAGTAAAGGTTATGCAACAGAATCCAGTATAGCCATACTAAAGAAATGGTTTAATTATAAACCAAATTCAAAAGTTTTAGCTGATTATCATCCTGATAATATCGGTAGTGAGAAAATACTTCAAAATTTGGGTTTTATCAAAGTAGATAATAAATACGATGAAGGGACAGATGAATATTTAACTGTTGCAGAATTATCAAATGATAGATTTGTAAAACAGTTAACCAAAAGGTGCAGCTAACCTAGAGTTCGCTAGTGCTCACTCCTGTTAGCTGACCGACAATGTTATAGGAGAAAAATAAAATGAATACTGAAATGAAAAACCGTTTTAATTCAAATATATTAAACGAAGCAATGAGTCGTTTTGGTATTGACAAAGCAAAAAGTATTAGAGACCGAGGTTTCACTAATTATATTTATGAATACAAAAAAAATAATAATAATTTTATTGAAAAAATTAGTGATTCATATGGAAATGATTTTATAGCTACATCATTTGTTAAAGCCAAAGGGCATTCACCATGGGATAAAAAATATCTATGTACTGAAGAAGAATTTGCCAATATATATGGAAATACAGTAGGTAAACTCCATAATCTGACAAAAAAATATAATACCGATTATTTAACAGAATTACGTCCTGACTGGAATAATCCACAAGATTTAAAAATCTGTGACTATATACCTGGCAACAATCGAATAATTAAGGATGAATATAATAACCTGATAGAATACATTAGCAAATTACCGAAAACCATGAACTCATATGGATTAATTCATGGTGATATGAAAAAGGATAATTTTTTTATCGACTCTGACAATAATATTACTGTATATGGTTTTGATGGCTGTCACTATAACTGGTTTATAGATGAACTAGCCTGGATATTTTTCCGTTATATACCGGAAAATAATTATATTCCACCTGAAACTTTTATAGCACAATTTTTGATGGGATATACTAAAGAAAATAAATTAGATCCTTACTGGTTAAAAGAAATAAAATATTTTCTTAAATTAAAAGAAATATTGTTTTATGCTCTTGCGTTTAAAGCTTTTGATAAACTGGAAAATATGCCATTAAAATCAAAAAAGTATATGTGTAAAAGAGAAGAAAAAATTATAAATGATATTCCTTACATAAATATTGAATTTGAAAAATTTACAAAATACTTATAACAAATAGGTGTATTTATAATAGCCGTTCTTGATCTCTTACCTAAAATGTATGTAAAACACAAAATAATCCAATATGAAAAACGCAATTTAATTATATAAGCGACATAGAGGGGGAATAATGCAGATAAATAATCTCCTGAGCCACATTCGTGTGGCTTTATTTTTTTAAGATTCTATTACTTAATTAACATTTTCTAATATACAGGCGATTGAATTTCCCCCTGACAAATTTGATTTTTGTTTAATATAAATTATTCAAGCAGGGTTGTTTTCTGTTGTGATTATCAAGATACCATAATAAAATTAAAAGAAATATAAGTTGACTGAAAAATTGGAGATACTGAAACGTTTGCATTGATGAAAAATAAATAATTTATAATATTAAAAAAAGGAGAGAAAGATGAGAAAGAGTATTTTTACAAAGGGAGCAAAATTGACATTCTTAATTTCAACAGTAACTGCTTTTATGATAATACCGTTAATGGCAAATGCTGGAACAGAAAACTCATCAATGCAACAGGTCTATACATCAGTTGAAGGGAATATAAAATACTATGTAAAGCCAGGAGAAAAAGTCAAAAAAGGCGATCCTCTGTTTTTTGTTTTATGTAGTGATAATAATCCTGCATTGTTTTTTGAAAATGAGAACAATGTAAAATACTATAGTATTCTTTATTCCCGGAGAAAAAAACTTGTAAAAACACATGCAGTAGCCCAAGAAGATGTTGACAGTTCATTGCATGATCTGATAAAGGCTCAGAACGAATTGGCATCCTATTTGTGCAAAGTCAAACAGGGTTATTATGTAGCACCTTATGACTGTGAAATTGTAAAGATTTTATATCCTCAAGGCTCAGGAATTGGAGATGGTAACCCTGCAATTAATATTAAGCCTACTGATAAAAATTATAAGTTTGAATCTTTCAAGCCCAATAAGGTAATGTTGGGTTTAGTTAAACGAAGTGATGAACTTACTCAAAAAAGATTCAATGGCTTGAACGTAGATGAACTAGGACTTTAATAACTTCAGCAGTAACAATCATTTTCGTCCTTACATTTTTTAGCAGATGAAATGATTGTTGCTTATACTATTGTTAGAATGTTTATTTAATTTCACAGAAAATTTCAATTGTATTAGTTAGGACTTGATCTGACAGTTACCCCTAATGACGTTACCGATTGTCAGGCTGCTTGTAACTGTCCTCCTTTCTCCCCCTGATAAATTTGGATTCATCAATTTGCATTGTTAATAAAAGTTTACATTAAATATTTGGTAATGTAAAATCATTATGATCGTTTTAATAACTCATCACCTCTTTCTGAGTTAGGCCGGTAGCTTTTAAAATTACTTTTATATCAATACCCTGATTCTTGAGAGACTTTGCTATTTCCAGTATTTTTGTTTCCTTTGCATTTTTCTGATCTGTGATATCCTTTATCGAAACGATATAGCATTGTTTGTTCTTAAATATCGTATGCGGAGAAGTTGTACCTTCTAGCCATCTTATGCTTTTGTCCGATCTTATTATTCTAAATCTCTTTCTATGTGGATGTGCTATTACTCCGTTTGCGACATATTCGAACATTTTCCTGTCATCAGGATGGATGTATTCATTGAGGAAGAACTTATTTCCTTCTTTTAAAAAGAAATCTCGTGGATATCCCGTTATTTGTTCCATCACTTGATTCATATAGAGATAATTACCCAGAGGGGCTTCTCTTATAACAATTCCATCAGTCATGTTATTGACACATATTTCCAGCAACTCTCTTTCTTCCTGTTCATTTTTCTGCTCTGTTATATCTAGAAAAATCCCGATCAGTCCTGAGACATGCCCGTACGTATCACGTATGGGATGTTTTGAAATGAGTCCGTATCGCTTCTTTTTCGTTCCTGGAATATTGCTCTCGTAATTTACAACGGGGATTCCTGTAAGTAAAACCTCTTTGTCCTGGGCTGTGTTTGCTTCAGCCTCTTTATTAGTGAAAAATGTATGGTCGGTTTTTCCAGATACATCATATGTTTTATCAAGTGATACAGTTTTGAGAAAGGGTACATTGGCAGTTATATACTTTAAATTCTTGTTTTTTATATAGCATATAGCAGGTATTGAAGATAAAAGCGCCTGTATAATAAAGGACGTTTGGGTGAACGATTTTGCGTGAGTGACAATTTTTGAAATTAGTTCGTTTTTCTGTTCTTCTATATATGATGTTGAAAAGCGTAAGGATTCCTGAATAGTGGCATCCAGATTTTCCTTCGATAAAGGTTGCTCGTGTGGTAAATCAGATATGTGATCAAGAGGTACATCAAGGATTTTTGCCAGTCTTCTGAGAATTTTTTCAGATGGGACTCTTTTCCCTGTCTCCCAGGCCCACAAGGTTGTTCTGCCTATTACAAGTTCACGGCACAGATCACTTGCTGTGTATCTTTTGAGCTTCCGCATCCTTATAAACTCATCAGTAAAAAATTTCAAAATATCCTCCTCCTCGTCTGTAGCTGTTAGATTGGTTTTTATTGAGTAAATATAAAAAGCACTGCACATTTCCTAAGGAATGTTTACGAAACAAGTTCTTTTTAAAATCAGCAAACGATTATGATATATGATACATATATGTTTATTGAACAGAACATAAGTATACTTTAATGCTTTCTTTTTGTAAAGTCCATTTGATCGACTAAAAAAATCAAGTTATTTTTTATACATAAACATTAAGGAAAGAAGCTATGAAGAAACAAATTATCTGTACTTTTTTACCAATACTTACGGTAAGTATTATGCTGATAGGGTGTACCGAAAGCGAGAAAAAAAGTACACCGACAGAAGTAAGTATTGCCGTAGTAAAGGAAAAAACAGTTCCTTTTAAAAGGTATTTAGTAGGACAGACAGTCGCAGAAGATACAGTCAACCTCAAAGCAAGAGTAACAGGATATATACAAAAAGTAAACTTTAAATGGGGAAGTATCGTCGAGAAAGGACAGGTATTATTCGAGCTCGAACAAAGCCAGTATATAGCAGAACTTGCTAAAGCAGAGTCTAACTTAACAAAAGCATTGGCTATACAGTATAATTCTGAAAAAGATTATAAAAGACAAAAAGGACTTTACATTAAACATGCAGTTAGTGAAGACGAGTATGATAATGCAATAATGACTAAGAAAACAGCAGATGCAAATGTAAAAGATGCAGAAAGTGCATTGAAAATTGCAAAACTTAACATCAGTTATACTAATATAAGAGCTCCTTTAACCGGGAAAATTGATAAGCCGTTGTACAGCGTAGGCAACCTTGTTAGTCCTGAAAGCGGTACGTTGGCTACTATTGTAAAGCTTGATCCAATACAGGTTGAATTCAATCCTGATGAAGTAAATTATTTAAATGTAAATCCTACTGAAAAAATGCGTTCAGAAACAACTGCTAGGATAAAGCTTTCAAATAATAAAATATATAAATATAAAGGTAAGGTTGTTTATTCTGATAATAAAATCGATTCAACTACAGGAACAATAAATGCGCGAGCATCATTCCCTAATCCTGATTATTACTTACTTCCAGGACAGTATGTCAATATCTTTCCCGAAAAGAAAGAAAATCAAACTTATTTAGTTATACCTCAGGAAGCTGTAATGAGTGGACAAATTGGCGAATATGTCTATTTGGTAAATAAAGATGATATTGTTGAAACAAGAACAATTACAACAGGCCCTACTGATGATACAGATATTGCTGTAACTGCCGGTCTAAAGGCAGGAGATATTGTTATTACAAAAGGTCTGCAGAAAGTCAGGAATGGACAAAAAGTAATTCCTGTAAAAGAATTATAATTGAGGGAAAAAGAATGATTGGACATTTTTTTATTAATAGACCTAAATTCGCAATTGTCATTTCAATTGTAATTATAATAGCAGGATTAATATCTTTACTGGTTTTACCTATTTCTTTATATCCTAAAATAGCACCACCTACTGTAATTGTTTCTACTTCATATCCTGGAGCAAATGCAGAAACAGTGCAAAAATCTGTAATTATACCTCTGGAAAACGCTATAAACGGTGTTCCTGATATGTTGTATATGTCGTCTACAAGTTTTAATGACGGTACAGCTACAATTACAGTTACGTTTGACATTGGAACAAATGGGGAAGATGCAGCTGTTAATGTCCAAAATCGGGTTTATGGGGTATATTCTCAACTTCCGGAAGAGATTCAAAGACAGGGGGTAGACGTCTCTGAAAAATCGACAGATATGTTATGTGTAATTGCTCTCTATTCTCCAGATGAAACTTATGATAATATCTTTTTAAATAACTATGCTGATATCAATTTAAAAAATCCACTGGCTCGAATTTCCGGAATTGGATCAATTACTGTTTTCGGTAATAAAGATTATTCAATGCGTATCTGGATGGATTCAGATAAATTAACTGCTTTGAAACTGTCAAGCACAGATATTGTAAATGCTATAAAAGCACAAAATGTACAGGTGGCTTCCGGACAAATAGGAGCTGAGCCATCACCTGAAAATCAACAGCTTTTATACACTCTTGAGACAAAGGGGATGTTGTCTACAGTTAAAGATTTTGATAATATAATAATACTAACCAAGCCTGATGGTTCGACTGTTAAATTGAAAGATGTTGCAAAAGTTGAGCTAGGTTCTGAAAATTATAACTCTTCAGCTACACTTGACGGAAAGCATCCTGCTGCTCTATTGATTATAAATCAGTTGCCTGGGGCAAACGCTCTTGAAGTTATAAAACAAATAAAAAGTGAATTAAAAGAATCCAGCAAAACTTTCCCTAAAGATCTTGACGTTTCTATGTATTATGACAATACGAAGTATATAACAGCATCAATCCATGAAGTAGTAAAAACTTTAATAATAGCAGTAATTCTTGTAATCTTTATTGTCTATTTGTTTCTTCAGAATTGGAGAGCTACATTAATTCCAGCAATTACAATTCCTGTTTCACTTATTGGCACGTTAGCTCTTCTTCTTGCGATTGGTTATACGATTAATATAATTACACTATTTGGCTTGATATTGGCAATCGGTATAGTTGTTGACGACAGTATTCTTGAAATTGAAAATGATAATCGACTGATGGTTGATGAAGGGCTTTCTCCTAAAGAAGCGGCTAAAAAAACCGTAACTCAAGTTACCGCACCTGTTATTGCTACAACCTGTGTGCTTATGGCCGTATTTGTACCAATTGCATTTTTCCCAGGCTTAACAGGTGAATTGTATCGACAGTTTTCTATCACAATTGTAGCTGCTGTATGGATATCTACATTAAATGCTTTAACATTGAGTCCTGCTTTATGCTCATCAATATTAAAACGTCCTGATAGTAAAACAAAGTTTATAGGCTTTGTTTATTTTAACAGAGTTTTTGAATGGATAACGGCAAAATATGGAAAAATAGTAGCATTTTTTATTAGAAAGATTTCAATAGTAGGAATTTTGTTTCTAGTTATTATAACTGTAATGCTAGTTTCATATAAAGCCGTTCCTTCGGGGTTCATACCATTGGAGGATCAGGGTAAATTTATGATTAATGTACAACTCCCTTCTGGAACTTCATTGAAGAAAACTCAAAAAACAACTGATCGGATTAGTCAGATTCTAAGCAGTACAAATGGCGTTACACATTTTATGACTATGAACGGGTATAATGGATTGAATAAATCATATTCTTCAAATTCGGCATTTGTAATTGTAGTACTCAAGGACTGGAAAGACAGGGAAGGGAAAGATTTGTTTGAATACACTATTATCAATAGATTGAAGACTGAATTAGATGGAATTCGCGGAGCAAAAATCACACCATTTGTCCCTCCTTCCATTCCTGGACTTGGAACATCTAACGGATTTGAAATGGTTATTCAAGACAGAAATAATGGTTCTCCAATACAAATTGGGAGAGTTGTAGATAACTTAATTAAAGAAGCTAAAGCAGATCCAGAAATAGGACAGGCTTTTACTACTTACAGGACTGATGTTCCACAATTATATATAGATATAAATCGTGAAAAGGTTGTAAAACTTGGAGTTGACATAACAGATGTATTCAATACATTGCGGGATAATCTTGGCTCTAAATATGTAAATGATTTTAATAAGTATGGCAATATTTATAAGGTTATTATTCAGGCTCAAATGGATTACAGGAGTAAAATAAGTGATATAGGCAGACTCAATGTAAGGAGTTCAACAGGTAAAATGATCCCTTTAAGCACTTTAATTCAGATAAAGAAAAAAGTCGGGGCCAATATGATAAGCCGTTATGATATGTTTCAGTCTGTAAGCATTATGGGGGTGGCTGCTCAGGGATATAGTTCAGGAGAAGGAATTGCTGCGATGGAAAAGATAGCTAAAAAAGTTTTACCTGATGGATATACCTATGAATGGACTGGAATGTCATACCAGGAAAAACTTGCAGGTAACAACGTATTTCTGATTTTTCTTGCTTCGGTAATTTTTATTTACCTGTTTATGGTTGCCCAATATGAAAGCTGGACAATTGTACTTGCTGTAATGATGGCAATTCCTATTGCTGTATTAGGAGCAATGCTTTCACTTTTGGGAATGTCTATTTTAATACCTTTTATTGATAACAATATATATGCCCAGATCGGAATAGTTTTAATATTCGGACTATCTACTAAGACAGCAATTTTGATTGTTGAATTCGCAAAGAAAAACAGAGAAGATGGACAGTCAATACTGGAATCAGCTGAATCAGCATCTAAACTCAGGTTCAGAGCCGTAATAATGACCGCTGTATCATTTATTCTTGGAACTTTTCCTTTAGTGATTGCAACAGGTGCCGGGGCTATGAGCATGAAATCAATCGGAATTATAGTATTCGGAGGAATGGTCTTTTCTATATTCTTAGGAACTATACTGATTCCTGCATTCTATGTTATGATGCAGAAATTATCAGAAATCGGCAAAAGCATAAAAAAAAATAAGCCAAAATAAATATCTGATTAACGGTAGTATTGTTTAAAATGCAGATAAACCACTTACAGGAACTGATGGATAAATATTCTTATGGGCCACATTCGTGTGGCTTTATTTTTTTTAAATCTATCACATTCTTTTTCGAAGATAACGATTATTTCGTTATAACCCATCAAAATATTACCGAAAAAAACTGGCAGAAGAAAAAGTTAAAAGCCTATCACAAATAGATGATTTAACTGGAATTCCAAAACGCAGGTATTTGATGAGTTTTTTCATGATGAGTGGAAACGCTGCAGGCGGCTAAATTTACCAATATCACGCCATTATTGATATTGATCACTTTAAATTATTAAATGATACATACGGCCACCAAAAGGGAGATGAGTGTCTTAAACAGTTTGGGTGTAAGCTTAAAAATTATGCTAAAACAACAAGCAAAATAAAATAGAACAATTTAACCAAACATTTCTCATAATCTCGCGTTGCTCGATAGGAGAATTTAAAACGTAAACTGGAAAAAAGATGTACATAGACAAAATAAAAACAGATAGATTAATAATTCGTAAACATTTAGAGAAAGATTTCGAAGATTTTCTTTCAATAAACTCTGATTTAGAAGTAATGCGTTTTTCAGTTATCCTTATCTCCATCCACTAGTATTTTCATAACTGATAACTTTTCTCCCTTTCCGGGTATCTTTGTAATTATATGCGGTGCATGATGGCGGTAAATGCTTTTTCATAAATATAGGAAAATTATCAAACAAATAAGTTTTAACATCATTTCTAATCTCTTTTTGAGGAATTTTGTAGACTTCATTTGCAAGCTTTACTATCGCTTCAAGAGGAACTTTCACAGAGTTGTCAAAAAGAATACTAACTCGGCTTCCTTGAGGCAAATCCTCACGCCCTTTTGTCGTAAATAAATCTTTTGGATTTAACAGATCGGTATTAAATCCATTCTCATTGGCAAGATCGATATTTGTTTCGCAATCAAAATCTCGATGAGCGAATCTTAGAATTTGATTTGTTTCTTCATTTAACTCAAGAATAATATTTTGTCCGTGAGGTTCCAGTAAAATTCCAGTATTCATATAAATTTTAATCCATCCGGTAAGCAATGGATATAAAATCTCTTCTAGTATAAACTTTTTTGGTGGTATTCCACTTTTCTCAAGTAACTCTTCCAAAAGTGTTGTTTCATTATCATTTCTAACATAAAAAGAACAGAGCGGAATCATTTTATAAGGATACTCTATATGTGGTTTTGCACGCATCTCTCGAACTATAAATCCCCAATCTTTTTTTTTCTTCCCTCCATAAACAACTCCAATTGACTCAGGGTAGTAGGCAACTTTACTATAGTTTTGAAAAACAGCTGCCTGTTCGAATGATGAAGTAACGGCAATTGCTTGGATAACCTTTCGCATTTCCATATGTCGCCTCCATCGTGTAATTTTTAAATCAGTATGCCCTTTTATACAATGAGGAGGTAAATCATCATTCATTATAAAAACAGTTCTAGTCGAGGATGTAGGATGAACTTTAGACAATTTAAGAACAGGGAATTTTAAAAATTCCTCAATGTGTGGAATTGAAGAATTCTCAAGATTAACTGGATGAACAGGAAAGTGCACACTATCATCTTTAAAGAAATAATTTTTAAGAGCTTCATCTGCAGAATTAGAATAATAAAGTAGACAATTAGTTCTCGGAACTTTAAAAAAAGGGATATTGTAAGCTGGGGATCCTGGTCTATAAATGCTAGGAAATTCACTAAATGTTGCCAGTGGATTATTTGCCCTGGGACGGATTCCATTTTTATGATTTTCAAAATATAACCAATTTTTCATACATTGTGTGTCATTAAAATCAAAACTAGCGCACATGAAATTCTCCAATTTTCATAACCTTATACTTTAGTTGTTATTTATATTTCATTATTTTAGTAGCTTGAATAATAAAAGAAATATTTGCGTTAAACATATTCATCAATTTTCCATTTTTTAGCTTCCTGTAGCTTTTAGAATAAATCAGGTAAAATTGGTATTAGAACATGAGTTTGAAAGTGCTTTGTTTTATTCAGTATAACTGCAATTTTTAGATCATTGAAATCTACGCTATCCCACTTTAATAGGCAACAGTCTTTAAGCCTCATCCCTGTATAAGCACCAATATGAAACAATACTTCAAATACTAATCTAACAGTATTTAATTTTTCATTATACGTCTTATTGGCAAGTTTAGTTGAACTTAAAATTTACTATCATCAATAGCTATACAGTCATTTAAATCAAATGTATATATTATAATAGTAAATTAACCTGAAAGTGTCAACAAAAGCCATGAATAAATATTTAAGGGAGATTACTATTTTTTGTGCTCAAATACTTTTCATGGACTACTTTGTGAAAAAGTAACCTCAATCCTTAATAAAATGTTTATTTATTCAAGCTCTTCTGTAACAGTGATAGATATTTCATGTTCAAAAAAGTCAGAAAAATGGAATCGTTCATCAATTATTTTCCATGTATCAGGGACAACATCCTCCATGCTCTTCTGAGTTCTTGAGTTTTCAATGTTAACCCAGGGCAAGGCTGCAAAAAAACGATTATGCTTTCCAGGCAGATTATCAGAGGAACTCTCCATGGGAACCCAGCCCACTTCAGGGACATAAAATTCAATCCACACATGATCATAGTCCGGTCGGCAAAAAGAATGCAGGATACCGTACTCAAGCTTGTAATCCGGTACCTTATAATCACCTACGGCTCTGCATGGTACTCCACAAAGGCGTAAAAGTCCCAGGAGCAGTTCAGTATATTTTCCGCATGTCCCCTCACCGTCTTTGAGCGTTTGCAATGGGCTTGTGTCCCGATTATTATAGTGATATTCCAATTTATCATATACATATTCGCGAATGGTCCAAACAACTCTGAGGATATCTTTTCGGTTCGCTTCAGACATTGAAGAAAGAATCTTTGCGGCAATTTTCTGTAACTCCTTTCTATGCATATCCAACCTTTTTTCAACTCTAAGGAAGTTTATCAAATCATTCGGGAACTCTGCTGGAAATGGTGCTTGGTCTATCATGTAACGGATATTATACAAATCAAGAACAGCTTTGTAACCAAAGACTACTCTTTCTCTGGATAATTTCACACCTGTAAAATCAAACTCTATGATATCTTCTCCGGCAGCATCAGTAGTTACAGTGCCATAGACTTGGCCTATGGGATTTACAGAAACAACAGTCTGTCGTTCAGTGTTTGTTGGAATGGACATGCGGACATTCGGTCTAAGTTTCCTGAGTTCAGGCAATACATTGTGTCTGGGTGAGAGCATGCTGAAATACTTAAACTCAACTCGGTAGCCGTTGGACAGAGACAGAGAGTTGCCGCGCGTCAGTCTCTTATGTTTATAAAGTAACTTTTCAATAAAGACATTGCGTGCTTTCCTGTCTATTTCTATGTTCAGAGAATTGCCGGCTTCCGTTTCAGTGTTATCATAGATTTCCCAAGTCTTATGCACATAAGAGATGTAAAGAATTGATTTATTAACCCCTGAATGATAAATAGATGCTATGCTAGTAGCTCCTTCGTGTGGAACAGTAATGGAAAAGAGTTGTTTACACTGCAAGTTATAGACATAAACAGAACGATTCATTTCAGAGAGAAGAAACAGACTTTGTTCTCTGCCGTATTTATGCAAAGTCATGCTATTAATTGGTGTTTCCATGTCCCAAGATTCAATTTTGAACATATTGGCATCATATTTAATAATTAATCCATCCCTATCTGCCAAAAAGCACATGTTCTGGTTATGTACAATACCAACAATTTGATTCACTTCCTCCAAAACCAGTCTAGAGATAATGTATACTTCCCCGTTAATAATTTTAATTGTTAACAACTCGTTCATCACTGCATACTGAACAGTGTCATCTCCTACCCATAGAGCAGTGGAACCTTGGAACGAATCGTTAATACAGTGATTTACAATTCCCATATTTTCCTGAGAGACAACATCGATTCTGTTCAATGTCCCCTTGAGATCATCTATATAATAGATTGTATTGTTTTTCCGGCCTGCCATAGCGGATATATTACGGGCGAAAGGAGGTCTTATTCTGTTAATTGATCTACTCATAGAATTAATGATTATTATCATATTATTTAATATGTAATGCTAAAATTATTATAGGAAATTTAGTGGTAATTTTCAATAGAAATTAAGGATAGTTCTTTTTTATAAAGTACTCTTCATATATTCAGGTAGGACAGCGCAGTTCTTATGTTATTTTGAATCTCAGCTTGTCTATTGCACTTTTATTTATTAATTAGATAACAATACAAAGCAGGATTTAAGCAATGATTAGACATTAACTGACTTTGCATATAAGCACCTCTAACCGTCTTAATGCAATTTTGTATCATGTTTCGGCAAAATTCAATTGCCATTTCATAACGTCCAATTAGAAAAATAAGTTTACGATATTATTTAATTATTTTATTTATGTATCTAATATCATGGCAGTTATGATAAATGCACCGTTTTTCTTGCCTTTATCAGCCTATTTGTGAAATTATTTTAGATATCATTTCAGGATTCTTATAGGTTATTTTTACTGTATTGTTATCTATTTTTTGAGCTTCAATATCCATATTATCATTTACTGAAATAGTATAGGACAAAGCTGTTCCATCAGGACGCTTAGTATAATGTCCTTTTCCGTAAACTTTACTTAAATCATTCACTATATTTTTTAATGGCTTATTTGAATATACTCTTACCATATAGAGCTGCATATAGTAAAATAGGAACTGTTTTTTCTTATTTTGACTCTCAAATTCTGAAATTCCTTTATCAAATAAATTATCATCAACCTTCATTGCAGTAATATTATAATGATCAGCAACATTAATTGGATATGAATACCAATTTAATTGTTTGTAACCATTTTTATTGATATTGAGTGCAAATGCAGAAATACTCAGTGTAGACGTTAGTATTATTATAATTATTTTTTTCATAGATTTAATAGTTGAGGTGATTAAATTGCTAGTACACAAATAGCAGGATGTAAAAAATACTGCTGTCATATAAAATATCAACACCAATTCTTTAATTATCCTGTTATAAGGTAGAGAAGCTATACTTAACTGGTTTCAACATAGAAACTATCTGCTGAGCACAAATAGCGGTTGTATATTCAGCTGGGGCACCAAATTTAAAGTAGTGACCAGCATATATTTTATTTATCACATTAGGATCATGTATATATACTGTTACATCATCTACTACTTCTGGCGTTACATTTTGTCAGGCAATGACTATTCTGTTTTTGAACTTTTCAGTTGCTTATAGTAATCATTGTCAGTCGTGAGTATGAGGACTGTATCTTTATCTATTGATCTCCTATAAGTTTCATGTGTTTTCTGGAAAGAATAAAATTTGGGATCCTTGCTATAGGCATCTGCATAAATTTTTGTAACCTGAGAATCTGCTTTTCCCATAATGCCCTGTGCTTTGCGATAAGCATTAGAAGTTATTGATTTCAGTTCTTTTTCTCGTCTACCATCGATTTCAGCTTTTCTACCCTGCCCTTCTGAACGGTACTTTTCAGCCGCGCGTTTTCTTTCAGCAATCATTCTATCATAAACCTTTTCTCTTACGCCGGCAACATAGTTTAATCGCTTAATTCTAACATCAACAAGTTCTATACCATACTTGGGTGCAAGCTGTTCTGCTTTTTTCAATATCGTTTTTTCAAGTTGTTCCCGACCGGTAGAGATATATTCAAGGGCCGCATCAGTTTTTACTTTGTCACCAGGATCTTCGTCTTTTTTATTCTCAATAACAATCCTGTTGGTGTCTCTGACAGCTTCAACAAGAAGGTGACTTGTAATTGTATCACGTGTAGCTGAATTTATTATATCGTCAAGCCTGGAATGAGCTCCCTGTTCATTGTTTACTGTCTGTAGAAATTTAAGGGGGTCGTTAATTTTCCATCTTGCAGTAGCATCGACCCATATATATTTTTTATCTTTTGTAGGAATCTGATTTGGATCTCCATCCCATTCCATCAGTCTTTTATCGAAATAGTGAACTTTTTGTATAAACGGTTTTTTGAAGTGGAGCCCTGCATCAGTTATAGATTTCCCTACCGGTTTGCCGAATTGAGTTATTACTGCCAGTTTAGTTTCAGGAACAGTATAAATTGCACCACTATAATAAACTAACACCGCAATTATACCAAGAACAACTATTATACCCGTAAATATTTTCATTTATTAGCTCCTTTTAACTGCTGTCCAATATTTAAAAGAGGAAGTACTGAAGTTTGTTCTGGGTCCATGATATATTTTTGTTTTGCCATTGGAATAACCTCAGACATGGTCTCTATATATATTCTTTTTCTGGTTACATCAGGAGCTTTCCTGTACTCTTCAAGTATCGCTAAAAATCTATCAGTATCACCTTTAGCACGATTAATTTTATCAAGAGAATATCCTTCAGCTTCACGAAGAGTTCTTTCAGCTTCACCACTGGCTTTTGGAATGACCTTGTTATAGGCTTCCCATGCCTGGTTAATGGCCTGTTCTTTTTCTTGTTTTGCTTCATTTACCTCATTAAATGCGGGTTTTACTTTATTCGGAGGATTTACATCCAGCAGTTTCACTGTAACAATTTTAAGTCCGGTATTATACTTGTCAAGAAGTTCCTGCATATAAAGTTGAGCCTGTGAATCTATTTCCTCTCTTTTTGTTGTGAGGACTTCATCTACTGTGTAATCGCCAACGAGTCTTCTCATGACTATTTCGGCAACATTTCTTAAGTTTATGATCGGGTATCTTGTTGCAAAAAGCATTTTTCTTGGGTCTATCACCCTAAATTGAACAATCCATCTTACATCCAGAATATTCAAATCTCCTGTAAGCATTAAAGACTCCTCGTCATATGACTGCATTGAATAGACGGTTTTAACACCTGCAGTTACTGTTCTGGTTCCGAATTCTTCTTTAAAAATACGCTGAATTTTTACCGGGGTAACTTTATCAACTCCAAACGGAATTTTTACGTGAAGCCCGGGATTAGTAATCTCATGATATTTTCCGAATCTCTGAACGACACCTACTTCGTCTGGTCCGATTGAATAAATCATACCAAACACTGCAACGACAATTATCAAGACTATAACGATATAGGGTAAATATTTGATAATCCACCCAAAATGTTCCTTCAATTCCTGTAATACATCATCAGGCTTTCTTTGGTTCATAGAACTTCCTATTTTTAAAATTATCAGAACGTTTGTATAAACTCTTTTTTGCTATTGGCAACTAATTATAGTTTTCAATAAAAAAAATAACATAGAAAATGTTCATCTTTAATCCATTTTTTCCAATATTGATATACATCAATATTAGACTGCATAATTTTCGTCCCAATTCTTCCAGGTGTATTATTCAAATCATTATCCATTATGATGATAATTATAAAGGCTGGATTTCAATATTAAATATAGGATAAACTTGAATATAAACAGTTCATACCTATTTATAAATATCTTGCTTTATTAAGTTTATCGTTACTGTTAACAAGTTGCGTAGGAACGTCTGCAGCATCAAAATCTATTGTAAATTGATATTATGTTGCCAGGTTTAAGCATAATATTTCTGAATAAATCTTTGATAAATAAGAATATCCCGTGATATTATAGTTTCTGTATAACATCTATTTTTCAGAGGTTTTATCGTCATACTCAGAAGTAAATATGAAAATTGATTACCAAAAAGCAAAACTATCGGATTATGAAGAAATTTACACCGTAATGCAAACTTCTGCCCGTGAACTATCGCGTAAAGCATATAGCGACCAACTGAAGGACACATTTGACAAGTTTTATATCGACAAAACACCAGTTTATATCAGACAAACTTTAGAGAACCAACATAATTATACTATAGTTGCAAAAAATAAGAATAGGATCATTGGGTTCATTCAGATAAAATTTCATAACAAAATTGGCAATGTTAACCATCTTTATATTCTGCCTGGGTATGAAGGAAATTCAATTGGCACTCAACTATTTGGTTTAGTAAAAGAAAGAGCAGTTCAATTGAATATTACTAAACTTTATACTGAGAGCACATTAAATGCTCTTAGCTATTATGAGAAATTTGGTTTTATAAATAAAGGGTTGATACCAGATGAGTCTGCTTATAATCTGGAATTAGAGTTAAAAAGCTTAGAAAAGCATAGTTAACCACCAAATCAGTATGAAAAAAAATTCTAACTAGCCGTTCCGCCGGACCTGTTTAAGTTCGCCGGTGAACTTAACGTTAAAGATAAAAAGATGAATTACGAAAAGAAAATATTACCAGCAATTGAAAATGATTATCCCTACTTGCTTGAAGTCTGGGAAAATTCTGTTAGAGCAACACATCATTTTTTAAAAGAAGCAGACATTCAATCCTTAAAACAATTTATACCAAAGTACTTCAAAGAAGTGAAGCTATTTGTATATAAAAATGATTCCGAAAAAATTATTGGTTTTCTCGGAATCGCAAAAAATAAAATTGAAATGTTATTCATTGACTCTAACGTCAGAGGAAAAGGGATAGGCAAAAAAATAGCTAATTTTGCAATAAACAACTTAAATGCAAACAAGCTTGATGTTAATGAACAAAATCCTCAAGCTGTCGGATTTTATAAAATCAATATTTGGATGGTCTTTATCTGATTCTCTGAGAATATCCGCACCTATTGTAGTGTGAGTTTTAATTATTTCAAAATCTTCTATACTAAGCATACCTGTTTTAAGCAGAATATCTTCAGGTATACCAAGCTTACCAATATCGTGAAGATAAGAAGCATGGTATAGAAAATAAATAAAGTAGTAATCAATTACTTTCTCAAATTTTTCAGTTTTCCTTAATGTTTGGGCTAGTGCTCTGGTGTATTCCGCCATTCGTTTCAAATGTCCACCAGTCTCTTTGTCTCTTGCCTCTGCCAGTTTAGCCAAACCAAAAATAACTGATATTAATCCTTCTATAAATTTGTCCTTCTGTTTTGAAATATCTGATTCCATACTGATCTCTATATTAACAAGAATAACTTTTTTATGTATTATATAGGGTATAAATCGTTATTTAAACAGAATGATATTAGTTTTTTACTCTTAAAGTTTCATATGGCTGATCAAAAACACCATCATTCAAACTAGGCTTGGACTAGAAAGTTTATATAAACTTTCATTCTTTTATAGTCTGTCTACTGTTTCATCTGGTGGAAACTCAATCTACAGCCACCAATATCAAATCATATGTCCCATTTTTTCTTTTTTTGTTTTTAGATAAAACTCATTATGTGTATGTGGTGTGATAACGATTGGAACTCTGTCCTTAATCTCAATGCCATAACCTGTAATACCTATAATTTTTTTTGGATTATTAGTAAGGATTCTAATACTTTTAATCTTAAGGTCTAATAAAATTTGTGCACCAATTCCATATTCTCTTAAATCGGCAGGAAAACCAAGTTTTTCATTTGCTTCAACAGTATCAGCACCTTCGTCCTGTAATTTATAAGCGTGCAGTTTATTAGCAAGTCCAATTCCCCTGCCCTCTTGGCGCATATAAACAATAACACCTTTACCCTCATTACTGATCATTTTCATTGAAGCTTCAAGCTGATCCCCGCAATCACATCTGGCAGAATGAAAAACATCACCTGTAAAACATTCACTATGCACCCTTGTTAGGATATTTTCTCCATCAGTAACATCACCGAAAACTAATGCCATGTGTTCTAAATTATCCATAGAGGATTTGTATAAATGAAGTGCAAAATCACCATATCTTGTGGGAAGTTTTACTTCATGAAGTTCTTCAATCAATTTTTCGTGCTTTCTTCTATAAGCAATTAAATCGGCAATTGTACAAATTTTGATATCATATTTTTTCTTAAACTTAATTAGATCATTCATTCTGGCCATACTGCCGTCATCATTCATAATTTCACATATCACACCTGCAGGATAGTCTCCTGCCAGCCTGGCAAAATCTACAGCGGCTTCAGTATGTCCGGCTCTTTGAAGTACTCCGCCAGGTCTTGCTATAAGAGGAAAAATATGACCGGGAAGGACAAAATCATCTCCTTTTGCAGAAGGGTCTATGAGCTTTCCGACAGTATTGGATCTATCGAAAGCAGAAATACCGGTAGTTGTATTGTCTTTTGCATCGACACTGACGGTAAAAGCTGTTCTATAACGATCTTTTTCTCCATACGGGACCATTTTTTTCAAGTTGAGTTCTTCTGCTCTGTCTGAAGTTATCGGTACACAGATCAGCCCCCTTCCATAAGTGGCCATAAAATTAATTACTTCAGGTGTAGCTTTTGAAGCCAGAGCTACAAGATCACCCTCATTTTCTCTATTTTCATCATCTGTTATTATTACCATTTTTCCATTTTTTAAATCTTCAACAACAGATGGTATGCTATTAAAATTCTCTGACATCAAAATACCTCTATATAAAACATTTTTAAGTGTAAGCTCCCGCCGTTTGCATGATAAATTTAAGTTTGTCACGCTCTGGCGTTGTATTAAGTGTTGAGTATAATAATTAATAATAAAAATTATAAACTACTATATTCCACCTAACACATAACATCTATAATTATTTATTTTCTTCCCAATAAGGAGAGATTTCTCTCAATCTTTTTATAATAGGAATTAATGTTTTAATTATATAATCCATTTCATCTTTTGTATTAAATCTGGATAAACTCAATCTTAAAGATCCGTGAGCTGAAGTATATGGTACTCCCATTGCTCTTAATACATGAGAAGGTTCAAGACTTCCAGTCGTACAGGCACTTCCGCTTGATCCGGCAATACCTGCTCTATCTAAAAGCAGCAGTATTGATTCACCTTCAATATAATCAAATGCTATATTTGTAGTATTTGGAACCCTATTTTCTATATCACCGTTAACTCTGCATTTTGGAATTTGACTTATAATTCCCTGCTCGAGATGATCTCTAAGTTCCTTAACTTCTTTATTTTCATAATCCATATATTTATCAGCAAGTTCACAGGCTTTGCCTAGTGCTACAATACTTGCTACATTTTCTGTACCTGCACGTCTTCCTGACTCCTGATGCCCACCAATCATAAAAGGTTTAAAACGAACACCTCTTTTTATATACAGAATACCAATACCTTTTGGAGCATGCAGTTTATGTCCTGAAATAGAAAGCATATCTATTTTAGTTTTTTTCAAATTTATTGGAATTTTTCCTGCAGCCTGGACAGCATCTGTGTGAAAAATAGCACCTTTTTTACTGGCTATTTCAGCTATTTTTTCAACAGGATAAATATTTCCTGTTTCATTATTAGCCCACATAATTGAAACTACAGCTGTATCAGTATCAATGATTTCATTTACAACTTCAAGATCTATTCTGCCTTTTTTATCGACAGGTATTTCAGTAACAATATAGCCCATTTGCCTTAAATGATTTCCTAAATTTAAGACAGCCGGATGCTCAACTTTACTTACAACTACCTTTTTTCTAGTTGGACAGTTATTTAAAGCGCTGTAAATAGCAGCACTGTCACTTTCCGTGCCGCAGCTGGTAAAAGTAATTTCTTCAGTATCTGATCCTAACAGTGAAGCAACCTGCTTTCTAGCATTTTCAATATGCTCAGCTACCTGACCGCCAAATCTATGAATACTTGAAGGATTACCATAAAAATCTGTCAAAAAAGGTTTCATAGCCTTAAATACTTCAGGATCAACTGCAGTAGTAGCATTATTATCTACATAAATAACTTTCTTTTCCATTTCCATTACCTTCTGTAAAATTATCGCACATTGTGCGTGTTGTTCAGTGAAATATGAATATTAATCATAATTATTTTATTTCTTCTACTGTAAGCTCTGGAGCAACAAATTCTTTCAATTTGCTTTCTACAGTATTTCTTAAAGTAACTCCGGAACTTGGACACATTGCACAACGACCTTTCAATCTGACAACTACTTTGTTATCTTTTAGATCTACAAACTCTATACTGCCGCCATCTTTCTCAAGCATAGGTCTGATATCAGAATCAATAACAGTTTGAACTTTTACAACTTTCTGGGCAAAAGTCATCGGAGCTTCTGCTTTATTACCTGCTTCATTATTTGATTTATCTGCTGATTCAGCCTGCCAAATACCATCCAATATTTCTTTAATTTCATCGTGACATCTACCGCATGCACCCCCTGCTTTACAGTAATGAGTGATATCTTCAATTGTTTTCAACCCATTTTCTTTTGCTAATTTTCTAATTTTAGCATCAGTAACACCAAAACAGTGACATACAATTCTTCCCATATGATCTGTTTCATCATGTTCTTCATACTCTTCTCCGCGGAAATTAGCTATTGCTGCCTGAAGAGCTTCCATTCCCATAACTGAACAATGTATTTTTGCTTCAGGTAATCCGCCAAGTTTATCAACAATATCCTGATTTGTTAATTTTGCTGCATCCTCAATTTTCATTCCTTTAATCATTTCAGTCAAAACTGATGATGATGCAATTGCACTGCCACAGCCGAAAGTTTTGAATTTTACATCTGCTATTTTGCCATCATTATCAAGTTTAAATGTCAGTTTAAGCGCGTCTCCGCAGCTTATATTTCCTACTGTAGCTTCTCCGTCAGGATTTTTAACTTCACCAACATTTTTTGGATTTAAAAAATGTTCCATAACTTCATCTGTATAGTTCCACATGATATTCTATATCCTTAATACTATAAATTTACATGTATAATAATTCTTTACTTTAAAAATTAAATTAATTTATCTAATGTCAAGTCTTTCAGATAGGTATCTATATGATTTTGCAAAGTTCCCAAAGCTGTATGCAGCTTGCAGGAATCGGTTCTTTTACATCCATTATCTCTGGAAAGACATGAATTCAACTCAACAGAATTCCTAGCTACAGAGTGCAGGACATCTAAAACGGAAATATCTGTTTTCCCTTTTTTGAGTCTTATCCCGCCAGCTTTACCCTTTTTAGTTTCGATAAAACCGTTGTCACGCAACTTCTTTAAAATTTTTCTCAGAAAGCGATAAGGTATATCCATTTCTTCAGATAAAGTTAAAGTTGTAATTGTCGAGTTTTTCTCTTCACAATCTATTAGAAGCACCAAAGCCCTAATTGCGTAATCCGCTTCTCTTGTAATCATATAATTTAGCTTCCTTTTAAAAAACAATATAGACACATAGAAAGTAGCATTAAAACAAAGTTTCTTCAACCACTTTTAGAGTGTTATATAATAGAAAATATCTGATTTTACGAGATAATTGTTAATTTTTTCCGTATTCTTGAAATCTATTCTTATTATTCCTTATAAACTTAATCATAATTCTATATTAAAACCGATAAAACTACAAAGTATCAAAATACAGTTTCTTTACCTCTTTTGATACAGCCAAAAAGATAATTATTACAATTTGTAATCCTCCAAGAATAAACATAAGAAAATATAGAGATATAAAATCAGAAAAATATCCAAATATTGTATTGGCAAGAGGAATCATAGACAAACAAAAAGCGGTTAATAATGCAAAGAATCTTCCCATATAGCTATCAGGTACACGTTTTTGAAAAATAGTAAATAGTGGAACATTAACAAAAGAATTCAAAAGCATTAATAAGAGTGAAATTGCACAATATAACATAAAGATATGAATAGAAGAAACATTGTGTTTGATTAATGGCAGTATCGAAACACCGAAAAATAGTATTATAAATGCGCTTACCATTAGTGAATAAATCATTATTTTATGGTAATTTAAATTTTTCTTTTTGCTTATAAATAAAAGAAGAATAGTCCCTGTAATAATACCAAGTGAGAAAAAAGCTTCAACTGTTCCCAAATATGCAGCATTCAGCCCGAGGCTAAATTTTATTGCCTTTGGAATTAAAATCGTTCCCAATGGAGCATAACAGAAATTCAGAATTACTGCAAATATGAAAAGTGTAAAAATAGGTTTATCTTTTCTTAAATACGCCAAACCATCTAAGACATCTTTTTTAAAGCTCCTCATTTCTTTAGCTGGTCTATTCTTACTCTTTGTTTTAGGTAATCTTATAAACAGTTCAGACAAACCTGATAAAATAAAAGTTGCACCATCAATAATAAATACTCCGACGATTCCAAACTTATAATATAAAAAACCGGCTATTGCAGCCCCTGTTACCATGGCTATTCTATTGCCCATCTGTTGAATTGAATTTGCTTTCATAAGATTATTCTTATGGACAATATTTGGAATCACTGCGGAAACAGCAGGTTCAAACAAGGTAGAAAGTGCAGAACAGATGACAGTTATTATCATCAATGAAGTCAAAGGCATAAAGTTAATGTATGTTAAAAATGCAAGAATCAGAACAAATATGCCGCTAAAAATATCTGTACTGACTATTATAAATTTTCGGTTTATCCTATCGACCAATGCACCGGACACTGGACCTAGAACTATATTCGGAACAATCCAGCAGACAGAAAATAGCGCCAATACAAGTCCTGAATTTTTCATTCCTGCTGATGTAAGTATGAACCATGTTATAGCAATACCGCGAACAGAATTTCCTAAATTTGATACTATCCCTCCCTGAATGAGCAGAAGATAGTTTTTATTCTTATATATTTTAGGAATCTTACCGCTATTATTACTAAACGCCTGTTGCTCTCTCCCCGCTGAATTCATAACAATGTGTATTTTCCCCCGAAAAAATATCTTTAACACAGAGTTGCCAAGAATAAATATCCTGAACTAAATTATTACTTTAGATGAATAAATTCAAACATGATTATTTTGATTCAGAAAATAAATTATAATAAATAAAGCTCACAGCTTGAATATAATTACCAAGATTTTATTTTATTATGAAATAACAAGTTTTATTCCAGAAACATTCTTATACAATAAAAATTAAAGCAACTGTTGATAATTATAATTTTAATATATTTGTATTTTACTCGAGGAGATAATAATGCCCCAAGAACTTCAAGGTTTACTAGATCGCATACATAAAGAAGGAATTGAAAAAACGGAATCAGAAAAACTTGATATATTAAAGAAAGCAAAAGAAGAAGCTAAAGCTATTGTTAAAAATGCTAAATCCGAAGCTAAAGTTCTATTAAAAAATGCTAAAGAAGAAGCTAAAAAGAATGAAAAGAAATCTCGGTCTACAATTCTACAAGCTTCAAGAGATATTATTATTTCACTGGAAACAGAACTGAGAGAACGTCTCAATATTTGTGCTAACAATCTTGTCAAGGAAGCCCTTACCTCAAAGCTGATGGGAGATATAATTGAAAAGATGGCAACTTCCTATTCAAAGGATCATGATAAAGATTTTACAATGGAACTAATGTTTTCTGCTAAAGATCTTGAAGAAATGACCAAACTTCTGAGAACAAATTTATTTAAAAACTTAAAAGAGAAACCTGAAATATTAAAAGGGCATGATTTTACAACAGGAGTAAAAATCGGTTTTAAAGGACAAAATGTATTTTTTGATTTTTCAGACAATACTATCACAGATATTATTGCTGAATATGTAGGACCGCGCCTGACCTCTATACTTCATGGAGAAAATTAATGGCAGCTCTATACTACCTTGTCAGCAGTCTGCCACTTCTCACGCTTGGAGAAAAACCTCCTTTCAGTTCTGATAAATATATAGAAATGTGCAAAACATTTCTAACAGAAAAACAGATGGAAGATCTTTTGTCCCTGAATTTAATACCGAATCACACCGATTCTGCAGATTCAGAAGTAATAAACAGGTGGTATGACTGGGAAACCTGTCTGCGTAACAGTGTCGCAAAAATACGTTCATCTGTTTTCAATAAAGATTTTTCCTCTTTTTTAAAATATGAAAATGATTATTTTTCAGAAATAGACAAGGGAGTACAGGAAGCATACTCCGCAGATAATCCTCTGGAAAAAGAAGATGCAATAGATAAGCTGAGATGGACATCGCTTGACAATATTGAAGCAAAACATCAATTTGATTTTGGGAAACTGTGTATATATAAAATCCGTTTGATGCTATGTGAAAAAAGAATGAAAAGGTCAGAAAGCAAAGGGAAAGAAAACCTGGATAATACACTTTCTGAACTTTACAGTAATCAAATAAATGAAACAATATAATATATTCTAATATAATCATAGGAGAGCAACAATTATGCTTGATAATAACCGAGGCCATATTATTGGAATAAACGGGAATATGATTACCGTTAGATTTGATACTTTTGTCACACAAAATGAAGTCGGCTATGCAGTTACCGGAGATATAAAACTTAAAAGCGAAGTTATCCGGGTCAGAGGCAACGATGCAGACCTTCAGGTATTTGAATCAACTAACGGATTAAAAATCAACGACATCGTAGAGTTCACAGATGAGCTTTTGAGTGTCGACCTTGGACCCGGACTCCTCACAATGGTGTTTGACGGTTTGCAGAACCCTCTTGATAAACTTGCGGCAAAATCAGGTTTTTTTCTTGAAAGAGGTGTATACCTACCTGCATTAAATGAAGAAAAACTATGGGATTTTACACCTACAGTTAAAGTTGGCGACACTATAATTGCCGGAGATCATTTAGGGCATGTTCCGGAAGGTGTCTATACCCATTATATTTCAGCACCGTTCGGACTCATTGGAAAATGGCAGATTAAATCAGTTTGTAAAAAAGGCAAATATACAATTATAGATACAATTGTCACGATTACCAATGAAACCGGAGATACTAAAACTCTGACGATGCTTCAGAAATGGCCTGTAAAAATACCTATTACATGCTACAAAGAAAAAATACTTCCTGAAGTGACACTGATTACACAACAAAGAATTATTGATACTTTTTTTCCTGTTGCAACTGGAGGAACATTTTGTACGCCTGGACCGTTCGGTGCCGGAAAAACAGTTTTACAGCATGCTATAAGTCAGCATGCAGAAGTTGATATTGTAATTATTGCAGCCTGCGGTGAACGTGCCGGTGAAGTAGTAGAAATACTCAGAGAATATCCTCATCTTGAAGATCCAAGAACCGGACGAACTTTAATTGAAAGATCAATTATTATCTGTAATACAAGTTCAATGCCTGTAGCTGCAAGAGAAGCATCAGTTTATACAGCGGTAACACTTGCCGAATATTATCGTCAGATGGGGTTAAATATATTACTTCTGGCTGATTCGACCTCAAGGTGGGCACAGGCTCTCAGGGAGATGTCAGGCCGTCTGGAAGAAATACCAGGAGAGGAAGGTTTTCCTGCCTACCTGGAGTCACTGATTGCAAGTTTTTATGAGCGCGCGGGTTTAGTAAAATTAAATAACGGAGAACGCGGATCGATTACAATTGGCGGAGCTGTGAGCCCGGCTGGAGGTAACTTTGAAGAACCGGTTACACAGGCTACACTGAAAGTTGTCGGAGCATTTCTGGGATTGTCCAGAGAAAGAGCTGACGCCAGAAGATATCCATCTATACATCCTTTAGACAGTTGGAGCCACTACAAAAGTATAATAGATAGTGATAAAATAACTAAAGCCAGAAAAACATTAAGGCGTGGTAACGAAGTCAATCAGATGATGAGTGTTGTAGGTGAAGAAGGTACCAGTATAGAAGATTTTATTACATATTTGAAAAGTGAATTTATTGATTCTGTATATCTACAGCAAAATACTTTTGATGAAGTTGACGGTGCAACCAGCAAAGAAAGACAGAAACATGTATTCGATAAAGTAATTACTATCATTGATTCTTCATACAAACTGGATGATAATGAAAAATCAAGAAAGTTTTTTGCCGAACTCAGACAAATGTTTATTGACTGGAATTACATCAAATTTAAATCTGATGAATTTTCACAGCAGGAAAGTTCAATAGACAGTAAGCTAAAGGAATTTGTCAATGCGTAAAGTATATCATAGAATATTACAGGTTGCCGGAAATGTTATCACAGTGGAGGCTGACAACATAGCCTATAATGATTTAGCAGAGGTTACTACAAGGCATGGAGTCTCATTAGCCCAGGTAATCCGTTTGCAGGAAAACAAAGTTTATTTACAGGTCTTTGCAGGAAGCCGCGGCATTTCCACGGATGATGAGGTAAGATTTCTTGGAAAACCTATGCAGGTTTCTTCGTCCGACAATTTATTGGGCAGAGTCTTTAACGGCGCAGGCAATCCAAGAGATTCACGACCTGCCATCAAGGAAGATTTGAAGGAAATAGGCGGTCCGTCTGTAAATCCTTCTAAAAGAATTATTCCTAATAAAATGGTTCGTACAGGAATTCCTATGATTGATGTTTTCAATTCTTTGGTTGTATCTCAGAAAATTCCTATTTTCTCTACAGCCGGGGAACCTTATAACCGCCTTTTAGCCAGAATAGCACTGCAAGCCGAAGTGGATGTTATAATACTGGGAGGCATGGGATTAAAATATGATGATTACCTCTACTTTAAAAACACTTTGGATGACCATGGCGCACTTTCCCACTCTGTAATGTTTGTTCATACGGCTTCAGACCCTGTTGTTGAGTGTCTTCTTGTACCGGACATGGCTTTAGCAGTTGCTGAAACATATGCTTTGGAAGGAAAAGAAGTTCTTGTTCTTCTCACAGATATGACAAACTATGCTGATTCACTAAAAGAGATTGCAATAACCATGGAACAGATACCTTCTAATCGAGGATATCCAGGAGATTTATACAGCCAGTTAGCTGCGAGATATGAGAAAGCTGTAGATTTTGACGGAGCTGGTTCCATTACAATACTGGCAGTTACAACAATGCCTGGAGATGATGTTACACATCCTGTTCCAGATAATACAGGATATATTACTGAAGGTCAGTTTTACCTTAAAAATGGAAGGATTGAACCTTTCGGATCACTCAGCAGGTTGAAACAGCAGGTCAATGATAAAACACGCGGAGACCATAGAATTATAATGGATACAATGATAAGGCTTTATGCTGACTATCGCGAAACCTGTGAAAAACAGTCTATGGGGTTTCAAATGAGTAGCTGGGATAATAAACTGTTGAAGTACGGAGGCTTGTTTGAGTCAAGATTGATGGATCTCTCTGTAAATATACCTCTGGAAGGAGCACTGGATCTTGGCTGGAAAACTTTATCTGAATGTTTTGATAAAACTGAAACAGGTATTAAAACCGATATTCTTAAAAAATACTGGCCTCGTAAATATGAGGAATAGATTAATTCGATCTTGGAGAATTTTATATGCCAAAAATCAAATTAACTAAAAGTGAACTAAAAGCACAACGGGATGCTCTTAAACAGTTTACCCGTTTTTTGCCTACTTTACAGTTAAAAAAACAACAACTCCAGCTGGAAACCCGTCAGTCTCAGGAACGTGTTAATAAAAATAAAATCAAAGAAGAGGAATTTAAAACTCATATTTCTTCCTGGATTTCTATGTTCGGCATTTCTGATGATGTTGAAAAAATTTCAAAGTATATAAAAGTAGATAAGATTGAAACAACCAATCATAATATTGCCGGTGTTACAATTCCTATCTATGAAAAGACAATATTTTCAATTGAAAATTACGATTTGTTCAGTGAAACGGCATGGTTGGACGACGGTATTAAAGCTGTCTGTGATTTAATAGAAATAAGAGCAGAACGTGATGTATTAATAGAACAGTTCAATAGAATCAACAGAGAATTAAGAACAACTACCCAGAGGGTAAATTTATTTGAAAAAGTAAAAATTCCTGAGAGTAAAGAAAATATCCGTTTAATTCAAATCTATCTTGGCGATCAGCAGACATCTGCTGTCGGACGTTCTAAAATAGCCAAGAAAAAACTGGCGGAGGCAGCACAATGATTGAAAAAATGCTGAAAGCCACTGTTATCTGCAGAAATGAAGATTGTGAAAGTTCCCTTAAAGAACTTGGTTCAATGGGTGTCATGCACATAGAACAGACTTCAAAAATTATTTCTCATGATGTAAATACACTTGAAACTAAAATTTCAAAAGTGAAAGAGGCAATACAGGTCTTATCCGGCCACGCAAAAAAAAGTAAACTTCTAGAACCTACAAGTATAATGGTTATACCTTATAAACTTACTCAGAAAGTTATTAATATTATTGAACATAATTCTGATATTAAGAATAAAATAGAACTATATACAAGAGATCGTGAAAAACTTCTGCCATGGGGTAACTTTTCATATCAGAGTATTGATAAGCTGCAGGAAAAAGGTCTTCATGTTTATTTATGCTCTTCCGGTGAAAGTGAAATAGATAAATATCGGGCAGAAGGCAGAATTATTGAAATAATATCTAAATCAAAAACCAATGTATATTTTGCTTTAATTTCAGAAAAAGAAATAGAAAAAACAGAATTACCTATTGCACAACTGCCCTCTGACAGGAAATCACTTCGTGAACTGGATATTCAGATTTTGCTTCTGAATAAAAAGTTCACAAAAAATAAAAGAATTCTAATAAACTTATCAAGAAATGTATCTAAAGTTATTAGATACAAAGATTTTCTTGAAGTTGAATTAGAATTTATTAAACATAGAGATTCTATGAGTACAGATGGTGAATTATCTCATATTCAGGGATTTATACCTACCAAAAAAAAAGATATACTCCTGCGGACTTCAAAGAAACTACACTGGGCCATACTGCTTGAAGAACCATCGGATGAAGATAGAGTCCCCACTTTAATTACTATTCCTAAAGTATTTAAGATAGTACAGCCGGTATTCAAATTTATCGGTATTACTCCAGGCTATCACGAATGGGATGTCAGTATATGTTTTTTATTTTTCTTTACAATATTTTTTGCAATGATTGTGGGAGATGCAGGATATGGAATTCTGTTTTTTGCTGTAGCACTTGCTCTTAAAATCATTTACTGGAAGAATGTAAAATATAAACTCCCCATAAACCTTTTTTTCGTATTGAGCGTAGCGACAATTGCCTGGGGACTTCTGACCAGTAGTTTTTTTGGATTACCGCAGGAGATTCTACCAAGACAACTGCATGGTATTAAAGCTCTTACCTCTCCTACATTTAAAGATAAAAATATACAGTACTTATGTTTTCTGCTTGCAGCAATGCACCTCTCTTTTGCAAGAATCTGGAAAGCTACAATATTTAGAAACAGCCTGAAAGCTCTCGGGCAGATAGGCTGGGCGCTGTTTATATGGGGTAACTTCTTCACAGCTGTCAAACTGATAGTATTCACACAAACCCCCTACCCTCAATTCGCATTTTATCTATATGGATCAGGCTTTGTCTTGATTCTTTTATTTTATGTAAGGTGGAATGATGTTGGCAGCGTCTTTAACGTTCCGTTTGATTTTATAGGCAGTTTTACAGATGTACTTTCCTACATAAGGCTTTTTGCTGTAGGGCTGGCATCTTATTATATAGCAGAAAGTTTCAATAATATGGGATATATGATTATGCATATCTCCCCCTATTTAATAGTATTGACTATACTGGTATTATTATTTGGGCACCTTCTGAATATAGGACTGGCACTGATGGGAGTATTAGTTCATGGAATAAGGCTGAATACTTTAGAATTTTCAAATCATATGGAACTCGAATGGTCAGGAACTGTATATAAGCCATTTACAAGAAAACATAAAAAAGATTTTAGAAATATAACACATAAACATTAAACAAATATAAAATATAAAAGGAGATATTAATTTATGGATGCTCATTTAATGAATGCATTAGGTCAGGCAGGGGCATTTGCTTCAATCGCAATTGCATCACTCGGTTCTGGATTAGGAACAGGAGCAGCAGGCGCCGCTGCAGTTGGTGCTTGGAAAAAATGTTATGCCCAAAATAAACCAGCACCATTCCAGTTGGTTGTTTTTGCTGGAGCACCGCTTTCACAAACTATTTACGGTATGATAATGATGTTCATTATTCTTGGAAAAGTCGCAACGTCACCTGAACTATGGCCGTTCTACCTAATCTTTGGTATATTAAGCGGTTTAGGATTATGTATTTCATCTTGGATGCAGGGAGTAGCCGGGGCCGCTGCATGTGATGCTTTTGGAGAAAACGAAAAAGGTTTTGTCAACTACCTGATGGTTATAGGTATTATTGAAACGGTATCCATATTTGTCATGGCCTTCGGTATTGTCCTCCTGGCAACGGTAAAATAGATTTTAATCCTGCTTTTTAGCAGGATTTTTTTTTATACTGTGATCAATCTTAATATGGAAAAGGAAAATAAATGAGTTCTGATTTTATCTATCATAGAATACTGCTAAAAGTAAGCGGTGAAGCATTAAAAGGAGATAATGAATTTGGGTATGACCCAGATTCTGTTAGCAATTTAGTAAATCATATATCAACTATCCTGAATGAGGGAGTTGAAGTTGGACTTGTAGTAGGGGCTGGAAATATTTGGCGGGGTGAAATAGGAAAAAGTTTGGGCATGGATCCTGTCAAAGCTGATTATATGGGAATGCTTGGTACTATCATGAATTCTCTTTCCCTAAAAGATGCTTTTGAACGTGCTGGAATTAACTGTGAAGTTCAAACTTCAACTCATATGTATCCAATAGCTGAACCTTTTGATCATGCGAAGGCAATAAAATATCTTGAAGAAGGGCGTGTTGTTATTTTTGCAGGAGGAACAGGACATCCATTTTTTACTACAGATACTGCTGCTGCATTAAGAGCTCTTGAAATTGGAGCAGAAGCTGTGCTGAAAGCAACCAAAGTTGATGGCGTTTATTCAGATGACCCTATGAAAAACTCCAAAGCTGTCAGGTATGAAAAAATCTCATATGACGATGCCCTTTATCAAAATCTTAAAATAATGGATTCCACAGCTTTCTCTCTCTGCAAGGTCAACAACCTGCCGATTATTGTTTTCAACTTTTCGGACCCTGAAAACCTAAGAAAAGTATTGTCAGGTGAAACTGATATAGCTACTGTTATATCAAATTAATATATTATAAAAGGTAACAGACAGTTTATGTTACCTTTTTATCTTCACTTCTAAACAGCAAACACTATTCACATGTCAGTGCACTTTACTGGTAATAATATACAGTGTAAACACTTTTATTTTTACCATTACGTATATTACTTGAAATAGCATATAAAGATTTAGCATATGTATGTTTGTTTTGTTGTTGCAGATTATTTACTCTCTGAGCAGGCATACTTAGAAAATTTAATAAAATTATTCCAAATATAAATAATGGCAAACAACATATAGTAAGTATTTTACTTTGCTTTTTCATCTCTCGCCTCCTATTTTTTATGCATCAACTAATTTCTTATTAGCTATACTTTAATATGACAGACAAAGAGAAAGGAACAATTGCAGCCACCTAATAAAAGAGGTTATTACATAATTTTTATGGAATAATTACATAAATGATTATATAATATATTATTAGAAATAGATTAGATAATTTATAATTGCATGAAAATAAAAGTATAAAAAATGAAATTCGATGCCGAAAAATTCAGAGAATTACGAAAAAATAAAAACCTATCTATGAATAATGTTGCTTCCAAACTGGGTATTAATTGGCAAACTATATGGAACTGGGAAAATAGAAAAATAATTCCATCGGAAGCAAAAATAAGATATTTAAGTAAATGTTTAGATATTGAAGTTAATCTGATTTCTGATCTAGATATTAATGCAGAGTTATCAAAAAGCAATTTAAATGATATAGCTGATTCATGGTTTTCATTTATTGACACTGAAGGTAAAAATGAAATTCAGTATGAAAAACTTATCTTCAATATTGCAAAAAAACAGTCTGATAAACTTAAACAAGCTACAATTCTTGTGAATGCCCTGCTCTCATATATTAATGCAGTAGTTTATGTTAAGGATACAAAACTAAGATATATGATTGCAAATAATCAGTTCAAAAAAAATCTTTCCCTTAACAAAGGATACTTTACAAAAGGAAAAATGGACTCTGATTTCTTCTCAAACTTAGAAGCTAAGAAGAATAATGAAATGGATAGAAAAGTTATAGAAACTGGAATTGCACTAGAAAATATTGAAGATTTCATTCCAGGAACCAGAAAAAAGAAATGGGGTTTAATATCCAAAATACCTATTTTGGATTCTAATGGTAAAGTTGCAGGCATAATTGGTTCTTTTATTGATATTACTGACAGGAAAAAGAACAGAGAGCTGCTTGAAATTAATATCAAAGACGCAAGGGATGGATTATGTATTTTTGATTATGATAAAGGTGAATACCTTTTTATCAATAATGCATTCTCAAAAATATACGGATACAGTTTGAAAGAAGTCAGTTCATATGGAAGTAGATTTTGGGTTGATAAATGTGTACATCCTGATTTCATTCATATTGCCGAGGACTTTAAACAAAGATTAATGAATAATATTACTGAATTAAAAATAATCAGATCTGATGGAGAAGAGCGCTGGATCCAAAGCACAATGAATAAGAAGAAAATTATAAATAAAAACTGCTACATTGTTATCGAAAGAGATATAACTGAGGAAAAAATTAAATTATTAAAACTCGAACATGAAATCATATCAAAAGTAAGAGATATAGCAAAAAATATGCTTAGAGAAAGTATTGATGTCTCAATAATTGCCAAACTACCGGACTAGACATAAAACAAATAAAAAAACTTCATAACCTAACATAATTGATAAGTTATTTAAACCCTGAATTATTCCAAGTATGAACTCTATGTAAAAAAGAAAAGGGATTTTGTTATATAACAAAATCCCTTTAATACAATAAATCTAAGTCGGTAAATTTAGATATTATCCATTAATAATGTGAGTTCCTGTTTCGCCTTTTACAGCCTGTCCTAAAAACTCAGGGGCAGTAATAATAGTCTCTTTTCCTCCGTTTTCTATAAATTTAACAGCTGCTTCAATCTTAGGAAGCATACTGCCAGGAGCAAAGTGACCTTCATTTATATACTGTTTCATTTCTGAAACTGTAACTCTATCAAGAGATTTTTGATCAGCTTTTCCAAAGTTAAGGTAAACTTTTTCTACGCCTGTAGAAATTATAAGTACATCTGCTTCCAATTGGTTTGCAAGAAGACTTGTAGCAAAATCTTTATCGATTACAGCATCAACACCGTACCATTGGTTGTTTTCTTTATAAACAGGTATTCCGCCGCCGCCTGCTGCAACTACACAGTAGCCCAGACCAAGTAAATTTTGAATAGCTTCTTTTTCAAGAATTTCAACTGGCATCGGAGATGGAACTACGCGCCTGAAACCTCTTCCGGCATCTTCTATCAATTTCCAGTCAGGATTTTTTTCTTTTAATTCCTTAGCCTGTTCAGGTGTGTAAAAAGTTCCGATTGGTTTTGCTGGATTTTTGAAAGCTGGATCATCTTTACTGACAGCAACCTGAGTAACAACAGTTAAAGCAGTTTTGTAACCGTTATCTTTCTTTATGTCTCTCTTTCTGAACTCATTATCCATAGCCTGCTGTATTTGGTAACCGATAGCCCCCTGAGAGTCTGCATCACAGCTGACAAGTGGTACTTCATGCATTTGTTCATATTCAGCAGCTATTTCAGAACGTCTTAATATAAATCCGACCTGAGGTCCGTTACCATGGCTGATTACTACATCATACCCCTGCTCTACTAAATCAGTAATATGCTTAGTAGTTTCGCAGACAGCATTAAACTGATCTGCTATTGTCTGATGTTTTTTGTCTCTGATCAGAGAATTACCGCCAATTGCTATTATTGCTAATTTTCCCATAACTCTATCCAATATTTATTAAAATTTTATTTTAAAAAATAATGGGATGACAATTAATGCCATCCCATTATATAAATTATACAAAAGTATTACTTATCACAATGTTCAGCAGTATAAATAGAAGGCATTGCGGCATACATTGCAGCAGCTTTAACCAGTTCGCTTTTCCATGTGCATTCGTTTGGCGCATGAGCCTGATCTTCATGACCTGGACCAAATCCAACAACAGGAATACCATAACGTCCCATTATTGAAACACCATTTGTAGAGAAAGTCCATTTGTCAACGACAGGAGCTTCATCAAACAGACCTTTGAAAGCAGAAACAGCTGACTGAGTTGCAGGATGATCTTCAGGAATAACCCAAGTTGGGAAGAAACACTCTGTAGGATAAACTAAACCGGTATATGAAGGTCTTTCATAATTATACATAGTAACTTCAGCTTCAGCAGCTTTTACTGCAGGAAGATTTTTTATTTCCTGCAAAGCAGATTCCCAAGTTTCGCCATCTGTAAGTCTTCTGTCAACTGAAATAGAACATCCGTCAGCAACAGCACATCTTGAAGGAGAACTGAAGAAAATTTCAGAAATTGTCAAAGAACCTTTGCCTAAGAATTCATCATAATGAAGGTTTTCATGTAAAGCTTTAAGCTCATTAATGATTGGAGCCATTTTATAAATAGCGTTATCTCCTCTTTCTGGAGCAGAACCATGACAGCTGATACCGTGTGTTTCAACTTTAATTTCCATTCTTCCACGATGACCTCTGTAAATTCTGCATGAAGTAGGTTCAGTACTTACTACGAATTCTGGGCGAATTTTGCTTTCTTCAATAATATACTGCCAGCATAGTCCGTCACAATCTTCTTCCTGGACAGTACCAACTACTAAAAATGTAAAATCGCCTTCAAGTTTTAGATCTTTAATAATTTTTCCAGCATAAACCATTGAAGCCATTCCGCCTTCCTGGTCTGATCCGCCGCGGCCGACAATAACGTCGCCTTCTTCTTTTCCTTTATAAGGATCACAATCCCAGTTATTGATATCACCAACACCAACAGTATCAATATGAGCATCCATAGCTATAAGATGTTTTCCATTACCGATATAACCTAATACGTTACCCATTGGATCGATATCAACTCTGTCAAATCCAACTTTAAGCATTTCTTCTTTAATTCTTAATACAACTTCTTTTTCCTGACAGCTTTCACTTGGAATAGCAATCATGTCACGCAAAAACTGTGCCATTTGCGGCTTGTACAATTCAGCTTTTTCTTTGATAGCAGTAAAATCGATACTCATTATTAATTCCCTCTGATTAGATGTAAAAATTTAAAATTATTTAAAATCAGCTGATTCATGTAAATAAATCAATGAATCAGCTGTTATTTTAAGTAGCTTATTTAGCTTTTTCGTTGAACTTAACGATTAATTCGTCCCATACAGGAATGAATTTTTTCAGGTCTTTCCAGAATTTTTGATCTTTACGTGCAACGAAATCTTCAATTTCAACACATTGCTGTTCAACCCATGTGTAATATCCTAAGTTGAAAATTCTTTCTTTACCGATTTTTGTCAACTCTTCAAAATGGTCAACTGAAACAGCTTTTAAATGCTGTCCATAAGTTTCAGCAGCATCAAATGCATCATATTTGCCATTGAAATATTTAGCTTTCTGTTTTGGCATTTCAGTTTTGTACATTACGGCAGCATCAGTTGCAACTGTAACAACAACATCATTTTCGCCCATGTTATAATATTTAGCAGTTTTAACAGCAGCAAGCATATTACCAATTGAAGAAAGTCCCATTAGAGAAAGATTCTTAATTTCAGCATCTGAAAGACCTTTATGTTCTTTTAGATATTTTTTACCTTCTTCTGTGTTGAATAGAAGATTTAATGAGTCTGTTGAAGAATCAGAAATAGCAGCTACATCATCATTGTTCATTATATTGTGAACATATGGCACGTGTTTGTCACCGATACCCTGGATATTGTGTCCACCGAAACCGTTGTAAAGAAGTGTTGCGCATTCAAGAGCTTCTACAGCTACAACTTTAACATCTTCATAATTATCTTTCAGGTAGTCCCCTGCAGAAATAGTACCGGCAGAACCAGTAGCAGATGTGAATGCTCTAAGTTTAGAATCAGAATTAGATTTTTTAATATCTTCAAAAACATTAGACAGAGCTTTACCTGTGCAATGGTAATGAATTACTGTGTTACCGAATTCGCAGAACTGATTGAAAATAATATTTTTTTCATCTTTGTCCAACTCGTTGCACATGTCATAAATTTCTTTAACATTACTTTCGCAACCATAAGTTTTGAAGATATCATTTGCAGGATCCATTGTCCATTTTTCAAGCCAGTTGAAACGTTCTTCACTCATTTCTTCAGGAAGAATAGCTACACCGTGGCAATCCATAATTTTAGAAACTGCTACACCGCCTCTGCAGTAGTTACCAGTTGAAGGCCAGATAGCTTTATGTTCAGTTGGGTCGAATTGGCCAGTAATTAACCTAGGAGCCAGGCAGCCATAAGCAGCAAGTACTTTGTGGCAGTTAACCATTGGGAAGAATGCGCCTGACATAACAACTATCTTGGCATCAATTCCTGTTATTGCTTTAGGTACTTCAAAATAATAAGGAACATCTCTGAAGCTTCTGCTTTCAGGATCATTGTACCAGTTAATTCTATAAAGGTTTAATGGATGTGCTTCGCTTGGATCTACATCAAGCAACTGTTTTTTTACTTCGTCAGATATAGTTGATGGGTCACTTAATTCAGTTAATGTAGGCAACTGAATATGTCTTTCTTTAAATCTAGCTACTGTTTGATTTAATACGTTTTCGTTTACAACATGATCTTCTAAACCGAGTTTAGCCATTGTTCTTCCTCCCAAAAGTTAGAGCGTTTAATGTTGTTTAAAATTAAAATCGTTTGGTGTATTTAATTTATAATATAATTAAATTTTGTTGATATTTTTAATGTATGAACTAATGCTGTTCAGACAAAGAGTGATTTTAAAAAAAAATGATTTAAACATTTCATAATGAAACAATGAAAATTTTATATTTCATATAGCAACATTTTGATCATAAAAACAAAAACCCCCGGCAATCCGGGGGTTTTTGAAGAATTATAAATTTTAAAACAAATAAACATTGCTTAAAATAATAAATAACTATAGTTATACTAATTTAATGGCATACCTGGTTTTGATGCCTTAACTCCAACATACAATGCATACATAACAGCAAAGTTTTTAAGAGATTCTGTATTTGAAGATTCTGTTAAAGCTTCAGCAGACAATACATTAAAATTATCTCTATCCAGATCAATTTTATACATATCACTACTGCATGATAAAACAGTATCAGCAACATTAAGTTTTAAAACTTCATTATCAAATTTACCGATAATTGAATCATCAAAAAGCATAAATGCATTGTTATCCTGTCCATCAAATTCTATCTGATCAGTATAAAAGCGAGGTTTATCTTTATAAGGACTCCCGGCAGTAGGACAGAATGAAGCACAGTTTGCACATTCATTACAGAAAGCAGTAAATATAGCAGTCTGATATTTCTGTTCTAAATCAAAACTCTTAGAACCGATAACATTCAATTTCTTACTATCAATTCTAAATACAGGCAGTTCCACATTCATTGGAACTGTTCTATAAGTGAATATTGCTCTGTTAGGACATACAGTTGTACAGGTACTGCAGATTGTATGGCATTTTAGACAGCGGGCAGCTTCTTTTGCAGCATCTTCATCAGAAAGTGTCAGGATAACTTCATCAAATCCGTCTCTTTTTTCTATAGGCAACTCAGGAACTTCAACCCTAAATTCTCTGCGGGCTTTTTTCTTCAACATTTCGGTATAATCAACATCTTCATCGATACTTAAGCTGTCATAAACAACAGTTCCAGTTTCAATTTTATCTATAGATGCTGCGATTTTTTTCCCATCATTGCAGGCTTTTACAATTGTCAGAGGACCGTTTTCTACAGCATCCCCTCCTGCAAAAATATCTTTAACAGAAGTTGACATTGTTTTAGAATCAACATTGATATAACCTTTTCTGTTTAATTCAATATCTTTACCGTCAAAGAAATCAAAATCAGGCTGTTGACCTATAGCAATAATTAAATTATCAAGCTGGATATCAAACTCTTCTCCAGGTATTTCAACAGGTCTTCTTCTCCCTGAGTCATCAGGTTCGCCAAGACGCATTTTTGCACATTTCAATGCTTTTATTCTGCCATTTTCAGAAACAACTTCTTTTGGAGAAGATAGTTCTTTAATTTCAATACCTTCTTCAAGCAAACCGTCAAGTTCTTCTTTATGAGCAGGCATCTCTTCAATTGTTCTTCTATATACAACAGTAACTTTACCGCCTGTTAAGCGATTGGCTACTCTTGCACAGTCCATAGCAACATCACCTGCACCGATAACAGCAATTGATGCACCAAGTTCAATGGCTTTGTTTTTCCTGGCTCCTCTAAGGAATTCAATACCATCGATTACACCTTCACTCTCTTCGCCTTTTATTCCAAGCGCCATTCCTTTCTGAGCACCTGCGGCAATTACTACATATTTAAATCCTTTAGATTTTAAATCTGAGATAGTAATATCTGTACCTACTTTTTTACCATATTCAACTTTTACGCCGAGATCTTCTATCACTTTAATATCATTTGTGATTGCTGAAGGGATGGCTCTATAAAGAGGTAGAGTTTCATTTACCATTCCGGCAGGTGTCGGTTTTTCTTCAAAAATAGTAACGGTATAACCTTTCTGGAGTAAGAAATAAGCAGCAGCTAAACCGCATGGACCTGCACCGATAACTGCAACGTCAATATTTTTCTCTGCTTCTTTTTCGAAAGCGGGAACAGCACCGTTATTCATGATATAACGTTTTAATTCACGAATAGCTAAAGGTTCGTCATAGTGTGTTCTTGTGCATGTTGTTTCACATTGATGATTACATGCATGACCAAGAATATTAGGAATAGGATTATCTTCTCTGATTAATTCAGAAGCTTTATTTATATCTTTATTATCAACACATTCAATATACTGGGCTGCTTTCTGGCTAATAGGACATTCATCTGTACAAGGAGCTTTGATGCAGTCAAACAGATCAAGTTTTCTAGAAGTTTTAGTCTGTTTTCTTTCGAATGTATCTCTAAACAGCAAAGGATCACTTAATACATAGTCACCATATTGCTGAAGATTCAAGAGAGCAGAACCTTTTACCAATTCTTCCTTTTCTGTAATATTTGTAAGTGCATCATATCCTTCAAAAACTTTCGCAGTTTTGCAAATATAATCATCAGTATCCTTTGCAGATACTTCATCATAAGCTTTAGCAGTGTTTTCAATGTACTGTAAGATTCTTGTGTATCCACCAGGACGCAATACATCAGAGCAAACAGTAATTGTTTTCATTCCGGAACGAAGAAGTTCAGCAACATTAAAACAGTCAGCACCGCCTGCATATGACATTAACAACTGTCCATCAAACTCAGTTGCAAGTTTTTTTGCCAGATTAACAGTAACACCCTGAAGAGGACGTCCTGAAAGGTACATCATTTTTTCATCTTTACCGAATACATCTCTATGATTTTCAACTTCAAGAGTATTAGAAAGCTTAACACCGAAAGTTACGCCTTTTTCATCAGCTTTAGCCTGAAGATCTCTTAAAAGAACTAAAGCATCAGGATATTTTAAGTCATGTTCAAAAGCTATATCAGGAACAGTTATTTCACGGAAGCCAAGTTCTTTATTTAAGATTCCTCTCAAAGTTTCAGGACCAAGCAGTGTCGGATTCAATTTTACATTTGTATGAAAGCCCCATTCCTGTATTAAATAAGAAGCAATTTTTCCTATTTCATCAGGAGGACATCCATGCATTGTTGAAAGTGTAACATTATTAGATAATTGATTTGGTATTTCAATTTCTTTAACTTCTGGGCAATATTTGGCAACTATATCACTATATTTTGCTATCATATCACCCGAATCAACAATTTGTTTCAGAAAATTCTGAACATTTTCATTTAAAATACCTTCCATGTTGTATCCAACACTGGTACTGTAAATGATACCCGGTTTATCATCTTTAAAACCGAATTTTTTATGTAAAGCATGAATAATAACCCAAGCTCTAACATATTCATCAATTGACTGTTCGAGTTTTAGTTCCTGTGACCACTCAACATTATAGCCAACATCAAGAATATCAATACATGGTTTTGAAACTTCCAGTTCATCAAGTGTCTGAACCGTTTTTAATTCAATAAAACGACCGCCGCATAACCATGAAACGATTATATTTTGAGCCATTTGTGTATGAGGACCGGCAGCTAGACCGAAAGGAGTGTCAAGTTTTGAACCGTAAATGTTCAATGAAAATTTGTCGGAGGATTCGGGAGTAAAAAAAAGATCTTTAGGAATGCCGAATATTGAGTTTTTTTTCTCTAGTTCTTCAAAAACCCAATGTGTTAAGGCTTCCATACTAACTGGCATAAATTTATCAGACATCAGATAGATTCCTTCAAAAGTAATAGATTAATAAATTATATTTTAATCAGTTTATGAAAATAGACAAAAACAATAATTGAATATTGTTTTTGCCTGAAAATTAAAGAATAACTATAAATTACAATATTCTTTTAATATCATTTTTGATCATTTCTACTAATTTTTCTGAAGGATTTTTAACTTTGCTCAAGAAAATCATAGCTGCAATGATATAAGGTTTGTAGCTGGCTTCTTTGTAAAGAGGTGTTCTATATCTGTCGAAAACAGATGCTTCAACTTCACCTTCATCACAACTTACGCCTGTAATATCAGCAGGTAGGCAATGCATATAAAGTGCTTTACCTTCTTTAGTTGTTTTCATTAATTCTTCTGTACATTCCCAATCTTTATGATTAGCATTCTGTGCTAATAATTCTTTTTCAAGTTTATTAATACCGTCTGTGTCGCCATTACCATAAAGTTCTGTTCTTTTTTCCATAGCAGCAAAAGGAGCCCAGCTTTTTGGATAAACGATATCAGCATCTTTAAATGCATCAGCCATATTATTTGTTTTTGTGAAGCTTCCGCCGCATCTTGTACTGTTAGCACGAGCAACATCTTCAACTTCAGGCATTATTTCATATCCTTCAGGATGTGCCAATGAAACATCCATTCCAAAACGAGTTAATAAACCAACAATACCCTGAGGAACTGACAGAGGTTTTCCATATGAAGGAGAGTATGCCCATGTCATAGCAACTTTTTTACCTTTAAGATTTTCAATTCCACCGAAATGGTTAATTATATGAAGAGCATCAGACATTGATTGTGTCGGATGGTCAATATCACACTGTAAGTTAACAAGAGTAGGTCTCTGTTCTAGTACGCCGTCAAGATGTCCCTGATAAACAGATTCAGATACTTCTTTCATATATGTATAACCTTTACCGATATACATATCATCACGAATACCAATAACGTCTGCCATAAAAGAAATCATATTAGCTGTTTCACGAACTGTTTCACCATGAGCAACCTGAGATTTTCCTTCATCTAAATCCTGAACTTCAAGACCAAGTAAATTACATGCACTTGCATAACTGAATCTAGTTCTAGTTGAATTATCTCTGAATAAAGAAATACCTAATCCACTTTCGAATATTTTAGTAGAAATGTTATTTTCTCTCATGCCTCTGAGAAGGTCTGCTACCAGATAAGTTGCCTGAATCTCATCATCTGTTTTCTGCCATGTATGAAAAAAGTCATTCAAATACATGTCATTAGTTCTTTTTTTAGACAACTCTTTTATCATCTCATTCAAACCGATTCTATCCATCTTTAATTCTCCCACTTGAGTTTTGTGTTGGTTATTTATCGAATGTGTAATTTTAACTACATAGACTAATGTAATAATAAATTATTGTTTTTTTGATTATTCTTAAATTAAGCAATTTTAGAGAAACCCATACAGTTTTTGAGGAAAAACTACCGATATTTTCATTGCACATTGCATATTATTTTTGCCTTTATTGTCAAATGAGCTATTTAATAACTTATAACTGATGTTAAGTTAAAAATTAATTAATAAAATTAACAACTCGTGAGGATATAAATGTTCTACCATATTATTGCAAAAAAAATCAGAAAAGAGAAGAAGATAAAAATCAACAAAATATGTGAAATATGCAATATTAATCCTTCAACTTACTGGAGATGGGAAAAAGGTGAAGTTACTCCTACACATAATGATATCAGGATTCTGGCTTTAATATTAGATGTGCCTGTTCAGGAAATTTCCAAACTTCAGGATTTCCAAAATAATTTCTCTCTAAATGCAAGAAAAATAGAACTTGATAATATTCTAAGCAAGTATGACTTTGAAGCTGAAGACAGATCTTACCTCAAAGAAATAAAATCTCTGCATACTACAATATTAAAAGAAAATGATTATCTTCAGGAGCAGTTAAACTATTATCAAAATGCATTTCTAAAAAGCCCCAGCTTATTATATCTAAAAATGAAAACCAGTAAAGGATATGTTTTAGTCCTGGCATCTGAAAGATTTTTTCAGCATTTTAATCTTCCCAAAGAAAATATTAATTACTTCTTTAATACTTACATACCGTTAGAAGCAAGAATAAAAATCAGAGACACCGAAAATAAAGCCATTTCTAATAAGATTGCTGTAAACAATATAAAAGTAAAAGAACATTTATACGGCCTCAGAGTGAGAACATACAAATATGACGGAATTGAATATTTAATAGGTCATTTAGTCGATAAAACTGACCTTGAAATGATTGAACATGCAAATTACAGAATTAAAATTATGGAATTGGCTCTGGATGAAATTCCGGAAACTTGCTATTTCTCAGCCAAATTGCACAAAAATGAATATGTATTTATTTCGAAAGGAGTATACGATGTTTTAGGGCTTAGTGAATCAGATTTAAGAAAAGAAACTAAACTCTGGTGCAAATATATTGATAAAGAAGATCATAAAAGAATGCTGCATTATGTAAATCAGGCGAATCACAAAAAGCCCACTATATTTAAATATAACCATCCTAAAAAAGGCCTGAGAGTACTAAAAACTCATTTTAATGTCAGAGTTATCGATAAAAAAGATATTCTATTTGGATATTTTGCAGACATAACAGATTATATCTACAAAGATTTACCTGATCCAGTAAAAAAGAGCTAACAACTATTATTGACTTTGAATATTGACTACTAAACATTTATAAGTAATCAATATTCAATTTTCACTTAGTTGAATTTCTTACTAGACAAATACAAACCTAACAACAACTGACTTTATTTTTTATTTCAGTAAGTTTTTGCTCATCTGTAATCTGATATTCAAGATCAGAAGATGAACTTCCAAGCTTAAGTTTGCAATCTGCAAATCTATTAACTTTACTGGAAGCAGAACAGTGAACATTAATTACTTTTGTTCTTTCAAGAATCTCAACAACATTAGAGGCATTAACTCCGCTTCCAGCCATTATATCAATTTTTTTATGCAATGACTCATTTAGCAAAGATATTTTATCAATACCTTTAATTGCAGTATCAGCCTGTCCTGATGTAAGAATTCTATTTACTCCTAGATCTGACAACTGTCTGACTGAACCAATATAATCTTTTGCAAAGTCAATGGCTCGATGAAAAGTGACACAGAGGTTATTTTTTTTTGCAATATTACACAATAGTTCTGTAGCTTTTAAATTTACAGTGAAATCATCATTCAATAAGCCGATAACTACACCGTCAGCACCAAGATCTGAAAAAATCTGAATTTCATTCGCCATGGCTTTAATTTCTTCAGAATTGAAGCAGAAATCACCTGCTCTTGTACGAATCATAGGATGTAAAGAAATATTAGTATTATCCTTTGCATATTTTATCAATCCCGCTGAAGGTGTAATTCCTCCAACAGCCAGCGAGCCACATAGTTCCAATCTGTCAACGCCGACTTTAGCAGCTGTTAAAATAGATTCTATATTGTCGAGACATACTTCCAACTTGATATTATCAGCCATAATACAACCTCATAATGTTAAATTGCCTGAAAACAAATACAGGCAATAATTAACTATAATCTGTTATCAGTGACCAGCAATTTAATTAAAACGTTCTATAGACTGGTTACTGATAACTAGCAATTTAACAACTAATCAATATATTCAGCCTGTTCTTTAACCGGGCTTTCCATTCCATCTTTAAACACCCAGTAAAATACCGGAACACTTCCTTTATAGCTTATAACTTTATAGTTGTCGTTTTTATCTATAGCATGAATAGTAACTTCATCAAGATATCCGCCTTTAAGCGATTTAAGATCTTTAGCAGCTTCATATACAGCTTCTTCAACAGTCATGCCCATCTTCATGTACAAAACAACAGATCTGGCAGTACCTGCCCTGATAGTCATTTCACCTGTATGGGTGCAGGCGCATGCACCGTATCTACTATCAGCATAAGCTCCGCCGCCGATAATAGGACTGTCTCCTAATCTGCCGGGATGCTTCCATCCCCATCCTGATGTACTTGCTGCTACAGAAATTTTACTGTTCATTCCTTTAGCTAAATAAACTGTAGTGTCAAAACATTTCTCAGGGTCAACAGCAACTGAATTTATTTTATAAAGAGGCACGTTCGGAAAGTTTTTCTTCTCTGTATCATTTAAAACTTTTTCCAAATGCTGTTCCCATACTTCTTTTGAATCAGCAATTAAGTTTTCACATGATTCAGCACCAATGTCATGAGCAAAACGTTCAGCTCCGGCACCCACTACTATCTCATACTGAAGTCTCTGCATAATTTCATAAGCAACTTCAACAGCATGGGCATATCCACGCAGAGAACCTACCGCACCCGTTCTTAGAGTATCACCATCCATAACACTGGAATCAAGTTCAACTTCACCTAAAATATTAGGCCAGCCGCCTTTTCCTACAGTTCTAATAGTGGAATTAGACTCAACAAGTTTAATACCTTCAATTATAGATCTTAATGAATCATTACCTTCAGCAAGAAACTTAGCTGCTGTAGGGACACCGCATCTTCCTTCATCGTTAGCTATAAAAATCATTATGCACCTTCTGTTATTTTAGTCAATTTCCTTATAGTAGGAACACATGCAAGCAATATTGCAGCCAATGCAATAGAAGCTATAAAAACCCAGAAATAAACATTGTCAAAAGTATTTATAGTCAAAGCATTACTAGGTTTACCACCAAATCCCATTGCTCCAATATAACCGCCAATCCAGCCAGCATAAGCACTGATGGTCCACCATATGCCCATCATAGTAGATGATAAATGTTTAGGAGCCAACCTTGTTACAAGTGCTAAACCAACTGGAGATATACAAAGTTCTCCCATTGCCATGAACATATAACTAAACATAATAAGGCCAACGCTCATTGGCAATGCCTTGGCGGAGAAACAGAGAACTGCAAAACTTAGACCAATAAAAACAAGACTAAATACAAATTTAAGATCATCGCCAGGTTCTTTATTTTTATTAGCAAGCTTCTGCCACAGCATAGCTATTAGAGGATTCAAAATAGTTAATATAACAAGATACATTCCCATAATTGTAGTAGTGAGAATAGTAAGACCAAAGATATGATGTGAAACAAAGTTTTCAATATATACAGGGAAACTTGTACTCTGCTGATTATTGAAAGACCAGAACAGAACCATGAATATTGAAAGGAACAAAATCATGAATACATTCTTTTTTTCTTTCTTAGATAAATTTTTCCAGAAAGAAGCTATGTATACAACCAATATTACCAGCGATGCAGCTGTCACATAGTTAGCTGCTACAGGGTGAGCAATTATATATGCAAATATGAAAGCAATTGCTACTATTCCTACAATCATCCAGTGCCAGATATTTAAAAAAAGTATTTTTTTAGTTTTAATAATTGGATTGAAATGATTTACAACTTCCGGGTAATGTTTTCTTCCGGCCAAAAATATAAAAAGACCACCAAACATTCCTACAGCTGATAAAGCAAAACCGTAATTAAATCCGTAAGTAAGCCCAACCCAACCTACGAGAAATGTAGAAATCAAAGCTCCAATATTTATACCTGCATAAAAATATGCAAATCCACTATTTCTAAGTTTTTCTCTACTATCATATAATTTACCTACAATAACAGTAACATTTGACTTGAAGAGACCCGTTCCTGCAGAAACAAAACCCAAACCTAGGAAAATTAAGACAGGATGAATAAAGCTTAACGCAAGACAAATATTTCCAATAACAATACAGGTACCACCAAGAAGCACACATCTTTTATAACCAATCAGTCTATCAGCTATAATACCGCCTAAAGCAGTTGTTATATAAACATAAGTAACATATGTTCCAAAAATTATCTCGGCCTCAGCTCCATAATGAAGCCCTTTTGTAAGATATAGAACTAGTAATGCCCCAATTCCATAAAAACTGAATCTTTCCCACATTTCTGTCATAAAACAGAAATATAATCCTTTCGGATGACGTAATTTCTCCATCTTAATTCCCTATTTTCAATTTTTTATTATAATATGTCCCATATATAAAATGAACGGTATAATCTATTTACATCTTATAAAATTACAAGCAATGGAATTAAATGAATTATTAATATATATCATTAATTAAATTTGCATTTAGGAAAATAAATATAATATTAATTAGGCAACCCTAATTATTGTATTCTATTGGAGGTCATAAATGAGCAGAGCTAAAAGATTTTACGAAGGTAAAATAAGCACTAAATGGGATAAGTATGTATCCAGTGAAGCAATTATTGAAAATAAAAAAGAATCTAAAAATATGAAAAAATCATTCTTATCCAAGACAATATACCTACTAAACAAAGAAAATATTGACTTCCCTGTTAGGCCTATAATATTTCAGTACTATTGATTAAGACATAAAAAAAGAAACAGATATTAAAAATATCTGTTTCTCGTTTATTAAAATATAATAATATTTAATTATTTATCATTTAATACATTCCAAACATTTTCCTGAGTAAAAGGTGTTTTTCTAATTCTTTTACCTGTAGCATTGTAAAGTGCATTAGCTATTGCTGGCATTGCACCGTTTATACAGATTTCAGAAACACTCTTTGCACCGAAAGGTCCTGTTTCTTCATAACTTGGAACCAGAATAGTTTTCAATTCAGGTTTGTCTCTCAGTGAGAAAATATTATAGTTTTTAAGCGACGGGTTTGTCATTTTACCGTTTTTGTCAAAACGATACTCTTCAGTCAGTGCATAACTGATACCGTTTAATACTCCACCTTCTGTCTGACCTTCACAAAGAATAGGGTTAATTGCAGTACCACAGTCAACAGCTGCAACATATTTCAATACTTTTATGTTTCCTGTTTCTGTATCAACTTCAATCTCTACAAAATGTGCCGAGAATGGTGGTGGTGATTTCTTTGTAAAATGAGATTCTGTAGCAGCTATCTGAAACTGATTATTTTCATAAAGAGAGTAATTGGATATTTCTGAATAAGAAACTTTACCGCTTCCATCACGTACACTCACTTCTGCATCTTTAATATCCAGTTGATCTATTTTTTTATCAAGCATTTCAGCTGCAACTTTTAAGATTTGCTCTTTAACTTTTGCAGCAGTTTTTCTGACAGCTTCTCCACTTAAGTAAGTAGTACTCGAAGCATATGCACCAACATCAAAAGGTGTCATATCAGTATCAGAAGAATACACAATGAATTTATCAGCCGTTGTGCAGAGTTCTTCTGCTGCAATCTGAGCCATCACTGTATCACTTCCTGTACCTAAGTCAGTAGCACCGCAGTTCAGGTTAAAAGATCCGTCTTCATTCATTTTAAGTGAAGCAGCACCCATATCGATTTCAGGAACACTGGATCCCTGCATCAGTGTAGCCATGCCGATACCTCTTCTGATACGGCCTGATTTCTTTTTATGATCTGTTCTTCTTGACCAGTCTATTTCCTCTGCACCTAATTCAACACATTTCTGCAGAGAGCAACTTCCAATAGTCATTGGAGTTCCTGGCTTTCCTTCACCTAAGGCTGCAAAGGCAGGATGACCTTCACCGGATTGAATATGATTCATTGTTCTGAATTTTAGCGGATCCATACCAATTTTTTCAGCCATAATGTCCATCATAGATTCAACAGCAAAAAATGCCTGTGTTGCACCGAAACCTCTATATGCTCCGCCTACAGGTAGATTTGTATAGATAGCTTTTGCATCGAAATGGATATTATCAACATGATATAGAGGGAATACTTTACTACCGCAGCAACTCATAACAGTTAAGCCATGACCGCCATATGCACCGGTATTGTTTATTGCATCCATACCTAGAGCAGTTATTTCGCCTTTTTTATTTACACCATAACGCATTCTGAAGCGAATAGGATGTCTTGTTCTGCCGGTTTTAAATGTTTCTTCTCTAGTGAATTCCCAAATTGCAGGTTTGCTTGTTCTTAAAGTTACCATAGCAACTACGTCTTCAAGAAGAATTTCCTGTTTTGCTCCAAAACCGCCACCGATTCTAGGTTTGATAACTCTTAATTTCTGTACTGGAATATCAAGTGTACTAGCTACAATACGTCTACAGTGAAAAGGAACCTGTGTACTTGTACGGATAACTATTCTTTCATAATCATCCAACTGAGCCAGAGATACATAATTTTCTATTGGACAGTGTTGTGCATAGGCAGTTTCGAAAGTTTGATCAAAAGTATAATCTGCATCTTTCAAACCTTGTTTAAAATCTCCTGCCTCCATTCCCACTTTGGCAACAATATTTTTTTCAGGTTCGTAAGGGATTGGAATTGGAACAAATGCTTCTTCTTCATCATGAATAATAGGTGCATTTTTTTTCAAAGCACTATCCATATCAAGAACAGCTTCCAATATTTTATATTTTACTTTTATAGTTTTTAATGCTGCTTCTGCCTGTTCAACTGTTTCTGCAGCTACTGCAGCAACTCTATCTCCGACAAACCTAACTTTCTTATCAAACATAAAAGTATCATATGGAGATGGTTCAGGGTATCCCTGCCCAGCCGTGCAATGAGGAATTCTAGGAACATTTCCATGATATAAGACACAATGTACACCAGGCATTTTTTCAGCTTTGCTAATATCAATTGATTCAATAATAGCATGAGCATGAGGACTCCAAAGCATTTTAATATGCAGGGCGTCCTTCGGCATCATATCACTTACATACATAGGTTTTCCCAGAGATAAAGCAAGTGAATCTATTTTCTCTACAGAACTATTTACAACTTTAAATTTTTTCTTAGCCATGATTCACCACCTTTACTTATTTGAAGCAGCTACGTTTTCAAGAGCTGTTAATATTTTTTCATAACCTGTACATCTGCATAGGTTACCATCCATATGAGTTCTAATAAACTCTTCATCAGGCTTACTGTTTTCTTCAAACATTGATTTTGCTGAAAGAATCATACCAGGCATGCAGAAACCGCACTGTACAGCTCCCTGATCTATCAGAGCTCTCTGTATTTTATGAGGATTTTGCGCTGAACCTACACCTTCGATCGTATCTAAAGCTTTTCCATCAGCTTGAAAAGCATACATAATGCATGCATAGACAGGTTTCCCCTCAAGCAAAACAGTACAGGCGCCGCAAGAACCTTCGCCGCAACCGAACTTAGTTCCTTTGTAACCCTCACGTCTCAATACATCCAACAGTTTTTCATTAGGTGAAATAGAAAATTCTTTTTTTACGCCATTTACAACTAAATTTATTATTTTATTACTCATGGCAATCCCCTTTTGCTTCGGCAAGAGCCTCTAACAATACATCTTTTACTTTTGTTTTAATTAAATGTCTACAATATGTTTTTGTCATACCTTCTTTAGGAACAATTGAGATTTTATCAATTTCTGCCAAACTTAATTTATCTATATTAAGTTCACTTACTTTTTTGCCTATAAGATGAGCCTCTACTTTTTTCAGTCTAACAGGAAACGGAGTACATGCTCCGACAACTATTCTAATGCTTTCAACTTTTTCATCACCATCCAATGAAGCATAAACTGCTACATTCAATGTACTGAAGGCACTGTAAGTACGGTTTTCCTTGTGATAAGCAAAACCTTTGCCTTTTGTGATTTCAGGTATTTCGATAAAACCGATTATATTTCCATTGATCAGTTTCTGAATTGGCTGTTTATCAAAATAAGTATCAGCATCCACAGTGAACCATTCATGTCCTTTTATAGCAATTTCTGCATTTAAGGCCATCAAGGCCACAGGAAAATCAGACCAGTAAAATATTCTTGCAATATTTCCGCCTATAGTAGACATATTTCTGATCTGCTGAGTTCCCACAAGTTTTGCAACCCTGTCAAGCACCCAGCCTTTACCACTGTATTTCATTAAGTCATTGATTGTTGTTAAAGAACCTATTTCATAGGCATTCTCTTCGTTCACAATTCCTACAAAAGGCAGCTTTGATACATCAATCGCAATTTTTTCTTCATCTGATTCTTTAAGAAATCGAATTGAAGTTCCTCCTGCAAGAAAAAAAGCACTTTCTTCGGCACTTTTCATACAGGCCTGTGCTTCTTCAACACAGCAAGGAAATGTGAAATCACTAATTTTCATAACCCTTATCTCCTATTTAATTAGTAAAAAAAATATATATAAACCAAATTTATGGTTCTACTACTCCATCAATCAATCTTACAATCATATTAGCCTGATGCCCTACTGCAATATTCACTCGTGGTGCCATGAGACCTTCTACCTCATTAGGTTCAGAAACAAAATCACCAGAAATATAAATATTTGAAGTAAGTTTTCTGGTTGATATAAGATTTGAAGAATTAATACCTGTCAACCCTGAAGCGCATACAAGATATCTGTTCTTATTATCACATTCAAGAAAACTATCGATAATCATCGATTTTGCAGAGACTGTATCAAAAGCTTCAGCCACAATAGAAGCCTCTTTAAAAATTGAAGGCAAGTTCTCCCTATTAAGTGTCACACAATGTTTTTCAAGTTCAACATATGGATTTATTCTCTTCAGAATATCATATAGTGCATCTACTTTATTTTTACCTAAATCCTCAACAAAATAATATTGTCTGTTTAGGTTAGACAGTTCAACTTTATCAAAATCAACTATAACGAGTTTTTTTATCCCGATACGGGTAAGAGCAACTGCTATATTTGATCCCAGTCCACCGCAACCGGCAATACCGACTACTGAACCTAATAGTTTCTCAGTTAAACCTTTATTGTTTTTAGCAGTTAACTCCTTCAGGTAAGATTCAGAAGATTTCATCAGCCCCCTCCCACAGGAAGAAAAAGGCTCAAGTGATCACCATCTTTCAATATATAGGTTAAACGTTCTTTATTATCATTTATCAGTGTGATAATAAATCTTTTATGCTGCGGCCTTATACCTAATACTCCTAATACATCATTAATAGTAGACTTAGATTTTACAGAAAGATTGGAATCACTATTAAAATTTTTAACGTCAATTAAACCGGTAAAGCTGACCTTTATAGTGATATTTTTATTTTCTAAAGACATTCTTCTACCTTATTTTTAACAAACTGCTTATTAAATATTTATTTTCAGATCAAATTACTTAAAAAAAATATGTAAACATTTCATCCCGTCATTTACAGCATTAAAGATAAGTTTGAAAAGACCTTAACAAAGAAAAAATGTAAAAATATAAATACCTTTTTTAATGCAGTATGCATTTTATTAAGGTATTTATTGTCTGGCGAGATATTTAGTTAATCTGCCTAAGTGCATTCTCGAGATCATCAATTAGATCATCTGCATTTTCCAGGCCGACAGAGATTCTCATTGTCCCCAGAGAAATCCCCATATTCTTGAATTGTTCAGGTGGAAGCTCCTTCAAATATCCTATTGCAGGTGCAAAAATCAAACTTTCATGCCCCCCCCAGCTTACACCGATTTTAAAAATATCCAGTGCATTAAAAAAGTTTTTTATTTCCTGAAGATTTTCCGAAGCTATTTCAAACCCCATTAATCCAGTGTAACCTGTCATCTGTTTCTTTCCTAATTCGTATTGAGGAAAATCACTAAGTCCTGGATAAAGCACACTTTTTATCTTCTTATGACTCTTGAGAAATGCAACAACCCTTGCAGCATTTTCCTGATGTTTCAGCATTCTAATTGGAAGAGTCCTGAGGCTCCTTGTAATAAGCCATGCTTCAAAAGGAGCTAGCTTTGCACCAAAAAGTGCATGCTCTCCAAGAAAGATTTCATCAATGTCTTTTTCCTTTCCAATTACGACTCCAGCAACTATATCACTGTGCCCTCCTATGTATTTAGAGCAGGAATGTACTTCTAAATCAATACCCATTTCTATAGGTTTTTGGAAAACCGGAGTAGCCCAGGTATTGTCAATAATAGTATTAATATTGTTTTTCTTTGCCAATTCAGCAACTGCAGTAATATCCTGAAGGGAAAATACTGCTGTTGCAGGACTTTCAATATATATTAGTTTAGTGTTCTCTCTTATTGACTGCTCAAATTCTTCAATTTTTGTTCCAGATATATATGTAATTTCAACATTAAACTTCTTACTGAGATAAGAATTGAAAAAGTTACTTGCAGGCCCATATATATTATTGAGGGTAATTACATGATCTCCTGATTTTATATAATGCATAATAGCAGAAGTTATAGCCCCCATACCTGAACTGAACAGTTTAGCTTTTTCACCTCCTGCAATCTTAGCCAGTTTTTCCTCAGCTAAGGATACAGTAGGATTCTTCCCTCTTGTATATATACAGTTTGATACTGGATCATCAAAAGCTTTATCGATAGCTTCCCAGTCAGGAAAAGTAAAAAGGGAATTCTGGTATATCGGTGGAACGACTGCGCCTACGTGTTCTGTTCTGTCTTCTCCGTAATGCGTTATAATTGTTTCTAACTGTTTCTCTTTCATGTCAAATCACCCTGCTGTAATAAATATTTCTTCTTAATTAACTGTGTACAAAAGCAAATATTAATATGGTTTGAATCATAAAAAAATCCAGTCTCAATCAGTATATAAAATAACTAAGAATTACTATATGTGATCACCTATGCAAAATAGCATAAATCATTTATAATTTAAGTTATAAATATAATTTCAAATTACAGGATAATATATGAAAAAGAAATATATAACTGTTGGAGATATTGTTTTTATTAATATAGCAGCACTTATTGGAGTGAGATGGTTTTCAACAGCAGGTAAATACGGTGCAGGAGCAATTCTTTTATGGGTACTGGCAGCATTTCTTTTTTTTATACCTGTGGCTTTGATATGTGCAGAATTTGCATCTCTGTTCCCTGATGAAAAAGGGGGAATGATGTCATGGATAAAACAAGTATACGGAGAGAAAACATCTTTTTTTGCTTCTTGGCTATATTATGTAAGCTGGTACTTCTACTATCCGGCAATTCTGACATTCACATCAATCGCTTTTGCCTATGCATTATATCCAAAAATTGCATCCAGCAAAATTTATGTAACAATCTTCGTTATTGTAATATACTGGTCTATTACTTTTATTGCCCTGCATGGAGATAAAGCTACATCTAAATTTGCAAAACTCGGGGGGCTATTCGGCAACATAATTCCTATATTTGCAATCCTGGCCTTAGGGGCTGCTTCAGTATTTATACTGAAAGTTCCGATTCCCACAGACTATTCACTACACAACTGGATACCTGATTTTAACAGCTCCAACCTCATGTTCCTCTCTACACTGGCACTTGCCATTGCCGGCGTAGAACTCTCATCTCCGTTTGCAACTTCTATGAAAAATCCAATCAAAGACTATCCTAGAGCTATAATCATATCAGGTTTTTGTGTATGTTTTGCATACATACTCGGTACCGTTGCATTAACATTTGTTCTTGCTCCATCTGATATTGGCGCAGCAAGCGGTATTTTAGTGGATATTATACATGTTACAAAAGAAATGAAAGTAGCATTTCTCGGAAAAGCCCTGTGCCTGCTGATTTTTCTTGCTCCATTTGCAGGCTGTACTGTTGTACTATTAGCCACTACTCGTTTTTTCGTAGACGGCAATGACCAGAAAAGCCTTCCGAAAATATTTATCAAAAGAAACAAAAATGATGTACCTTATAAAGCAGTAATTATGCAGGGTATAATTATTACAGTAATAATGATATCTACAAATCTACTCTCTACAATTGAATTAATTTATGCAGCGCTTGTTCTCACGGGAACAATATTATTATTCATTCCATACCTTATTCTAGTATTTGCATATTTTAAAATGAAATTTAAAGATAGAGAAAAATATAAACATGCACCTTTTAAAATGCCGTTTGGCAGTACTGGTGCTATAATTGCAGGATGTATAGTAATATTTACTACACTGGTTACTATTTTGGTACCTATTCTATCTCCGCCCCCTGGAGAATCTGCTCTTAAATATGAACTGATTTTAGTTGGCTGTCCTGTTATTTTTATAATTATCGGTTTCCTCATGCACAGATATGTGAGAAAAAAAAGAGTAAATAAAGATTAATAAACCTTAAAATTCAAGTAATCGAAAATTACATTAATTTTGTAACATAAATACATAATCTGAAGTATTGGTGCCTCCCTGTATTCCAGCTTGTTTTAGCCAGAAAAATTTTCTTATCTATAGAGAATTATTAACTTTCAGTACTATTAAAATATTGTTTTGTTTTCGGTTTATTTCTTTTGAAATTATAATTTTTTACTATTATTAAAATTCCGACAGCAATAATAATACATGGCCAGACAGGAGCAGATATGTGATAATAAATATTTATTAGAGCCAATACTCCGATAATGACCAGAATTATTCCTCCGATACTCCCGTGTCCTCTATATGAATGATTATGCTTACACATGGTTCTCCATTTATTGATTAATTATCATTGTTAATGTTTCAATATATTTTTTAAAATTTTTTTTTCCTTTATCTGTGATCAGATAGGTTGTCTTAGGTTTATTTTTTTCAAACTTTTTTTCTACTTTTACATAATCCCCAGCTATTAGTTTTTTCATATGTGTACTCATATGACCATCTGAAAGTCCTAATGCATTTTTTAAATCTGTATAATCGCATTGTTTCGTATTAATCAGATATGCCATTATTTTTGTCCTAACCGGTTGGTGAATGAGTTCATCTAATTTTAATTCGATATCAGTCATTATCATCACCCTTGGCTATTTTTAATTGATGCTCCCATTATTATATAAGATATCCCAAGGTAAACCATAAATACCATCCACAGGTAGAAACTGTAGCTAGCCACCCCCATATACAGTAGTCCGAGAATTATGTATGACCATGAAATCACTGTAACTACTTTATTAGTAAAACGACCGAATAAGTTAAAAAGTAATCCTAAAAATATATAGATAAGTGGAAATATTAATTCTCCACTACCAATTGCAGCCAATACTATAGCTGAAGCAAACATTGCAATAATAATTGTGTTATGAATTCCAAATGCTTTAGCAATAATAGGGTTTTTAATCTGCTTTTTTACTTCATTCTTCTTTTTTGATATGTGAATGCAGACAAAAAATACTAAATAAAAGAAAATAATCTGAATAATAATATTTATTACAGGATTTCCTAAAATTTTCACTCCAAAAGTGAAATAGCAAGTTATATATTCAATAAGGGGTACAAACAGTAGTATTATACCTGAGACAATAAGCCTCTTCCCAGAAAACAATATTTTATTACTGGAATTAATTACTGCGTTAATTGCTTCAATCTGTTTTAAAGCTTCTTCTTTTTTCATTTAAAACATTCCTTTAATTATCAAATCAATTTAAAATTAAAATATACAATTAACTAACTATTTTTTAGATTACCTGTATCTGTATTTACTTCGTTATCAAGTTTTGTATAAAGAGCAGTAGTCTCTATATTCAACGATTCAAGACTCTTATTGTTCTTGATTCCTTTTGTAACATCAATCATAGAACAGTCTTCATTATGGATAGCGACTGTTTTTGGCTTTACGTCATTTATCAGTTTCATATATTGCGCAGTAATCTGAGTATTCAACTGCTCAATATTTTGATTATTTTTGATATTTCCCTGCTGATTTATTACAGCTGCACTTGTTATAAAACATCCTAAGAAAGCAGCAGCAAATAATACTAATGTTATTTTTTTCATGTTTCCTTTACCCCTTTATTTAATTATTGTTTTATACTTATTCAATTTTATTATTTTTAATAGTACTATCAATTTAATAGTACTATTTATCAATACAAGTTAATAAATATAAAATAATTGTATAAAGTTTATATCAGGGAATAATACTGGATAGATTACAGTTCTAAAATTTTCTCATCAATGAAATATTCTTCATATGAGGATAAGAGCCGGTTGAGATTATTAAGTTCAGGATCATCAAAATAATATCTTGCGCCTTCCATAAGCTTAGCTGAATATTGAGCTAAAAATTTATGGTATTCTATTCTGCTAACTGCGTGGCACTTTTCCTTCATCTTGAATATTGTTTTCCTGAAGTTTAATCTAAAAACGAAAGTTTTTACAATATTCGAGATAATGATTTTATCAACCTGAAATAGAGAAAAAATAACGTTACCACAAGCAGTTCTACATGATTATATCATGTACATAACATAGTTTTACCTAAAACAAAGTGTATTAAACGAGAAACTGTATCAATATAAATATAATTAAATACAATTTCCTTTAGCAATATAAGCAGCACCTATAAGCGCTGTATCATATCCATGACAGGAAAGCTGAACGTCAGGAGCCTGAACCAACTGAACGTGACTTCTCATATACTCTTTAACTTTATCAAGAAATCCTTTCCCTCCTCCTACAGCTACTCCACCTCCTAAAACAATCAATTCAGGCGCAAGAATGGCGGCTATATTTCTTAATCCTTGACCTAAATTATATGCGACTTCATCCCATTCTTCAGCATTCAGTTGCTCAGCAGGTTTTCCATATATTCTTCTAATCCCATTACCAGAGACAATTGACTCCAGGCAATCTACAACACCGCATTCGCAGTTAATATTTTCAGGATGCTTACATCTGTAATTTACAGTCTGATGGCCTACTTCAGGGTGACATTTCCCCTCATAAATTTTACCGTCCACAAGGTATCCGCCACCCATGCCTGTGCTTATAGTAATATATAAAAAATATTTCTCCTTATATCCTCCAATATGGTATTCGCCTAGAGCGGCAGCATTTGTATCTACATCAACAAAAAAAGGTGCATTCCACCTCTCTTCCATAATATCTTTAAGCGGTATATCTCTCCACTCAGGCTGATGTAAAGGGGAGACAATACCTTTTATTACATCAAGCGGTCCGCCAATAGCAGCACCAATACCCATTATTTTATTATTATTACTAATCTGCGATATCATTTTATGTAGTAAGTCAATTCCTTCATCTAAACCTTTAGGAGTAGGATATTTAACGCGGTCAAGTTCATTAAATTTTTCATCATAACCGGCGGCCATCAATTTAGTTCCACCAATATCAAGTCCTATATAAATACCCATTATTATCTCCATCTCAAATACGTAATATTTAAATTACCGTATTATAAAAGTTTCTTCACATTTTTAAATTTATGTTCAAGCTAATTCTATGGAATAACCTGTTTTAAATACATTGCCCGGCTCTAATGTAAGAATACCTGGTTTATTTTCAATATGACCTGAAACATCAACAGGATCATCATGCCCGAACCACGGTTCAATACATACATAAGATGCTGACGGTTTAGCCCATATTCCCAAATCAGGATGATTAGTTATCCCTACTTTTACATTTCTTCCAGTCTTATTATTTTTAACATAAATATTTCTGGATTTTACATTTGTAAAAATCAATGCATCTTCGTTAAAAATATTTTTATGTAGTTTAATTATTTTCTCATCGGATAAATAAGGTATCTCCTGTCTTTCAAGCAGTTCATTTACCAGCTTATACGGATATAGAGTTTCATTAGTTTCGAATTCAATATAATAATCATCTAGAACTGAATCTTCAGTAGGAATATTTATCCCTGGATGGCTGCCTATACTGAAATACATAAGAACAGAATCATTATTTCGAACTTCATAATCTACCGTAAGTCTACCCGATTCAAGAATAGAAAATTTTACATCAAATTTAAAATCAAATGGGTAAAATACCTTCACTTCTTCATCTGATTCAAATGATAGTCTGACTGATGATTCAGATTTATCTACAACATCAAAAAAGTTTTTTGTAGCAAAACCGTGTTTAGGCATTTTATAAACTTTTCCATTATATAAATAACTCTTTTTCTTCAGTCTCCCGATAACGGGAAATAGTATCGGAGCACTGCCCGACCAGATTGAAGGGTCAGATTGCCAAATTAATTCTTCACTTTTTATTTTATATGATTTCAGTTCTGCGCCGAATTCATTAATTAAAGCAGCAGCTTTACCATTTTTAATAGCCTGCATACAAAAGATACTCTCCTTAATTAATATTATAATTATTATGCTTATTACGAATTATTTAAATCAGTAACTCATAATTCGTCATTTTATATTAAATTTCAACTTATTATTTTTGACTTATATTTTCAGTTAATAACTAAATATGACGAATTAATATAACTTAAAATTAAATTATAACTTCAAATTTAAAAAAAATAATTAAATTAGTATTCATGTGATTAAAATTTATATTTAATTTAAATAAGCAAACCAAGTAAGTCGAATATTTTATAATGAATTCAAATAGAAATAATATCGGTATATACCTAAAACACTCGTTGTCTGCGCTGAATTTAGGTAAAATAGCAGATAAAATTAATAACGATTTCCCTAAAGTTAATATTCGTTTTATTCATACAAAAGATGAACTTTACAAAAATATTAATAAACTGGATATTCTCATAACTTGGAAATTCTATATTGACTTATATAAAGAAACTAAAACTCTACAAGTAATAATTTCTCCATCTGCCGGCAGGGATTGGGTACCTGAAGATCCATATAATAAAATTATAAATATTTATGGCAGCTATCATGGCAGATTAATGGCCGAAACATTATTATCTTCTATTTTAAGTTTTAACAATAAAATTGATAAAGCAATACTCAATAGACAAAACAAAATTTGGGATAGAGAATTATTTTGCAGCAGAAGGTTATTAGGCGATCAGAACTTTCTAATACTAGGTTATGGAAAAATAGGTAAAGAGTGTGCCAAACTGATAAAATTATTCGGAAGCAATATAACCGGGTTACAAAGACAATATGAATCAGGCACAGATGAATTAGGAACAAAGCTTATTAACAATAACAGCTTAGACACCGCTTTAAAAAATTCAGATCATATAGTTTTGATACTTCCAAAGACTGAATCTACCAATCAGATCATTAAGAGCAGACACTACAAAATGATGAAAGACAGCGCCTACCTGTATAATATCGGTAGAGGTAATTGCCTGCAGGAGCATGAATTAATTCATGCTTTGAAAACTCATGAAATAGCCGGTGCTTATCTGGATGTTACAAACGGTTTAAATGATATGCCTGATAAATCATCGGAACTATGGAGTTTAGACAATGTGTTATTAACACCACATACTTCTGCCATATATACAAACAGCATGCAGTTTTATTACGATAATGAGCTGAGAAGTATCTTAAAAAAATATATCATTTAATTGAGTCACTTACTGTGACTCAATATACTAATTTTTTATTTAATAATTTCAAAATTATTTCTATTCTTAGTAGCAGAGCTTCCTCCAATAAATACGTCAAAATATCCCGGCTCTAAAACTTTTTCCATTTTGTAATTATAAATTTTCAGATCATCTGGCATAATAGTAAAAGTTACTTTTTGAGTTTCACCAGGTTTAAGGTAGATTTGTTTGAAACCTTTCATCTCCTTTACCGGAACGGTTACAGATGCAACTTCATCATGTGTATAAAGCTGAACCGTTTCTGTACCTGCAAATTTGCCAGTGTTGGTAATTTCAACAGTTGCATTAATGCTTTCATTAGATTTAATCTTATTTTTACTCAAAGATATCTCAGAATATTCAAAAGTTGTATAACTCAAACCGTAGCCAAAATGGTATAACGGGGCATTAGGTATATCAATATACTTTGATACGTATTTATCATGCTTAGTTTTCAGTGTCTCAGGCCTCCCTGAACGTTTAGTATTATAGTAAATTGGTATTTGACCTACGGCATAAGGAAAAGTCATTGTTAACTTTCCGGATGGATTGTAGTCTCCGAAAATTACATCAGCTATTGCGTTTCCAGCTTCGCTTCCTAAAAACCAGGTTTCAAGTATCGCCGGAATATACTCTTTTGTCCAGTTTATTGTCAAAGGTCTTCCATTCATCAAGACCGCAATCACCGGTATTCCGGTGTCATAAAGTTTTTGAAGAAGCTCTTTCTGCACGCCTGGTAAATCAATAAATGCTCTTGATGCAGCTTCACCTGACATCACAGCCTCTTCTCCAACAACAGCTATCACAATATCAGCTCTTTTAGCAGTATTGACAGCATCTTCGATCATAGTCTTGTCATCACCCTTTATGTTACACCCTTTAGCATAGTATACATTTGTATTTGAAGAAACTGCATTTTTTATTCCCTCCAGTACTGATACAGCACTATTATGCATTCCTTTAGCACTCCATGGCCCCAGCGGGTTACCTTTATCCGCTGCTAAAGGTCCGATAACAGCAATATTACTGATATTTTTTTTGAGGGGGAGAATATTATTAGTGTTTTTCAGCAATACAATTGATTTCTGCGCAACTTTTCTTGAATACTGCCTATTAATTTCAGAGTAAACCGTTGCTTTTTCTCTGGTTTTATCATTATAAAGATATGGATTGTCAAACAATCCAAGTTCAAACTTTTTACTTAATACTTCATATACTAATTTATCTAGTTGTTCTACAGATATTTTCTTGTCCTTCAATAGTTTCGGAATCTCTTCATTATAAATACCACTTACCATATCCATCGTAACACCAGCATCTATAGCAAGTTTTCCAGCCTGGTATTTATTGCCTGCGACTCCGTGATTAATAAGTTCATCAATTGCATTCCAGTCTGATACAACAATACCATTAAATCCCCATTTATCTTTTAAAATATCATTGATCAGATATTTATTTGCAGTCATAGGAATAGAATCAACTCCTGTAAATGACGGCATAATAGAGCCTACTCCTGCATCTACAGCCGCTTTATACGAGGGCATATATGTTTCCCATAAAGTCCTATTGGAAACATCAACAGTCCAGTATTCTCTTCCGGCCTGCACCAGAGCATAGGCCACATAGTGTTTGATACAGGAAAGTACGGTGTTTTTCTCTGACAAACTTTCACCATGAAAACCTTTTATAAAAGCAACGGCCATAAGAGTTGTCAGATATGTATCCTCTCCAAAACCTTCTACAACTCTACCCCATCTTGGATCTCTCGATACATTTACCATAGGAGAAAAGACCCAGTTAACACCTGAAGCCGATGCTTCATCTGCCGCAATTTTCTGTGCCTTGGTAAGCATATTAATATCCCAGGTACAAGATTGTGCAAGAGGTACAGGAAATATAGTTTTATATCCATGAATAACATCAAGTCCAAAAAGAAGAGGTATTCCAAGCCTTGATTCTTTAACTGCAGTCTCCTGCAGTTTCATAGTATTTGCATAGCCTGTTATATTAAGAAAAGAGCCTACTTTTCCCTCTCTTATCAATTCTAAATCAGCTTTATGAGCTACACTTGTACCTGTTACATTTTTACCAGAATACTGGGCCAGTTGTCCAACTTTCTCATTTAAAGTCATTTTTTTCATTAATGCTTTTATCTTACTATCGTACTTATTCATAACAGCACCTTTGTTTTCAGATAAAAGAGTAAACGGCAAAAGCAGACTTAATAAAATAAAGATTGGCTTATTAAACATAATTTTCCTTTCTAGAAACATTATAAGAAATTTATTATGACTTGTATAATAGGAATCATATTAAATATTTCCGGAAAGTAAATAGTTTTTGATCGAAAATTAAAATATTAATTAAATTAACAGTACTGAATAGCATTAAAGTTATACATCATCAGATCGTTTAAAAACACATAAAGTTATATCATCAAATAGCACATTCTTTTGAAATTCCATTACATCATCTATTACTTTTTCCCACAGTTTTTCCACTGGTTCATCACTATTATTAATCAAAATTTTCTGCAGTCTTTCTTCTCCGTAAAATTCATTCCTACCTGAAAAAGCCTCAGTAATACCGTCAGTATATAATATCATCTTTTCTCCTGGTTCTAGATGATCGGTTTCAAAACCATATTCAACATCATCAAAGAAACCTACTAAGACATCACCGAGAATACCAAATTCCCGAATTGTATTTTTTTCTCTGTTTAGAATTATTGCATTATGATGACCGGCATTTGCATATTTAAAATTTCCTGTAGGGATATCATAATATAATAAAAAAATTGACGCAAACATTTTTTCTTTGTTTTCACTGCATACTGCATTATTAATATAATTAAGCGCTTTACCGGGGTTATCTGTTTCATATTTGCACATATTTTTTGCTATAGTTTTCAATATTCCCATAAAAAATGCTGCAGGTACCCCTTTACCAGATACGTCCCCAATGAGAACTGCCAATTTTGTTTGTTCATCGTTTATATAGAAAAAATCATAAAAATCTCCTGCAACTTCTTTAGCAGGGATTAAATCAACTACTATGGAAAATTCCGATCTTATGAACTCTGAAGTCAAATGCGGTAATATTGATTTCTGGATTTTTCTCGCTATATCAAGTTCACCTTCTATCTGTTCTCTAGCAACAATTTCTTTTTCCAGTTTTATTAAATAATTTTTAAGATTGGAACCCAGTTGATTAAAAGTTTTTGCAAGTTGAATAGTCTCAATACTGCCGTATTCCTCCACTTCCACATCAAAATTTCCCTCCCCCATTTTTATAGCTGCATCTTTTAGTGTTATAATAGGTTTAACTAAAACACCAGATAACCATAATCCTATTATAATGCTTACTAAAAAAAGGATTAAAAACGCCAACAGAAAAATCAAACTGATAATAAGCCAGGTCTGATAAAATTCTTTATTGATCTGTTTATTTAGATCATTAATCTCAAATTTTTCCCTTTCTTTAATTTTAATCATGATAGGGTCCAGATAATTATTTATTGAGACAGTTCCGTAAATATAGTAATCTGTTCCTGGCACATGAATAAAAAGCCAGTATCGATAAATTTCTTTTTCAGTACTGTCTCCATCTGGAATTTCAATTATTGAGCTTCCACTATAAATATTTGATTTTATAGCATTTTCATATATTTCAAACAATTTACGTTTAGAAAATATATAATCTTTAATATTACTATTTTCCATATTTTTATCAGGATTAAATACTATATCGCCTGATTTATTGATTAGTGCCATATGACCGACACTGACATTATGAATAATAATAGGCTGTATAGCTATTTCTCTTAACAGTCTGTTTTGTTCAACTTGTTTTAAAGTATCTAATTTGTCTCTACTAATAATCCGTGATATTCTTTGTGCCACATTATAGACATTATCAAACACATACTGTTTAACAAGCGGACGCAAGATCTCCACCTGATGCTTAAAGTTAGCGTCTTCTAGTTCTCTGATTGATTTTACAGCCTCACTCGTCTGTTTACTTGTCTGTTTAAGAGATGTAAGAAAATGTATTACAGAAAACAGTGTTCCAACAATACATATCAATAGAATATAGGAAAGAATTATTCGTTTTCTAAGACCTATGGGCTTTTTATGCAGGAGTGGCATTCAATTTATGAATTAAATTTAGAAATAGTGAGTATATTTTGTTTATTCTTACGTATATAATGTACATTATCCATAACATTTCTAACTAGAAAAACTCCCATGCCACCAATTTTTCTATCTTCTAAAGGCGTATCAATATCAGGCTCATCAACACCCATTACATCAAATTTAATACCATCGTCTGTAAATATTATTATCAATTGATTACTATTCGGAATATAGTCACATTCTATCTTAATTTCGCCTTTTAATTTAGGATAAGCGTAACTTATTATATTAACCAAAATTTCTTCTGTAGCTAGAACAATATCAAGGGTTTCTGCTTCATTGAAATTATTTTTAATAGCTATATCTTTAATGAAATCTATTAAAACTTCCAACTTTTCAAAGCATGCTTGTTCAACTACAACATTCATATTTATAATCCAAAAGAAATTTTATATTTTGACATATATTTATATTTTATCTACTTCAATAAAAGAAATCAAGTAAGTTACTTATATATCTCATAAGTAAAAGAAATATAAAAAGTTTCCAATATTTTCAAGAAACTTTTTATAAAATAATCTAAATCAGGTTAAGTCTTTCAGCCAAGCCGGCTATTTTAAAAACTTTTTTTACTGAAGGTGCAACATTAATAATGGAAAAATTTCCTGAATGTACTTTGTGAGAAGCTTTTCCACACAAACGCAGAAAAGAAGATGCAATATATTCAACACCATCAAGATTAAAAACAATCTCATCAGCCCCTTCTATAGCCTGCATAATTTTTCTTTCCGCATCTATACATTTTGTAGTATCCATTCTACCAGCAAATTTACAGATAGTTTTACCAGCACATTCATTTACACATTCAACAGACATTTAATACCTCCAGAGTAATTTTTTCAAATTAATAATTTAAATTGTATTTTTTTTCAAATTCTTTTGTACTCAATGATTCATCATAAAACAAAGAAGCATCAAAATTAGAAAATCTTTCATCAACACGTCGTCTGGCAACGCGCTGTATGTTTATCAGATGTTTAACTGTAATATTATCTGTAGTAATGTTTTTTCCAGTAGTACCGCAACCTAAAGTCAAAGAAGTATGAAGTTTATTGAATATTCCATCTACTGCACCCTGAGATGAAGGAGAATTAACAAGTATTCTTCCTGCATTCATTTGTTTAGCAAATTCTCTTATAGCACTTTCATCATTAGCATGAATACTTGCGGAGTGCCCCATTCCTCCATGATAGTTAAGATCCATGCAAGTAGCAATGGCTTCAGAAAAATCTTTTTTTACATAATATGCTAGAATAGGACATAATATTTCAGATGATAAAGGGTGTTCATCACCGACTGAATCAAGAGGAGCCATAAGAATTCTTACGTCTTCAGGAACTGAAATTCCAGCCATTTTTGCTATTTTCTGAGCAGACTGACCGACAACATCAGCACTCATAACATTACGTTCTTTATCAAGAGCAATAGCTTCGACAGCATTAACTTCAGATTCATTTAAAAAATAACCGCCATGCTTTTCAAATTCCTCTTTTACCTTATCACCAATAACTTCTTCAACAATGATAGCCTGTTCACTTGCACAAATTGTCCCGTTATCAAATGTCTTCGATATAAAAATCTGATTTACTGCAAACGGTATATCTGCAGATTTATCAATAAAAACAGGTACATTTCCAGATCCTACTCCATAAGCAGGAGTACCTGAAGTATATGCTGCTTTCACAACACCACCGCCTCCGGTTGCAACTATCACAGCTAAATCTCTGTGTGTCATAATAGCAGTAGTTTCAGCAAAATGTTTTTTAATATCAAAAGTTGCATGGTCATATGCCTCTTCAAGAGTCCACTGAATACAATTTTCCGGGGCATCTTCCTTTAAAGCAGCTTCATAACAAATTCTGGCCGTTTCGGCAATACATCCAATTGCTTTCTGATGTGGGCTTATGATCACAGGATTACGGCTTTTCAGAGCTATTAATATTTTAAAAATAGTCGTCGAAGTAGGGTTTGTAACAGGAATAATGGCTAAAATAGGCCCAAGAGGCTGTGCTACTTCCATAATACCTGTTTCTTTGTTATCAGATATAATTCCTACTGTCTTCTGATCTTTTATATCTTCATGAACAAAATGAGAACCAACAACATTCTTAATTACTTTATCTTCCCATTTTCCCAAACCTGTTTCTTCTGCTGCCATTTTAGCAAGCTTAACTCTATTTTTAAAAGCCGCCTTATAAACAGCTTTTACTATTTTATCTGTTTGTTTTTGATCCAATTGGCTGAATACAGCCGCTGATTCAAGGGCGTTGCTCAAAAGATTATCTACCTTTTGTTTAATAGAATCGAATGTCATAAAGGTATCTCCTTAAAAATTAATTCACAAAACTGATTTAGTTGAGAATTAAGATTATATCAAAACCGGAAAAAGCAATATAATATAATACTATTTTTAAAATAAAAAAGACTCAATTTTAACGTAATTCAAAAAGGAATTGAGTAATACATATAATTATTATTGTATAAAAACATGTGCTAAGAATTAACCTCTTAATTCTTTCATTTTCTTCCTTCGATTCATTCTTATAGATATATCACGGACAATTCCCCAGACTACATATCCGTTAATTACAATAACAACACATGCAACAGGATCTAATAAAAGAAGTACAAGCACAACCAGCAGCAGACAAAATCTGATTTTGTTTCTTTTTGCATTAATAAGCCATTTTCCCATATGCTGAAATCTGATATTACTTACCATTAATATCCCCATCAAACATGCATAGTAAGGTAGAATTTTAACCCAGAAATGATGTGGATCTATATTGGTACTGCAAAACAGAATAACTAAAGAACAGACTGCTGCTGCACCACCAGGTGAAGGTAAGCCATAAAACTTTTGTCCGCTTTTTTTCTCAACCATAGTCATTACATTGTATCTGGCTAAACGATGTGCCGCAGTAGCTAAATAAATAGCACATAAGAGCCAGGCAATAACATACCCGTACTGAGTTGCAGAATAAACATGGGCCATAACAGCTACAAGAACAGCAGGTGCAACTCCAAATGTCACCATGTCGGCTAAAGAATCCATCTGGACACCTTTCAGACTTGCTGCATTCAAAATACGAGCGGCAAAACCATCAAGAGTATCAAATACCATCGCTCCTAAAATCAGGCAGGCACTAGTTATAAAAACTACATCCATATCAGTATTTCTATAGGCCTGAAGGGCAAATAGTATCGCCCCAAAACCGCATAAAGAATTGCATACGGTCAAAATATTAGGAACTGACTTTAACCATTTATTTCTTTTTAAAAAGGGTTCAACATTCTTCTTCATATATAAAACCTTATTTTACTATTTCAGCAATTATCGAAGTCCCTGCAGTTATTTTATCTCCAACGTTAACACTTATTTTTATTTCGTCATTATATGGTAAATAAACTTCAGTTCTAGATCCGAATTTAATCATTCCATATTTTTCACCTTTTTTTAAACTGTCAGATATTTGAGTGGCACATACTATTCTTCTGGCAATTGCGCCTGATACCTGCCTTATTCCAATTGGAAAAGAAATGTTTGCTGCATTTGCTTCCCCTATAATTATATTAGATTCATTTTCCTTTCCGGCTCTATCATCTCTAGCATCATAATATTTCCCTTTTTTATAGATTATATCAATCACCTTCAAATCGCAAGGGGCTCTATTAAGATGAACATTTAGAACAGAAAGAAAAATACCTATACGTAGCACAGGCTTATTATCAAAGTAAGAACTGTAATCACAATCATCTAACACTTCAATGTCTTTTACCAAACCATCTGCCGGGGAAATCAGCAATTCTGAATTTTCAGGTATTATTCTGATTGGACTCCTGAAAAAAGCAGCTATTGCTACCCAGATAATGAATACAATAAAGGCTATTATATAGAAAAAATATAAGCTGAATATTCCAGCAAGAGCTACAGAGATCATAATTATTATAAATGCTATAATTCCTGTACCAAGCCATTCTTTAATACCATATTTTGTGAGTGTCATAAAAAATCCTAATGTTTATAGTAAATTTAAATATTATTTCTTTTCTTTTTAAGTTCTTTATATCTTTTGACTTTTTTAATTCTTAGGTTTAATTCTTTTACTTTTCTATACTTAACAACAAGTATATAAGTAAACAAATAACCGATTCCTCCTATAATTACTCCAAAGATAAACCCTCCAACTAAAAATGAAAGTGCCAGATCAGATCCCAGGCTAAATAATCCATGCCATGAAAAGTTATGTATTATACCGGCTATCCGCTCATTAATATATGCAAAAGTAAGACCTGTCCTAGCTACTTTTGCTCCTACATAGCAGAAAATAGGATACATAACTACCACAGTATAAGGGTTTGAGATCCAGGTAGCGGCAAATGCAAGTACTTTATCAGTTCTAAAAATAATTGCCAGAATTATTATTATTACTGTCTGCCCTCCGATAGGAATTAAGCATCCGATAAAAAACCCCAGTGCAATAGCCAAAGCTATACTATGAGGACTTCCATCAGAACGGAGCAACCTATAGTAATATTTTTTAAAAATTCGAAGGGTTTTTCTAAACATAATTACATTGATAAAATAAAGGGGACAAATAAATATTCTTAAATATGTTTCATTATATTCTAAATTCAACAAATTAATTCATTTGATTTATTAAAAGTATAAAAATATAGTTCAAAATGAAAGAAAAAATTATATTATTTATTATCGACTAATATTTTGTTTTTCATTCTTTCTGCTCTTCTTTTTCTATAGCTAATAACTAGAAAATATGTAATAAAGTAGCTTGATAAGCCAAATACTACTCCAAAAATAAATCCCCCGATAAGAAAAGATATTGCTAGTTTTTCACCAATAATTTCAAAGTTGGTTAAAGAAAAAGAGTGAATTGCCTGCAATAAAATTTTCTCGATCTCTTTAAATGACAGGCCAGCTCCTATTATTTTAGAACCTATAAAACAGAACGTTGGATATAAAAACGGAACAGTATACGGATTTGCAATCCAGGTAGCTGCAAATGCAAGGATTTTGTCTGTTTTAAAAATAAAAGCCAACAGTAGTACAATAACAGTATGTCCTCCAGGGGGGACAAAACAACCGACAAAAACACCAAATGCTATTGCCAGTGCAATACTGTGAGGCGTTTCTTTCGAACGGAGTAATTTAAAGTAAAAAAACTTTATTAATTTACGAGTTTTTTTTAACATTGAAAAAAATAAACCATATTGATATTTTGTTTATAGAGTATAATTATATATTAATTTTAAGTGAATTAAGGTTTTATTTATTAAAAAATAAATAATAATAAACTT
>DASCNA010000168.1:0-67337 GCA_036011305.1 Victivallales bacterium
GAAAGATATGTGGCATTTAACAAATAGAATGGCTAGAAAAATTCTAGCTCATAATATTTGTACTGTTATAAATATAAAATTCGGGCTTAATATCTTGAGTATTGAGCCAATCGTTAATTAAAAGTCGAACATTAGATAAGATAGTCAATTTCTTAAAGAATAAAACAACGGGAAAATATTGCTTTTTTTTTAAGGGGAAAATGTATTCAAAAATTAATCCAGTTACTATGGATTTCACATAATAATGATTTTTTGCACAAAATAATTGAATTAAATGTTCTATGAAAAGGGAGTATTAGATGAAGACAATTAAGCAAATTTTGCCTGTTGTGATCGCCTTTATTTTAATCTGTGTTGTTTTTGGGGTTTTGTCTCCAAGTTTTTTTACAGTCAATAATATAACAAATGTAATAATACAGGCTGCAATTAATGCTGTTCTTGCAGCGGGTATGACATTTATTATTATTACTGCCGGTATTGATCTGTCAGTGGGATCTGTTTTAGCTTTTACAGGTATAGTGCTCGGTTTTGCACTTCACTCCGGAATGCCTATGGGGCTCGCTTTGATTATCTGTCTTATTGCGGGAGGCGGATGCGGGCTGATTAACGGTCTATTAATAACCAAAGGTAAATTGCCTCCATTTATTGTAACTCTTGGTATGATGAGTATTGCCAGAGGTGCTGCCTTAATGTTGAATAACGGGAGCGCAGTATCGGGCTTTTCTGATTCATTCAGGTTTATAGCAAATGGTAGCATAATTGGAATTCCAATGTTTATTATTATTACAGCTATAGTTTATGCTTTAGGTTTTATCCTGTTAAGAAAAACACCGTTTGGGCGATATGTATATGCAATAGGGGGAAATGAAGAAGCTGCCAGGTTATCAGGTATAAAAACTAAAAAAGTTTTAGTATGGGTATATGTTATCGGCGGTTTAATGGCAGGTCTTGCCGCCATTATGCTGACAGCCAGGATTAACTCTGCACAACCAACTGCTGGTAATACGTATGAACTTCTTGCTATTGCAGCTGTTGTAATTGGCGGAACCAGCTTAATGGGCGGCTATGGTTTTATTGCAGGAACAATTGTAGGTGCTTTGATTATAAGCGTAATAAATAACGGTTTAAATTTATTGAATGTATCTTCTTTTCTACAGCAGGTCATTATTGGTCTCGTTATAATCTTGGCTGTTTTGATTGACAGTTTCAGAAGCGGGAAGAGTAAAATTATTCCACGTAAATTTATCAGAAAATATTTTATCCCTATAGTAATTATTATCATATTTGTTTTCGGAGGACTTATTTATATAGGCGTGAAACAAAGCGAGAAGGCAAAAAGGCCTAAAATTGCATTCATTTTTAAAACTCTGAATAATCCATATTTTATTAATATGGAAAAAGGTGCCAGAGAAGCAATAAAAAAATATCCCCAGTATGACCTGATTGTTCAGGCTCCTGAAAGAGAAATTGATGTTGAAAAACAGATGCAGTATGTAGAAAATATGATTATTCAGAAAGTGAAGGCTATATGTTTAACACCTAGTGCTTCAAAAGCGATACTGCCTGCTATAAAAAGAGCAAACGAAGCAGGTATCCCTGTGATTATTATAGATTCAGATGTGGACAGAGATTTAGCGAAAAAAATGGGAGTTAAAATTGTAACTTTCATAGGCTCTGACAACTATAACGGTGGAGAATTGGCAGCTGAATATATTAAAAAAATATTACATGGTGTTGGTCAGGTGGCTGTCGTGGAAGGAATGCCTGGTGCTGCTACCAATGAACAGAGGAAAAACGGTTTTCTTGATACTGTTAAGAAATATCCAGGAATTAAAGTTGTAGCTGTACAGCCTGCAAACTATGAAAGAAATATGGCTTACACTGTTGCTCAGAATATTTTACAGGCAAATCCTAAATTAAATGCAATCTTTGCAGTTAGTGATTATATGGCACTGGGTGCAATGTCAGCAATTCAGGAGGCAGGTAAATCTAAGCAGGTCAAACTTGTAGGATTTGACTTTCTTGATGAAGCAAAAAAAGCACTTTTAGACGGTAATATGTCTGGAGATGTTGCTCAGTATCCAACTCTGATGGGTGAGGAAGGCATTGATTCAGCCATTAAAGCTATTAAAGGGGAGAAGGTTCCGGAGCTTCAGTATACAAAACTTGAAGTTATCACTAAAAAGAAAATTGAAGCAGAAACTGATTCTAAATAACACTGGGGGTACTTATTATGTCAGATATAATCCTTGAGATGAAAGATATTGTAAAAGAATTTCCCGGAGTTAAAGCTTTGGATGGTGTTAATATAAAACTTATTAAAGGAGAGATGCTTGCTCTGGTAGGAGAGAACGGGGCAGGTAAATCAACTTTAATGAAGGTTCTGAGCGGAGTATATACAGATTATGAAGGTGATATACTTTTAAGAAATAAAAAATGCACTTTCAAAGGGACAAAAGATGCTGAAAAAGCCGGTATTGCAATTATACATCAGGAGCTTAACCTGGTGAATGAATTGTCCGTTATGGAAAATATTTTCCTTGGCAGTGAGCCTAGGACTATGAAAATATTGACTGACTATAAAACCATGACAGATAAAACAAATAAAATACTTAAAAGTCTGAATCTGGATATTGAATGTACTCAGATAGTAAAAGAGCTTTCTGTAGGTAAACAACAGATGGTGGAAATAGCAAAAGCTATATCGAAAAATGCCGATATCTTAATTTTTGATGAGCCAACTTCTGCTTTATCTGATAAAGAAGCAATAGCGCTTTTTGAGATTATTGACAAACTTCAGAAATCAGGAGTAAGCATTATTTATATCTCTCATAGAATGGATGAGATATTTACAATGCCCGACAAGATAAGTATCCTGCGTGATGGAGTATCAATCGGTACATGGGATAGAGAAAAACTCGATCTGGATACTCTAATTAAGCATATGGTAGGAAGAGAAATTTCTCAAATCTATCCAACTATTAAAAATAAACCGGGCGAAGTTGTACTCAAAGTTGAAAATTTTAATGTTGATCATCCTCTTCTTTCCGGAGAAAAAATAGTTAAAGATATTAATTTTGAGCTAAGAAAAGGAGAAATACTGGGTATTTCAGGTTTAATGGGGTCAGGTAGAAGTGAACTAGTAGAAGGAATATTTGGTGCTTTTTCTAAAGACACTCAGGGAAGTATAACTTTGTTTGGAGAAAAGGTCAAAATAAGAAATCCCAGAGATGCTATTGATTACGGTATGGCTCTTGTAACAGAAGATAGAAAAACTCTTGGATTGGTTTTACCTCACTCCGTTAGACAGAATATTACACTAAGTATACTGAAAAAACTGAAAAAACTCTTTGTTATCAATGAGAAAGCAGAAACAGAACTTGTAGATGAGTATATAAAATCTCTTCGAATAAAAACACCTAACCCTGACTTTATAGTAAATAATTTGAGTGGAGGGAATCAGCAGAAGGTAATATTGGCCAAGTGTCTTGCTACAAAACCTAAAATACTGATTCTAGACGAACCTACCAGAGGTATTGATATAGGATCTAAATCTGAAATTTATAATATCATCAAAGATCTCAGCGAAAGTGGAATTAGTATTATTATGGTTTCATCAGAATTGCCCGAAATATTAAAGCTATCTAATCGCATAATGGTTATGCGGGATGGGAAGTCACGTGCTGTCATTGACGCAAAAGATGCAGATCAGGGAACAATAATGTACCATGCTACTGCTGTTTAAAGTTTTTATACCTAAATGATAGACGTTTGTTGTGTTATAAAAAGACACTTAGCTTTTACTGTTTTTTTATCTGGATATATGTTACCCAATATGTATCCAGATAATATAAGTAGGCAGGGATAAGAATAGTATTTATTCAAAAAAATCATAATTCGTAAAAAATTGGAGTGGATTGTATGCCGAGAAAGAAAAAAATAATCGAAAGATTTTTGAATTCTGTTGAAGTTGTGGGGAATAAATTACCGCACCCGGCAACACTGTTTTTCCTGTTTGCTGTTGCTGTTTTAATTTTATCTTATATTGCATCAATATTAGACTGGTCTGCCATAAATCCAGTGACAAAAGAAATAATAAATCCTGTTGATTTACTTTCTACATATGGTGTTCATGAAATTTTAAATAAAATGGTAACAAACTTTACAGGTTTTGCCCCGCTAGGTGTTGTTATTGTTGCAATGCTCGGCATTGGTCTTGCTGACAGTAGTGGACTCATTGAAGCTGTATTACGTCTTTTTGTTTTAAAAACTCCAAGACGTCTTTTAACATTTGTATTGGTTTTTGCTGGAGTGATCTCTAATTTAGCTGCAGATGTCGGTTATGTTCTTTTAATTCCACTTGCCGGGATTATTTTCATTTCTATTAAACGCCATCCCATTGTCGGAATGGCGGCCGCTTTTGCCGGTGTTTCAGGAGGTTATAGTGCAAATCTCTTTATTGGAACACTTGATCCGTTACTTGGTGGTTTGTCTACGGAAGCTGCCAGAATTTTAGATCCTGCATACACTGTATTAGCAACGGCTAATTATTACTTTATGGTTGTTTCTACATTTCTTGTCGCCATTTTAGGCACATTTGTGACAGAAAAAATTATTGCTCCAAGATTTGAAAATAAAGAATATAAACTTGATCATGAAGTGAAAGTAGAGCATTTGTCATCTGCTGAAAAGAAAGGTCTTGTATGGACACTTATCGCTTTTATAATATTAGTTCTAATCGTTGTTGCCGGTATAATTCCTACAAATGGACCGTTAAGAGGGATTGATGGAAATCTTCTTAGCTCTCCTCTTATAAAAGATTCTATTGCATTTATATTTATATTTTTCTGTGTACTTGGTTTTGTCTATGGTTATAAAACTGGTAAATTTAAAACAGATTCTGATGTGGTTCAGGGAATAACAGATAATATTAAAACACTTGCTACCTATATTGTCTTAGTTTTCTTTGCTGCACAGTTTATAGCCTATTTTAAATGGAGTAATCTAGGTCAGATTTTGGCAATTAAAGGTGCTGATCTTCTGGTAGCAATGAATGTCGGTACAGTACCGTTGATAGTTGGATTTATTATTCTTGCAGCAATAATTAACCTTGTAATGGGAAGTGCATCAGCTAAATGGGCATTGATTGCACCTATTTTTATTCCTATGTTTATGCAGCTTCAATTTTCTCCAGAATTAACACAGGTATTGTACCGTATCGGTGACAGTTGTACTAATCTTATATCTCCCATGATGAGTTATTTTGCATTGATTATTGCTTATTTCCAGAAATACGATGAGGATGCTAACATCGGAACAATTATATCAACTATGCTGCCTTACTCAATTATGTTCTTAATAGGCTGGTCAATATTAGCTATTATATGGGTGATGTTTGGATTGCCGCTAGGTCCTGGGGCTCCATTGTTTTATAAATAATAACAAACAGAAAAACTATTTACGTTATGTTGTCAGTTTTTTATTGTAAAATGACTGGCAATTAATTCACATTTAATACTAAATATGGAGCATATCATAAACAAATAATATGTAGATTTGTTGTTATTTCGCAATATTGGAATTAAAGCTCGTTAAAAAGTTGGATTATGTCATATATACAGTGGAAAATATTATCAGTCAAAGTTATATTGCCGCAGAAGTATAATCTGACGTGGGGGAAAATGCGTTTTTTGATGTGAATAATTAAAAATTAATTCATGAGAACGTGCAGAAAAATCAAATAATTTCAAGAGTATAAGTAAGTTTGCTAAAGGGGATGTCTCGAAAAATAATAAATATTATAAAAGAGTGGGGGAGAAATATATGGTAATTCCAAAATTTATACGTACTGGAGAAGCAAAACCTTTAATAAAAGATCAGAAGAAAATAGATTCTTCCTATAAACATGCCAGAAAATCTGTAATTATTTCTATGATAGTAGGTTATGGTTTTTATTATGTCTGCCGTATGGCTCTTTCAGTAATAAAAGAACCGGCTATAGAGTCAGGTGCTTTAACTGCAATTCAATTGGGAGTTATCGGGTCACTTCTATCTCTTGTTTACGCTTTTGGGAAACTTACAAATGGATTTATTGCAGATAGGTGTAATATAAAAAGATTTCTGGCTATAGGTTTGTTTGTAAGTGCAATTATAAATATAGCATTGGGTTTTTATACAGGTTTTATATTCTTTGCAGTTTTGTGGGGGATCAATGGGTGGTTTCAATCTATGGGATCTGCACCATGTGTTGTTTCGTTATCTCAATGGTATTCGAACAAAGAAAAAAGTACTTGGTACGGTATATGGAGCATAGCTCATTATATTGGAGAAGCAGCTACATTTATCGGGACGGCTTTTCTAGTAGTACATTTTGGATGGAAAAATGTTTTTGTCTGGCTAGGTGTCGGAGGTGTAATAGTAGCATATTTAACTTATAAGTTTATGTATGATAGACCTGAAGTTTATGGATTGCCTAATGTTGCCGACTATAAAAATGATCATCTTATTACTAAAAAAGAACACAGTACTGATAAATTAACTATTTGGCAAACCCAACTTTTAGTAATAAAGAATCCTTATGTATGGCTAATAGCGCTGAGTGCTATGTGTATGGGGATTGTTCGATATGCAATTAATAGCTGGGGTATATTGTTTTTACAGGATTCGCAATCAATTTCATTGATAACAGCAGGTTCACTTCTTGCTATTACTCCGATTATGGGAGGTTTAGGGTCTTTTTTCTCAGGTATCATCTCAGATAAAATATTTAAGGCCCGTCATGCAGTTACGACGACATTTTTCTCTGCATCAATGGTTGTTTTTATAATATTATTTTGTTTTTCACCCAAAAGTATAATATTATTGGGGATTTATTTGGCAGGTTTCGGCTTTTCTATGGGGGTACTTCTATGTTTTATTGGTGGTATGCTTGCTGTTGCTATTTCCCCAACCAAAGCTACAGGTGCAGCAATGGGTATGATTGGCTTTCTTGCATATTTAGGTGCTTTTAGTCAGGATATTATAAATGGAGTACTTGTTCAACATGCTCAGCATATAGAAAAAATTCAAACAGTTACAGGTATAAAGGAAATAGTTAAATATGATTTTCATTATGTGAAACTATTTTGGATAGTAACATCTATCTTAATGCTACTATTCATAATTCCAACAATTTATGCAAAGAAGAAACATGAGTAGATAAAAGGATAATAAGAATGAATATAAAAATCGATCTACATATTCACACAGTAGCCTGCGGGCATGCTTATAGTACATTTACAGAAATAATAAAAGATGCTTCTGAAAAAAAAATGGAAACCATTGCCATTACCGAGCATGGTCCTGCACATGATCCAAAAGGTACTACACTGGATTTTTTCAATACATACAGAGTCCTTCCTGATGAGTTCAATGGAGTAAGAATATTGAAAGGTTGCGAGGCTAATATTATTACTAATTCAGGCGAGATAGATTTGCCTGAAAACCTTTTAAAAAAAATGGATATCATCATTGCAAGTTTTCATACAAACTGCAAAAAAAGTGGAACAGTTGAAGAAAATACTCAGGCATATATTAATGCTATGAGGAATCCGTATATAGATATAATAGGACATCCTGATGATATTAATTATTTCCCATATTGTCCGGACAAATTGGTAAAGGCTGCGATTGATAATGATGTTGCTCTAGAACTTAATAATAGTTCAGCTCTGGCGCGACCTGGAAGCGGGAAGCTATGCATAGAAATGTTGAAAGCTGCAAAAAAATATGGAGCAAAGCTGTCAATAGGCTCTGATTCTCATTATCATACGTCAATAGGAATTTTTGATTATGCTATAAAGCTTATAAAGGATTTAGAAATTGACAAAAACAAAATAATAAATTTATCAAAGGAAAGCTTGTCTAGTCATTTAAGACGAAATCATATAAAAACAAATTGGCTTTAAAATACTTCTATTGCATATGGTATACCGTATCAGCCTATCATTCAGTTTCATATGATAGTGGGAACCTAGACTACTGCCTAAAAGTGCCAATTAGATCATATTGTGTATAATTATTCTATATTATATGGGTGGTCCATTTTAGCCGTAATATGGGTATTACTAGGACTTCCATTAGGCCCAGGAGCTCCTTTGTTTTATCAATAGATAGTATAAGAAATACCTGCAAAACCAAATCTGGAATGTGCAGGTATTTTATAAAAATTTTATTATTGATAGTTTATTGATCGCTATTTCAAATACTGATTATATGTTTATTATGAACTAAAGCCGGGCGGTAGTCCGACATTCTGATAAGCAAGCACCCAGAATGACTGGTTATTATCCCATACATAGTCGGACATAAACCACAAACCTGGATCATGTCTGTCAATGTTATTTGCTTTAAGTTTCTGAACCGAAACCATATAGACAACTGGAGTGCAGGTCAGTGCATTTCCATCTTCAGGGTGATTTCCAGTATATCCTTCAGTCGACATTTTTACTCCCCATTTTTCACCCTCTGTTACTTCGTTTGTTGATGAAGTTGACCATGATATGCTTGTCGTATCATCTGATGTAGGAGTTGGTACAAAACTTACAAAGGAATCGTTTTTTTCCACAATACCAACGCTTGATTCTGATTCTGTTTTTTTACTCTTGCCATTCTCACAATGCAGGCTTACAGCATCTGCAGTATCACCTTGTAGGGCTGCATATGAAAAATCCATTTTCGCGATTCCTACATTTTTCTCAGAAAGATTTTTTAGATCATCCATTTTTCTGAGAAAATCCTCTACGCCTTTATTCCCTCCCTTTATGGATTTTGTAGATACAGGTCCAGGAAAATAAGGTTCCATTCCTTTTGTAATACTGTGGCTGTCAGGATCTCTTGTATCGCCGTGTTGTGCGCAAAATTCTGTGTCGGCTGGATTGCCATCTAACACAGCAGTAGAGAATAAACAAGAAGTTGTGTTCCCAAGCAGTTTTTCCCCATTCGGTCCTTCCAGTTCGCCTATTATATTTAAAAACTTTGGTTTAAAGCCTATCCAGCAGTTGCCGTTTGGTTCAGTTACCTGATATGTCCTTTCAGAATCTTTGTTTTGAAAAGTACACTCATTCGTAAACTGGCTACTTGCACTTGTAGTACTACTGTATGTTTCAGTGACAAATTTAAATAAATCAAACACTTCTGGGACTCCAAACTCTATATGTGTTTTTTTCCCGTCCTCTGTGGAACCACTTTTAGTATTTGAATTTGAGTTACTTAAAGTAGTTGTTGCATCTCCTGTTACTGAAGCGGAAGGATACCAGGCTGGAACATAACTTTTAGTCTTATCAGCCCCTAAATCAGGATTGTATGATTTATCAGGCGGAAGGCTTATTATCAGTCCTTTTGTCACAAAACCTTCTTCTGATAATTTTTTACTTTGTGGAATTACAGGTGCTACTTCACCACTGCTCCAGTCATAAGTTTCTCCGTAAAACCTAAAGCAGGGTTTGTAATCCTTGTTGTAGTAAGGATTGTGCTGAACTAAACTTATTATTGTTTTTGCTTTCTGTTCACCTGAGACTTTTTGAGTGCATTTCGTAAAACTTGTTTGAGGAAGTACTTCCTGTATGAAACAGGGATTATATACCATCAGGCCGGGAAAGCAGCTACTGGGACTTAGCTTCGTGCTTACAAAAAATAGTTCACCGTTCAAATTCACAGCCAGCTGATATGCCCCTCCTTCGCCTATAAATGGTATATAAGAAAAATTATGAGGTGTTCCGGAAGGAGAACTGTTTAAATTATTGTTATTTGCACCGTCAGTATTATTTAAAACTATTTTTGCGGAAGAATTAATACCAACACCTGAATCTGAAAGGTTATAGAATGAATATGAATAATCATGATTATCATAAATTGTTATTGCTGTATCGTACTGATAGGTTTTTATGGTATGTCCTATTGCATCAGTTATGTTGCCTAAAGCTGGAATTCTCATTAACCCAAATAGAGATGCAGATCCTGACGGGACTTCATTTCCAAGCATATCCACCTTATTTAGGGCTTTGACAGAGCTAGTCCATTGTAAACTTGTACTATCCTGCACCTTTATAGAAGCAGTATCTGGATTGAAGCGTATTTGTCCTATCCTTCCATCCTCCTTCTTATAATATAAAACATACGGATAAGCTTCTGTTAAAGGTTTATCGTGTACAACAGTAAAAACCGGTTCTTTTGAATAGGCATCGGGGATACTGATGGAATTAATATGCTTGCCATGTTCATTTATTATTGATATGGCTTTTCTGCTTTCCCATAAGAATTGATAATTGCCAACTGTTATAGGAGAGGGGGCATTATCCATCTCATAAAAATATACATCAGAGGAAGCATCAGTTGTAGAGATATCAATATTTGCATATGTAGAAGAATCTGTACAGGAATTTTTGTCTATCCATCCTGCTACAGATGATTGAAATAACCCTGTAATAGTATAATTACGGAATTCAGTACTTTTAATAGGTGTAAAATTGTAGTGCAATGTTCCATTATAATTTTCATAATTATTATAAACATCCCACTGAATCCACGCACCACTTGCTTCGTAATAGCTATTATCCACTTTTTGATTTTGACCTTCAATTGTAAGTCTTTTATACTCTCCAGGCTGGATCCAAAGTGTACCTTTATCCTTAGAATGCCACACATGACGTACATTCCACTCAGAATTTTCTTTTAATTTGATAGGACTTTCAGTGCCGTTGTAAAAATTGATATAAGCGTACCAGTATTCACCCTCTGGGCAGATAATAATTTTACCATCGTTAGTAGAAAATGCATAACTTGAATAACCAGTAAATATTATTCCCAGAAATGCTATCATCCAAAATATTCTTTTCTTCATAATAGTTTTCTTTTTATTGTTATTTAATTTTTAGAATTCCACGAAATCATTATTCATAAGGTATCAAGGCAGTTATTTACCTAATTCACCAGCAAAAATATTTTAGGTTAAAAAAAGAGACTGTCTGTTATTTTTTTATTTCAAAAACAGTGTCTATTTCCAGACAAATTAGTGATGTTTGTCTTAAAATTAGTATAGAGTAACTCTTGCAGAGATTACGTTATTCTTCTGCAGTAATTATGTGGATAGATAGTCTTTAGACTTTGCTAACATCTTAATACTGTACACTATCGGAAATATAATACCTTTTGACTTTTAGACAAAAAAATCAGTCCATATATATACAAATATCTCAAAAAACGTGCAAGAAATCACATTTTATTGCATTTACTGCACTTTCCAGAACTTCAAGAAGAAGATTGAGGTCGTCTTTATCTGATATTTTGTTGATACGCTTATAGATATGACTTATAGTGTCCAAAGGACACTTTGATTTTTTAAGTTAAATTGTAATATATTCACAGTCATAAAAATTAATCCTAAGAAAATACATTCCCTGATTGACAAAACACTGATTGCACGGTAGTTTGTACCGGAAAGTATATTGATATGGGAATATGTTCCATGTTTTTATTAAGAAAGAATTAGTTTTAGTTTAAAGGGACTTTAGATATGAAATTAGCAGTATTAGGTGGCGGTGGAGTTAGATCTCCTTTTCTTGCAAAATCTATAGTAGCCAACTGTTCAAAAGTGGGGCTTACAGAAGTTATATTCATGGATAATAATGCAAAAAAACTATCTATTTATGGTAAAATTGCAAAGGTAGTAGCAAAAAAGCTTGATCCTTCTTTAAACTTCAAAACCACTACTGATGCAGTTGAAGCTGTAAAAGACGCAGATTTTGTTATCACTACATTAAGAGTGGGAGAAGATAAAGCCAGAACTTATGATGAAAGAGTTGCTCTTGATTTAGGTGTACTGGGACAGGAAACAACAGGTGCCGGCGGATTTGCTATGGCAATGAGATCTATTCCAGTATTACTTGATTATTGTAAAATGATAAAAAAACATGCTAAAAAGAATGTTCAGATATTTAACTTTACTAATCCGTCAGGACTGGTAACCCAGGCTTTGAGATCCGAAGGGTATGATAATGTCTATGGTGTTTGTGATGCACCTAGCGGTTTTAAAATTCAGCTTTTAGATCTTCTTAAAGTTGAAGACAGTGAACTTTCCATGGAATGTTTCGGACTTAATCATCTTTCATGGTTTAGAAAGTTTATTCTTAACGGAAAGGATATATCTAAGGACTTACTTGCAGATAAAAGATTATATTCTGATACAGAAATGCATATTTTCGATCCTGAATTAGTTAGATTGTCTGGCGGCGATATGATGTTAAATGAATATCTTTACTTTTTCTATTACAGAGAAAGAGCTGTAGAATCTATTTTGAATTCAAAACAGACACGCGGTGAAAGTATTCTTGATATTAACCGTGATATGACTGAAAAGCTCGAGAAACTAGATATTGAATCTGATATAGAGAAAGCGTTCGAAATATTTATGACCTCCTATATGGAGAGAGAAAACAGTTATATGTCAGCCGAATCAGGAGAAGGAAGGGCATGTCCTAAGTCTATTCCTACTCTTCAGGAATATCTTGATGCACCTGATGAAGGTGGTTATGCAGGTGTAGCTTTAAAATTTGTTAATGCTGTCAATACTGGTGAAAATGTTGAAATGGTTTTATCTGTGCCGAATAACGGTGCAATTGATGGGCTTGAAGATGATGATGTTGTTGAAATAAGTTGTAATATTGATAGAGATGGAGCTCATCCTGTAAAAATGAGAGAGATTCCTGATTTCCAAATGAATTTGATCAGAACAGTTAAATTTTATGAAAAAATGGCAGTTAAAGCCATTATTGAAAAAAATAGAGATGCTGCGGTAATCGCACTGACAGCGCATCCGTTGGTCAATTCATACAGTCTTGCTGTGAAGCTTGTCGCTAAATATCTTGAAGTGCATTCAGAATATACAGGAGATTGGAAATAATGTCAGTAGCAGTATTCAGCAGACTAAATTTAGATATCATATATTCTGGTATTGATCGACTTCCTGAAAAAGGTGAGGAGATCTACTCCGATCATTTTGATATCCAACTAGGCGGAGGTGCACCTGTTCTCCCCATTGTTTTAAAAAGGCTCAATGTCAAAGGTAAGCTTGGAACTTATCTTTCAGATGATCTGGTCAGTACATTGGTAAAAGGTTTATTAAAGACACTCGATTTTGACGATTATCATAATTTTTATAAAAAATCAGGCAAACCTGTTATTGTAACCAGTGTAATATCGTTCAGTGATGATAGAAGTTTTATCTCTTTTGAAGATAACAGCGGAGAAACACTCTGTACAGAACAGGAAGTTTATGATTTTTTCACAGGTTCAAAAGTGTGCTGGGCTTTAGGTGAATATCCGGAAGTAATGGCTAAGCTGAAGAAAGAAGGCACAACTTTAGTCTATGATATAGGCTGGGACGGTGTTAAACATGTTTCGAACTATAAAGAAATTTTAAGCATAGTAGATGTCTTTACTCCCAACGATAAAGAAGCAATGGCACTAACAGAAACATCTTCTCCGAAAGATGCAGTAAAAATACTTGCTGAATATGTAAAACATCCAGTTGTAAAAATAGGAAAAGAAGGATGTTTGACCTATAAAAATGGAAATGTTGTTAATGTAGGACTGCCCTATAAGGTAAATGCTATTGATACAACAGGTGCAGGTGATAATTTTCTTGCAGGCCTGACTTATGGGCTGGATAAAGACTGGTGTATAGAAGACTGTATGAAAATGGGCAATATCATAGGTGCAAATTCTACTACTGAATTAGGATGCTATAAAGCTTATCTTTCAGAGGAAGAAGCACTGAATTATTTTCATATATAATTTATCAATCCATCTCGTGGTTTTTTTTGAGTTATATTATACTCCGGGTTGATAGCCCGGAGGTTACAATAGAAGCTACTTTTGATACAGGAGGGGTAATCAAATGAGAATTTTACTGAAATTGATTGATAAAAATGTGACATTCAGGCTGGAAAGACACTAATGAATATAACAACTGTTAATCAGCAGTCAGCAGTCAGTTACTCCAATGAAAAATGCATTTTATGCGGAAGTTCAGGTTTATCTTTATTTTATCAAAATGCTAAGCGTGACTTTCTTCTCTGCCCTGAATGCGATCTTGTTTTCGTACCTGAAAACCAGCGTTTAAACTCAAAGGAAGAGTTCAGAAGGTATAATTTTCATCAGAATAATCCGGAAGATGAAGGCTATAGAAAATTTCTGAATAGAATTTTCAAACCTATGAATGATTTAATATATCCAGGCAGCAAAGGATTGGACTTTGGCTCAGGTCCAGGGCCTGTCTTGAGTTTGATGTTTTCTGAAGTTGGCCATGATATGAATATTTATGATCACTATTTTAATAATGATCGTTCTGTTTTTAAGAAAAAATATGATTTCATTACTGCAACTGAAGTAGTAGAGCATCTTTTTGATCCGCTTAAAGAATTGGAACTTTTATGGTTTTGTTTAAATCAAGGTGGATATTTAGGCATTATGACGAATCTTGTAAAAGATCAGGAATCTTTTCCCAAATGGTACTATAAAGATGATGAAACTCATGTCACTTTCTTTTCTGAAAATACATTTCTATGGCTGCAAAAAAAATGGAATTCATCAGTTAGTTTTGTAAGTGAAAATGTAATAATATTTGAAAAACCATAAGGTTTAAATTAATAAAAATCAAAAAAAGGGGATAAAATGAAACAGACAGGTCGTGTAATGTTAATTATCGGAACACTGATTTTTACATTCATTTTTACCAAAACATTTGCAGAGAATAATAAACTTCCTATCACAGGTGTAACTGCACTTGAAAAAGCACACGCTCATAACGACTATGATCATACTGTACCTCTATTTGATGCTTTAGATCACGGCTTTACAAGAATTGAACCTGATGTTTTTATCCTCTATAAAGATCCTGGGACAGGAGAAGTGATTAATGATAAACTTAAACATTTTAATGAATCAGGCCAGACCGATATCAGCAACTATATAATTATGGTTGGACATAATTATGGAGAATATAAAGGAACACTCTATGAACTGTATATAAAGCCATTGGAACAGTTAAAATCTGGGCAGTTTGTTTTTGAAGGTTATAATAAACCAATTTTATATATGATAGATATGAAAACAAATTATCCAGGTTCTGTAGAGTTTATGAATACTTATCTAGCTCAATATAAAACTCTTTTTAACAATTATAATTCAAATATAATGGATAAACCTGTTAACGTTATTTTAAGTGGATATAATGGAGGAGATTTTAGAGAATCTGATTATAATTATCTACTTTCTGTACAAAATAGATACATTGGAATTGACGGTAGAGTGGATAAACCTTTGTTCGGGCAGAATAAATCTCCTGAACTTTTCCCGTTGATAAGTAATTCATGGGACAACAGAACTGATGAAGAATTTTACAAAGATATAAAAGAAGCTCATGCGGATGGGCATCAGATTAGATTCTGGGGAATTGATGATAATTTGTCAACCTGGGAAAAACTGTATGATGCAGGTATGGATGTTATATCCACGGATAACCTTCAGGGTGTAGAGGATTTTCTGTTGTCAAAGATGACTAAAAAATAATAAGTTCTGAAGATATTTTCAGCTTTCTCACATATTCCTATGGTATATGTGAGAAATTATTTAATTTAGATTAATAAAAATTTGATACTGTTACTGTTTATTTTCTCAGCATCAGCGATATAATTTGATGAATAATTAAAAACTCTATATATCATAAGGAATTATTTAATTGCATTATTTGCTGATCTTATTCGTTTTATTAATCGCTTCGTGTGCTAACAATAATCATCCTGCTTCAAATACAGTGAAACATTCACAACCGCCTCCGCCTACCAGATTTCCTCCATCTCCCAAAAAAAATAACAATAAATCACCAATATATAAGGCAAAAAAAATAAGTAATGGTCTGGTAACGTATAAGTCATTAAATATAAAAGGATACAAAAACAGACCTGTAGTTATTGATTCTCTTTTTCTACCTACTTTAAAGAAAATTAATACACTGGCAAAAAAGAATAAAATAACTGTAGTGGTAACAAGCTCATTTAGAAAAGCTGATCAAAAGTTAACCGGAACAGTTGTTAAACCCGCAAGATACTCTAACCATCTTACAGGACATGCCATTGACATGAATATAGTTTATAAAAATAGGTGGTACAGTTCTGCGAGTTTAAAAAAATCTAATTTACGTAATTTGCCTTATAATGTTCAACATTTTATAAATGGATTGAGAAAGGAACCTGATATCAGATGGGGAGGTGACTTTAATACGGAAGATCCTGTTCATATAGATGATAACTTCAATTCCAACCTTGTGAAATGGAAAGTTAGGTATTCTCTTTGTCAAAAACAGGCATATTCCGATGTATTAGAAATGTAAATACTGCAGTAAAAAATAATAAAAAAATAGTATTGTAACCATAAATAGGATATTTGTTAATAGCAGTATGTTTGCTGATTCAGTTACAAATGAGTTATATTTATGAGAAAATAGAATTGGTAGTGCACCTGATGATATTCCGAAGCTTAAGATCAGAATAATAGCCAAATAACCTCTTAGACCTAATATATATACAATCAGAAGAGCAATAAGAGGCTGTATAATTAGTTTTATTATTACAGCAGATAATATCGTTTTAGTAATTCTAAACCCTCTTCCGCTCAGAGATACACCGACAACAAATAATACTATTCCTGCTGTAGATCTGCCTAGTATATGTAATGAAGAGTGTATTGCATAAGGAATATGAATATTAAAACATGAGAAGGCTATTCCAATGAAGCTGGCAAAAATTATTGGCTGGCAGCAAGCTCTTTTGATACTTTTTAATATTATTTTAGATCTTGATTCATTTTTATCATGATTGGATATTTCAAGTAGTATAATAACTGTAGGAAGACATATAATTGATGTTATCAATATAATAACTGAGACGGCATTGATACCTTTATCATTAAACAGGGAGGCAAATAGGACCAAACCGATATAAGTAAAATTAGACCAGCTTGTGAGCATAGAATAAAGTATTTTTGCTGTGTCGGAAATTTTAAGAAAAAAATTGCTAATGATATATGATAGTAAAAAAGTAATATAAAATACCAGAATTATACCGATAATAAATCTTATGTTAAATATTGTATTAATTTGTGTACTTGAAAAAGATACAAACAACAGGGCTGGGACAGTAAAGTTTAAGGCAAATTCACTGAGAACTTCTTTAGATTTTTTATTACACCATCCAAATTTTGCAGCTAAAAAACCAATTAGAATTATCAGCACTACAGAAATAACTGCTTCAAAAAGTTTATAATACATAATTTGCCTGTATATAAGTAATTACTTCTAAATTAAGAACTTTTAAAAACATAATTCAAAATATGATATATTCAATCCTGTATATTATCTTACGTATTGAAGGATGTAAGGATATTCAGATACGAATTGATAAAAGATAAGAGAGGTGAAAATACTAATAACTGATAATTATTCCTGTTGATATTCCAGCTGTTGTCAGATATAAATGTTTCTTAATCGTATTTATCACTAAAAATACAATAAAAATGAAGAGAATCTTATATGTCCTTTGAATTACTTTACATGCAGATTTTATGTGTAGGAATATTAATTTTATCTGCATATTTTGGAGGTAAATTTTCAAGGCAGTTACGTTGCGGAGAAATAGTAGGTCAGGTAATTGGAGGACTTGTTGCCGGACCAATTGTGTTATATTTGATTGGACACTCAATACCTGCCTATCATGAAGCATTGAAATCACTTCATTTCTTTACTTTCTTATTTTTAGGAATCATTGTTTTCGGCATTGGAGATGAACTGTGTTTCTCTAAAATGAAAGACATCGGCAGAGATGTATTTATCGTTTGTTTTATTCAGGCATTTGTAACCTGGGCTCTGCTTACATCTACATTTATACTGCTTGGTTACAGTTTAATAGTATCTCTTATCATAGGAAGTATCGGTATTGCTACAGCTCCGGCTTCAACCTTTGTTATAATGAATAAACTTGGCATAACCGGGAAAATGCGTGAAATGCTAGGGGGCATTGTAGTATTGGATGATGTTATAGAGGTAATTATTTTTTCAATAACTGTTCAAATTGCACTTATTCTGAAAGGCAATTCGTTTTTCTCCTGGGACAAACTGGTTTTTCCGGTAATAAAAGAATTTGTTTTTGCAATATTACTGGGGATAGGTATTTTTATTTTTCTCCGCATTGTAATTGACAAAAGATGGTTGAAGCAGAAGAAAAAAAAACGTTCAGGCCCGGTACTTGGTCCAGAATTTTTATCACGCCTTATTTCAGAGATGTCATCACCGTCAATTGAAACTTTTATTTTGATATGCAGCTGTGTTGCAATTGGTATCGGTTTCGCTCTGCATTGGCATCTTCCATTTTTGATAACAGCAGTAACTGCCGGAATCCTTATATCAAACTTATATAATAGGCAGGTATTTGATTCCCTCAGTATTGAGAATGCTACACCTATATATACTCTCCTCTTTTTTGCTCTAATAGGAGCAAATGCCAATATCGAATCATTCCATCCACAGAATTTTCTTCCCGTTATTGCTTATATTGCGGCAAGAGCAGCCGGTAAATTATCAGGGACATGGCTTGGATGTAAAGTTACCGGTCAGGATAAAAGATTTAGTTTTTGTCTACCTCAACTTATGCTGCCTCAGGCTGGCGTTGCAGCAATAGAAGCATTTTTTGTTGCTGTTATTTTAGGGAAGCAGGGAGAGGTTATTTTAAGTATTGTACTTCCTGGTCTGATAGTTTTATCTGTTGTAGGAATATTTTTATCAGAGCGTACTCTTCTTAAATGGAGATCCTGGGTTACCGGAGGGGGAGATTTTATCAGAGAGGAAGATATGATAAAAGATAAGCTGAAAAATCAGAAACTTAATTTTCGTGATTTCCTCTATCCAGGATCATTAAAAATACCGTTGACTTCTGACTCAAAAGGCGAAGTAATCTGGGATTTTATTCAAACAGCGCATTCATTAAGATTTATAGATAATCCAGGTGAAGTGCTGGAAAAAATTCTTGAAAGAGAGCGTCAGGGAGGTACTACTTTGGGTGAAGGTATAGCTATTCTTCACTGTAGACTTAAAGAACTTGAGAAACCTGTCATACTGCTTGGTGTTCTGCCGGAAAACGACAGCCTGATTTTCGGCAGTTCAAAAGATGATCGTGTCAATATAATCTACATGGTGCTCTCTCCTTCTGATCGCCCTGAACTGCACTTGCAGGTAATGGCTTCGATAGCCAAATTTCTTTCAGATGTTAAGCTGAGAAAACAACTAAGCTGTTCAAAAAATGAACAGGAGGCTTTGAAAATCATCAATGAGTATTAATGAAGTTTAATGCAGGATAAGGAAGTTACTTTTTGGGAACTGTTTGAATTTATAATAAAGGATTTTTTCGAACACAGAGTTAGCAATAATGGACTACAGTTTTCAACCTGCTCAACTCGTTATAAACTCCAACTTTTGAAACTATATTTTTGAGTTAGTTATTGTTTCTACCTCAAATATATAAGATTAAGTTTTCTAGTCAAGTATGTTAAATTCTTGTAACTGTTTATTTTACTGTTGATATAAACTCAGATCCTTCCCATTTTAATATTCGTTTAATTTTTAAGAAAAATTCAGGTCCCATTGCAAGTATACTTAGGATAGACAGTATATCAAGGGTAGGTAGTACATAGAGCCATGTATTGCCTGTCATAGTAATTATTCCAGTCAATTCAAGATAGATCAAAATTAAATTGGCAAAGAAACAGCAAATGAAAATTATGAGTCCGGTCATATAGCGTATTTTACCTGCAGGTCTGAATATTTTACTCTTCATATTTTTTACAGCTTCTTTACCTGCAAGCATTATTCCTATTATAATACATAGTTCTGGCCCACCAATTACTAGCACGCTTATCAATGTTCCGCTGATATATGTCGGTAGGTTCAGCATTGATACCAAAAACGAGAATATTGGAAGAATAAAACTTAAAATGATAAAGGCTATTCCTATTTTTGATTTTAAATTCATAATTTATTTCCAGTTTCTTTAAGTGAATGAGTGTTGCGAATTAACAATTATTACTGTTATTATATTTTATGATAATTCAATAATAAAAAATTACTATCCAGCACTTTTGAGTCAAAGAAAAAAATAGACTCTGATAAAGTTATACTTTGTCAGAGTCTATCAATATAAAACCTGCATAAGACAAGTTTTTGAAATTAAAAATACTAACTTAAATCCTTTAAGCCTCCACATGCTGCTGCCAGTTTAGCTCTATTGACAGCCACACTTATGACCGACTGCACATAGGATGATTCAGATCTTATTAACTGTTCCTGAGACTGGTTCAGTGTTGCTATATCTTTATTGCCGGCATTAAATTCTTCTCTTACCAGATCACGACGCTGTCTTGCAAGTTCAAGTGTCTGTGCTTGAACTTTTCTTTTAGCTATAGCCATGTTAAGATATGTATAATCTTCTCGTACTTCTTCTACTACTATAATCCATCTCTGCAGTAGCTTTTCTTTTTCAACATCATATAGTGCCATACTTGACCTAACATCAAATATTCTGCTCCCGCCTTTCCATAGATCCCAGTTGGCAGACCATCCATAGTTGTAGGTGTTGCTATCTCCGGTTGGAGCAAAAGCTCCGCCCATTGCTCCTGTTCCGGTATCTGTTCTGTCAAACCCGTAATCCATGCTTACAGAGACTGTTGGAGAGAATGCCCCCCATGATTTGTATAGAGAATATTTTGCTGCTTTAAGAGCTTCCTTTTCACCTTTTAGATCAGGTCGCTGATTAATTGCAAGATCCAGATAGAATTCGACCCCCATAGTGAATTCATTATTACTGACTACTTCTATCGGAGGGAATCTGACTTCAGATGGAACATCAGCTGTTGTAAGTCCCATGAACTGAGCAAGAAGATATCTGTCAACCTTATATTTAGCTTTATCGCTAATTAAAGCAGTTTGAGCATCATTTCTATTAATTTTAAAGTTAAGTATTTCACTAAGAGAAGATGCGCCTGCGTCATATTTGAGCTGTTCATCATTAACCATTTGTTCGTTGTAAACTTCGTTACCGAGTTCAATTTGAATATTAGCTCTATCGAGTAATATCTGATAATATGCGATTCTGGTGTCTTTAACCAGGATTCTTCGTGCATTCTGGTAGAGGTATTCCTGTTGTTTTGCAGTAGCTGATGCACTTAAGGCGCTGAACACGTCCTGCATGCCGTTAAACGCAGTGTAGGAAGCAGTTAAAGCTCCTGCAGAGTCACTGCCTCTATTTGCTTGAGATCCCTGAGTCCATGACTGTCCATAATTAACGCCAAGGGTAGGAGAAAATGCAGAAAGTGATTTATAGTACAAAGCATAAGCACTGACCATATTGAGTCTTGCTATCTGGTAAGTCGGATTGTTAGCTAATGCAATATTCATAGCTTCATTAACAGTTAATACTCTGTTGTCTGCAGGTATTCTTCTTTGTTCGCTATCAGATTCAGCAGTATAGTTGTCGGCATGAATTATATCCGGTGGTGGCTTATAAGACACACACCCCGCAGTAATTGCAATAATTACACTGCTGATAGCTAGTGCAGGATTTTTGTAAAAATTCACATTTTTCTCCCTTTAAATTTTGGATTTGTTGAAAAGTATTTAGTCGTAGTTTATGAATATTTTTTAGAATATTGAGGCTACAACATACAAATTTATATACATCCTATTAATTTCTTTGCAACAGTTTAAAACGACTTTAAATAAAAAAAAGAAGGTAAAGTTTTGGTCATTTTTTCATTAATAAAATAATTTCCAGTATGCATAAAACTATAAAAACTTATGGTTTATGCTTTTACAGGAAAATTACTAAAATGGGAAAGATTTACTCCGCTTATTTTTGATGTGAACTTGAGAGTAATTTTTTTTACTGTTAATTTGAAATAAAATTAATATATCTCAGATATTTCACTGAATAATTCAGCTGTGGAGGCGGCAACGACATCTCCTACATAATCCAGGGTTAATTCTTTATTATGACGACCTCTGATAATGCCTCCGGCATTTTCTATTATTTTTACTACCGGTAAATAGTCGTAGGGATCAAGGCCGGGTTTGATTACTGCATCAATACAGCCCATGGATAATAATCCGTATCCGTATGCTTCTGTTTCCCAGGCTAATAATTTTGATTTTTTATATAATTCTTCAAGTTGTACATTTTCTTTGACAAATAGTTCAGGTGATGAAAGAAGTATTTTACTTTCAGATAGATTTTTTATATTACTTGTTGTAACAGGCGTACCGTTAAAAGTTGTCTGCTGATCTTTAAATGCAAACCATCTTTCTCCAGTTACAGCCTGATCTATAAGTCCAAACACAGCTTTGCCTTTATGAAATAAGCCTATTAAAGTAGCAAAGAGCGGTCTTCCAAGAATGAAGCTGTTTGTACCGTCAATAGGATCTACCACCCAAACATAGTCAGCATCAAGTTTTGTATTTTCTTCTTCCTCACCTAAAATGCCATGATCTTTATATTTTGATGTAATAACATCCCTGACCATTCTTTCTATCTGTTCATCAGCGGCTGTAACTAGTGAAGTATTTTCCTTGATCTGAACATCTATTGATGAATTATTTCTGAAATATTTATTTACAATTTTTCTTGATTCATCAGCTAAATAGTGTGCTGTCTTTACTAATTCCTGATCTGTCATAATGATACCCAATTGTTATTTTAATAAAATTATTACGCTTCAATCTTATATCCAACATTTAATATGTATTATACAGACTTCTGATAATAAGCCTGTTTTTAAATTCATTTATAGATATGGATTCATCTAAACATACGGTTATCTTATATTTTTTATCCGGCCTGATATGGAAAAAGTTATCTGACATATCTGTTTTTGTGTCTGCAAGTTCAAGCCAGCACCACAGGGCAGGGGATTTAGATGTAATAGATACAATATACTCCTTATTGTTAATTTGTCTGATATCGTGCTCTATTTCAGGTTTTACCAGTGTCATGTGCTTTGGCTTAGCCAAAGTAACAAGATTTGATGAGACAACTTTATCGTAAACTACCAAATCCATCCATACAAGAATATCTCTATCTTTTAATTTCTTCAGCGTGCTGTTCAAGTCGATAGAAGCTATTTTTAAGTTTCCCTGCGGCTTTGTAGCTCCATAGAAAATTTCATCAAGGATATAATTGCCTTTCAGGTCAGTAACTTTTATTTCAGCAGCTACATCTATTGCTTCCAGAAGATCATTGGTTATATGAATATCCACTCGGTTGTGTTTTAAATCCTCTACTCCGCTTATCAGCATGGGAGAAAAGAATTTCTTAGCTTCATAGTGCAGTGCTTTCCAGTTACAGTAATAATCTATAGATGACCAGCTTGGGCCAGGCCATGTATCATTCAACTGCCAGTAAATAGCCCCCATGGTTTGATGCATATTTCTTCGCCAGTGCTCTACAGCATACTTAATTGCCAATGCCTGTAATATTTGAGAAACCCATAAGGTGTTGTCGAAACCGAGAGGCATTTTAAACCAGTCAAGCATATAGTGCATTATTGTAGAATTACCTATATCTGATCTTTGATGATGCTCCATTACATAGCTTGTGATATTTCTATCTTCCTCAATAGTAAATGAGTTGGTAACTTTAGGTTCTGTAAATGACTGAAATCCAAATTCACTTACAAATCGCTGTTCACAAGTCCTGAACCATTCAAAAGGTTTTTTGCCATGCCAGACATCCCAAAGATGAGAATCGCCGCTTTTGGGATCATTAAAATCATATCTGTCGCCAATAGGTGTATGAGGACTGCCCGGCCAGTAGTCTGTGTCAGGATCAAGTTCGCTAACTATTTCAGGCATTAATTTATCAAATAAACGGCTGTAATCCTTCCAGCTCATTTCAGTATCAGACCATTTCTCTCCAACTAAGTGTTGTTCTAATTCATTGTTACCGCAGTAGAGTCCTATGCAGGCATGATGTCTAATTCTTTTTATATTATCAACTAACTCATGCTTTACTGTATCCATAAAATCATCATCAAATGTTGGATATGTCGAACATGCAAACATAAAATCCTGCCATACGACTAGACCCAGTTCATCACAAATATCATAGAAAATATCATGCTCATATATCCCGCCGCCCCAGAGTCTGATCATATTCATATTTGCTTTGACTGCATCTTCAAGCAGTGTGTAGTATCTGGAAGCAGGAAGATTTGCAAGAATGCCGTCCGCAGGAATCCAGTTGGCTCCCTTGGCAAAGAATGGAATGCCGTTTACTTTAAAATAAAATGACTCTCCATATTCATCGTTTTCTCTTATTAGATCAATTGTTCTTAATCCAATGCTTTTAGAAGTACTGTCCAATTCGTTACAATTTTCATCAAATAATTGAATATCAATTTTATAGAGTGATTGGTGACCCATTCCAGATGGCCACCATAAATCAGGATTATCTATATTAAATACAATACGTTTATTATTACCTGCAATGCTGAGAGTTTTTTTGTAAACAGTATTATCCTTATGCTTTATTGTTAATTTAGCATTTGTATTTATGCCTGAAGAGAGAGTCTCTAGATTTATGTCAATAGACAACTGTACACTGTTTTCGCAGTGCTTCTGTCTGATACTAACATTATAGATTCTTGCCCTGTTTATACCTAAAAGTTTTATATCACGCCAAATGCCGCATGTGACAGCCATTAACCCCCAATCCCAACCATAATTACACTGCTCTTTTCTCACCCAGCCATGTGTAATATTTACTTTATGGGATTTATGGAGAATCCATTTATCATCATATCCTGTGAATGTGCCCCAGCAATGTATTGGACGTTCAGCCTGTTTTTGATTTGCATAAGGTATTGTGGATGTAAAGTATACTTCAATACTGTTTTTCCCTTCAATTAATATATCTTTAACATCCCATTCATATGTTCTGAACATATTATCAGTTTCAGCAATAATATTTCCATTTATACTTATTTTAGAAAAAGTATCCAGACCATCACAATGTAATAGAATTTTGTCATTTAAAAAAAAAGATTGATCAATATTAAAAGTTCTATTATAAATCCAGTCGGATTCACCTATCCACTGCAAAGATTCCTCATTATTTCTAAAATAAGGATCTTCAATCTGTTTTTCTCTTAATAAGTCGGCATAAACATCACCGGGAATATTAGCGGCAATATTAATTGAATTGTCTGATTTATTAAGGTTCCATTTACCGCCTAGATCAATTATGTCCATCATCCATTTTCCCCGTAATATAATTTTATTTTTCCGATTTCTGATTGAGAATAAATCAATAGATTTCAGAATAAAATAACGACTATTAACAATAAACAATTAACTATTTTAATATGAATATAGCATTTAATTTTTGTTACAGATAAAATTATAAAAAAAATATGATGTTTTTTATAGAATAATATAAATAAAAAATGGAAGAGGAGTGATTATGAATAGAAAATCAACGTTAAGAGTGCTGTCTTTAATAACTTTCCTGCTAGTTTCAGTAAATTTGTTTTCTTCTGAAAACATTGAAGCTTTTACATTTAAGGAAATTAGTACTAAAGTAGATCAATTAGGTAAGAAATACGGCAATGAAAATGTACTTCTTGCTTTTGATATAGATTGTACTCTCCTTTCTTCTTCTGATAATTTCGGGGGAGATTTATGGTATGACTGGCAGGCTGATTTGATGAAAAATGATAAAGACTCTCCTAATTTAGTTTCAAAAGATTTTGGAAAAATGCTGTATTATCAGAGTGCAATTCAATATCTGTCATTATCTTCAATGTATCCAACAGAAAAAGATATACCGTCAATTATGAAGAAATTTCAGAAAGATGGGTATAAGACACTTTTACTGACAGCCAGAGGATATAACATACGAAATCTAACAGAAAATCTTTTAACGGAAAATGATTTTAATATGAAAGAAAGCTGTTTTTCTGAAGGTTTTCCAGGAGAATATATACCTTTTAAAACAGATGGACCGGAAAAATACGGTCTCACATCTGATGATGTGAAAAAATTCGATTTGGGTAAAGCAAGGGCTGTGAGTTTTTTCAACGGAATGTTTATGTCAGCCGGACAGAACAAAGGTATTATGGTTAAAACTCTTTTATATAAAACTAAAAAGAGCTTTAAGGCTATAGTTCTCGTTGATGACAGCGTAAAAAATGTAAAAAATATGCAGGCTGTTTATGAAGGCAGTGATGTAGACGTTTATACATTTAGATATGCTTTCGATGATTCACTTAAAAGACAGTTTGAAAAATCCAATAAAGTCAACTGCATAAGACAGTGGAAAACTTTCATAAAAGCTCAGAAAGAAATTTTTGGAGGAGTGCAGAAATAGACGAATAAATAATAATAACGTGAGGTTTATTTTGTCGGTAGTAAGCTCAATTTTATGAAATACTATCCAATGAACTAAATAGCTGTGCAGAGCGTCTAGAATTTAATAATTCAGAAATTGAACCGGTTGGGAACGTCTTTATTCGATATGGTATTATAATATAATTGAGTTCTAATAAGGTCAACCGTCTATTTATACAAAATCGATTGCGGTTAATTTTATCTATTCATTTATAGATGTATATATTAGATAGCTTACAAAAAAACCTAAAGATACAGCATCTATTAGAACCCAGTACGCTGCTTGGAGGTTATTTAATACTGTGGGAAAATATATTATCATTATTAGAATAATAAAAGGAAGTCTAAATATAAATATTTTAGATAATTTCTTTTTAATACCAACTATTATACCTTTCACTGTTAAATAAAATAGACACAATATAGCAGAATAACATATAAGCAGAAGAATAAAAAATGGATTTGATAAGGAGTTGTCTGAATACATATAGGCATAGTTGAGTAAGTTGAATGTGCTCATGATATCAATGATAACAAATGATGAGAATACAATAACGCATAATAATGTTATTATATATAAATATTTAATTTCATTTTCAGAAAATCTATTAACTGAGCATGCATTAGTAATATCTTTTGATGTATCTATAATTATAGTTTCACTTAAACCATTCATTTTTACTTATTCCTTTTAATGTTCCATATTCTTATTTATTGCGAACATTAATAAAATTGACCCAAAATTGTCATTCGGCAAAAATATAAACTTTAATGTATCGCAATTAGATATTTAATATGTAAAAAGTATATAAATGTTATATAATTTGTATATTGCAAAACTGATAAATATAACTTTAGGACTAATTGTTAATATATAAAAAAGAGTTTTTATAATGGAATTTTATACAGATAAATTCAGAGCACTGAGGAAAAAGAAAAAAATCTCGATGAAAGATGTTGCAGAAATGATGGGCATTAACTGGCAGACTATCTGGAATTGGGAAAATAAAAAAATAGTTCCTTCTGAGGCAAAGGTGAGGCATTTATGTAATTGCCTGGATATAAATATTGAAGAAATATCAGATATCGAAATAACTGCTGAAGTATCTGATAATGAACTGAACGGTGTGGCAGATTCATGGTTCTCTTTTATTGATCCGGAAATGCAAAAAGATATTCAATATGAAAAATTGATAGTTGACAATATTAGACGACAGTCAGCAAAACTTCAAAAAGCAACTATTCTGTTAAATGCACTTCTTTCTTATATAAACGCAATTTTTTATGTTAAAGACAGTAATCTTAGATACATGATTGCAAATACCCAATTTAAAGAAAATTTATCATTAACTTCAAATTACAATACTAAAGGTAAACATGATGAAGATTTATTTATAAAATCAGAAGCAAAAAAAAATAGAGAACAGGATCAGAAAGTAATAGATACCGGATATGCCATAGAGCATTATGAAGACTATATTCCAGGGAGTAGAAAGCAGAAGTGGGGTTTAATTTCTAAAATACCTGTACTTGATTCAAATGGTAAAATTGCAGGAGTAATTGGTTCCTTTATTGATATAACCGAAAGAAAAAGGAAGGAAGAAATACGCAAACTGCTGATACAGGCCTTTGATGAAGGTCCTGATTGTATATTTTTATTAAATAAAGAGAGAACTAAAAATATTTACCTCTCTGGAAATATTGAGAAACAATATGGATACCCAAAAGAAAAATTTTATGAAAAAGGTTTTTGGTTTAATTGTTTACATCATGATGATAAAAAAATTGAAGATTTATATATTAATAAGAGAAAAATATTACCTAAAAGAAGAAATTTCAGGATAGTAAAACCTGATGGGGAAGTTCGGTATATAGAAGAGACGCTTCATGTTGGCGAGAAATATTCGCTTGGAGTAGAGCGGGACATTACATTAAAAAAGAAAGAAGAGGAAATTCGTAAGCTTCTGGAATTAAATGTCAATGCTATGTCGGAAGGGATAATAATTTCAGACATAGAGACATCTGAACGTTATTATATCAATGAGGCTTTTTCTAAAATATACGGGTATCCTCTAAATTATTTATACAAAATTGAAAAAAAATTTTTCAGTAAAAAAATATTGCACCATGATCAGGTTGAGAAGTATAACTCATTACCGTCTGCTTCAGAAAGAGACGGTCTGATAGTAGAATTCAAAATAATTAATGGTGAAGATAAAAAAGAACACTGGGTGGAAATATCTTATAATGTAACAGACTTTAACGGCAAAAAATGCATACTTTCTATCAGTAGGGATATTACAGAGAAAAAAGAAAAGGAATTTGTCTATAATCTTCTTGTTAAAGCACTTGATGAAACAAATGACAGTATTTGGTTGATGGATGAAAAGAGAACTAAAATTTTGCACATCAGTGATTCAGTTGAAAGGGAGTATGGATATCCTGCTCATAAATTCTTGAATGATGCTGACTTTTGGATTACCTGTGTTCATCCTGGTGACAAAGACAGAGAAGCAGATTATAGAAAAACAAAAAAAATACCTCCTAAGCGTCAGTATAGAATAGTAAGAGCAGATGGAGCAGTAAGAGTAATAGAGGAAACTATTCATATCGGTGGTGACTATTCAATTGGAATTGAACGTGATATTACAGAAAGAAAGAAAGAAAAAGAGATACAAACACTGTTGGAGTTTAATGTCAACGCAATGAAAGATGGACTTATTATTTTTGATAAAGATAATAATAAATACATTTTTATCAACAATGCCATTGTTGATATTTATGGATATAGTCTTGAAGATTTTTACTCTAAAGGGCGTGATTTTTGGTACAATAAATGTATTCATCCTGATTTTAAAGAAACTGTTAAAGAAGTTCATAGTAAGATTAATAATACAATTATTGAATATAAAATTATAAGATCAGATGGAGATGTACGCTGGATTCATTGTACTTTGAATGAAAAAAAATTCCTTGACAGAAAATGTTATATTGCTGTAGAAAGAGATATTACTGAAGAAAAATGCGGTATGGAAACAAAAATCAATAATATTGCTTTAAATTTACTTAAAGAAAATATTGACCTTTCTGTAATTTCAAAATCAACCGGTTTAAGCTTGACGGATATAGAACATTTGAGAAAGTCGATAAATTATTGATTTTAAATAATATTATCTTGCTGCGAATTAAAATATTTATTAAGAAATATCTAACTATTACATAAAAAATATAAAATTTACTTTCGTTAAGTGAGAAAAATTTGTGTATTCAAACCTTTTATAGTTATTTATAGATGTACAAAGAATCGAATAATAGCTGAGTTAAAGAGAGAATACAAAATTATGAAAAAAATACTACTTCTTTTTTTATTTTTAGTTTTCTGCGATATAAGTTTTTTGGCCTGCAAGAATCATTTATATATTAAAAATATACCTTCTGGCCATAATTATGATAAGTCTAAGTATTCATATTCTTTCATTGAAAAAACAGGAAGGAGTATTAGAATTGCAAGTGAAGAAGTAAGTCTGCCTTACCTTAGGAAAAATAGCTGTGTTCATTTGAGTTATGTTAAAGTTAATTCAGATGAACCGGTTTTGTTTCCTCTATCTATATCTGGTAAATATAATCTTTTATATTTACATTTTTCAAATAATCTGAAACCTGTATATTTGATGCTCCATAAAGTAAATAAAAATACTTTTAATATAAAAGAACTAAATGCTTCTCAAGTTAATTCAAGGTTGTTATTTGAACTTAATATGATGAGTAATCCGTGCAGAAATAAGACGACAGGAACAATTTGGCAGTTTATAAATAAAAATAGTGATATTATCGGAACATCAAGCGTAAAAGAATATCAGTATCGTATATCTATATGTTCAAGTCGTCATAATGGAATGCATATCCAGAATAGCGAGAAGAATATTATTATGAAAATTACTCTGGCCAAAGAAAACCTTAAGCATAAAAAATTTAGCATACAATAAATAATCCTTTCTCAAAATAGAAAGGATTATTTGTATGATTTTAATATTTTATCTTTACCTACTTATCTCTGAACAGCAGCAGCAAATGTGTTCATTGCCTGTAAAGGTGTTGCGCTTCCCAAGGCAACTGATTCCACCGCATTTTGAAACTTAGTAGAAACTATAGGGTATTCCTGAAATTTACAAGAATAGCGATCAGACTCTAAAAGTTATTAATACAGGTGAAATTTTAGAGAATTATGAGGGCTATATTAGGTGCAGTAGAAAACTAAAGTAAATATTTTTATATGTATGAGATGGGGCAATTAAAAGACAGTTTGAAAAATCCAAAAAAGTTAACTGCATAAGACAGTGAAAAACCTTCATAAAAGCGCAAAAGAAATTTTAGGAACTGAATAAAAAGATTTTTAAAGGCTTGATATAGCAAATAATCCCTTCGAAATTGAGTAGGGATTATTTATAAAAATTATTTATATAATTTCAATATTTTATCTTTACCAAGTGCTCATTGAACTGCAGCTGCATACGTGTTCATTGCCTGTAAAGGTGTTGCGCTTCCCAAAGCAACTGATTCTACAGCATTTTGAATCTTAGTAGAAACTATAGGATATTCCTGATTTGAAGGTCTGAAATGAGCATAGTTTAACAGTTCTGTTGGACCTTTGAGATAGGCTGGGTATTTAGGTGATGCTGCTACATCTTTTCTTGGAGTTAAATCATAGGACAGTTTTGTGTAGTTAAGCAGGCTTTTTTTACTTGTAGCATATTTAATGAAATCAAGAGCTAGTTTCTTTTTTGATGATTTTGCGCTAATTGCAAGATCCCAGCCGCCTGACATAGTTATATAACCTGGTTTTTGTCCTTTTTCTGTAGGCATCCCGATAAATTGATAGGCTTTATAAACTTTAGGATTTGGTTTCAGGAAAAATTTTGCCCAGCATCCGTCAAGTATGATAGCCACTTTCTGCTTCATAGCGTAATTTTGGAAAATCATAGTGCTGTAATGTGTGTTCATGACTACATGTGGTTGTGGGCCTAGTCCTTCTCTGAAAATAGTATTAATGAACTTGAATGAATTAAGGAGTCCATCACTGGTTACAACCCATTTACCGTCTTTGTATAAAGTATTATCAGTTCCGTAAAGCAGCATTTCCAAAGTCTGCATAGTGGTGCTTTCACCGTTAGCTGCAATGTTCATACTGAATGGTATTACTCCTGGTACTTTTTCTTTAATTTGTTTTGCCGCTGCAATAATATCTTTCCAGTTTTTTGGTTGCCATGGAAGTTTAATTCCTGCTTTTTTGAATAATAAAGTATCATAATAGAGTCCGCGAGAATCAGTCGAAAGTGGAACTGCATAAACTTTGTTGTTAAATGTTACAGATTTTCTTAGATTAGGATAGAAATTATCCCAGTCTTTCCAATTTTTAACTCCATCTAATGGAGCAACATAACCTGAAGCTACTGTGCTTCCCAGTACTGCACTGTCTTCAAAAAACACATCTATAGACGGGTCATTGCTAAGCATTAAAAATAGTTTTGTTGTATAGTTTCCTTCTGTTCCGCCTACCAGCTGCAGATTTACTTTTCTGTCAGGGTATTTCTGTTCATATGATTTAATAGTTTGTTTAATCCAGGTTTGATCTCCTGACTTCCATATGAAGTTAATTGTCTTAGTCTGATTGGCAAAAGCAAAAGACTCCATTGATATAAGTGTGATTATCCCAAGTGCGATAAGTAAGAATTTTCGCATAATATCTCCCTGTTTTTTTATAAAAAATTAATTTTAAAAAGACCCTTATATAAATTGTGTGTAAAAGCACTGGTAATCAAGCAGTATTTTTGATTTTTTATAGAAAATACTGTTGCCGATTTATTGGATTAATATTTAAATTCTATTATGATTGTATTATTGAATGAAAATGATGGAAAATCATGAATTAGCAGGTAGTCAATTATGTATCAAGTAGCTGTAAATAGATATGAAGATGAATATTCACTGAAGAATACTTTAGATTTATTGAATGTGTCAAAAGATTTGCATTCAAATCTTAAAGTATTTATCAAACCTAATTTTGCTTTTTGGTTAGATAAAACAGACTTTCCTAAATTCGGAGTAATAACTACAGCGCAAATTATTGAAGATTTAGTGGTATACTTGAGTGAGTCAGGTGTTACTGATATTACAGTAATTGAAGGTATAGTTAATGAACAGGGTACTGAAGACTCAATGTTGAAATCCTTAATTTATGGGATGAATCTAATAAAATTATCAAATAAATATGGAGTAAAATTCATAGATGTAAATGAAGGTAAATTCCGCAAAGTTAATGTTGACGGAATAAATATAAATATTTCTGAAGATATTTATGATGCTGATTATATTATTAATTTACCTGTGCTTAAAACACATCGCTTTTGTAAGACATCGTTAGGAATTAAAAACCTCAAAGGCTTGATTGATATCAGATCAAGACAGAGTTTTCATGCTATTAAAAAAAATCATAAAAACTACCTTTCCCACGCTATATCCAAGCTACCTGAAATAATCAAATCTGATTTAGTTATTATAGATGGGATATATTCACTTGAATATGGTTCAACTTTTTCTGGTAAAGGGTATCGCAGTAATATGCTTATTGCATCTAAAGATATTATTTCTGCAGATGTTGTAGGATCAAAATTATTAGGATATGAAGCTAAAGATATACCGGTAATTAAAGAAACAGCTGATGCACTTAAAAGGAAATGTGATTTAAGTGATATTGAAATTTTAGGAGATAAACTTTTACTTGAAAATATTAATCCACTTAGATACGCAGCAGATAAAGGAGATAAGGGATATGTTAATTTTAGACTTTTTCGTAAAAGAGGTATAAGAACATATTCCACAGATGAAAGCATATGTACATACTGCTGTGCCCCGCTGATATGTATTTTGACAGGGATTATTAATGGAAAGAGAAGAGTTTATGATGATGTGGAAATTTTATTTGGAAAACATGCAGAGCCGAGCGGAGAGTGCAGACATACTATTTTAGTAGGAGGATGTCAGGTTAGAAAAAATAAGAATAATAAGAATATTAAAAACTGTATTACATTAAAAGGATGCCCGGCTGAAACAAAAAATCTTCTGGAGGTATTAGATTTCTTAGATATGCAGTTACCGGTAAGCAACGAGGAATGGATAACTTACTATCCTGAATTTCTAATGAAAAAATACAACAATTCTGATATTTTTGATAGGAGTCATTTCTACTTATAGTAGATTTATGATACCTTCGTTTAAGGTATTAGTTCTTATTTGAAAAAAGTGGTTATGAAAATTAGAGAAATAACACTGATACTGAAATTGAAAGCTTAAGGAATTTGAAGCTATTGTTCCTATAATAACAGATGTGATCCATAAAAAACCCGGTATTATACCCTGTAATATCTATAAAAATGTTAATAATAATCACCAGGTTTTCGCCATAGAAAAATGGGAAAACATTGAACAGACAAGAGAGGCATTTCAGCCAAGATCAAATGAAGAAGTAACCAATTTAGTAGCAGGCATGTTGAAATACGAAGCAGAAGATATAGAGAGACATCAAATGATCTGGATTGACTGAACAGGTTTTTGTTACATCCAAATTTTATAAATTGGAAAATTGTATTTAGTGGTCGATTGTTCTTTTCAGCATTACCAGAGTGATATCGTCAAATTTATTTCCGCTCTGAAAGTCAAGAACATCTTTAATTAATAAGTCACCGAGATCATTTAGTTTTTTATTATAATTTTCTGAAAAGAGTTTAAGAACTCTTTCTGTATCATATTCTTCTTCATCTTTATCAGGTGCTTCAATTATGCCGTCTGTGTAAACTGCAAATATCTGATTTTCTGATAACTGTATCTCATTATTTGTATATGGCGCTCCTTCAAAAATACCTATAGCCATACTTTTAAGTATTCCTTCAGTTTTAGTCACACCATTATTATCTATTGTAACAAATTCATGGTGGCCGGCGTTTGAATAAGTTAACTTTCCTGTTTTGTAATTGTAAAAAAACAGATACATTGTCAGGAACATGCATGCATCATTATCCTTAGATAATGTTTCATTGACTTTTGTTAATATTTCCGCGGGATCAAGTTTATCTGCAGAGAAACAGGCATCTTTGATTATGGCTTTTGACATGCTCATGTAAAAAGCTGCTGGAAGACCTTTTCCTGAAACATCCGCAAGTACTATGGTTAAGGTATCTTTACCAGCATAAAAAATATCGTAAAAATCACCTGACATATCTTTTGCAGGTATCAATTTTGCATACAGCTCAAATTCATCTTTTATGAACTCATCAGTTATTTTCGGAAGAACAGAATTCTGCAGGTCTCCGGCAATCTTAAGCTCTGTTTCCACTGCCTGTCTTGCACTTACCTCTTTTTTGAGATTGTTGGTATATTCATCTAAACGTGATACAAGATTATTAAAGGTTCTGGACAGTTCGTATATTTCATTTACGCCTGTTTCCTTTACTTTGTAATTAAATCTGCCTTTACCTATTTCTCTGGATTGAACCTTTAAAGCTTTGATAGGTTTTATGAATATGAATTTAAGCAGCAGGTAGATTATTAAAAATGAAATCAAACCTATGATTAAAAAGCTGAAAATATAATTTGAATATAATGATTTATAAATAGATTCAAATGTACTGTTTATTAAGTAGAATGATCTGTAAAGTATGCTTGTTTTTATAAAATAAGCTACTTTCCAGTTACTTGCAGGTATATTTCTATACAGCATCAGGTATTGATTTCCGTTAATCTCTAAAAATTTCTTTCCTGTTCCTTTTTTATTTGAATCAAAAACATTAGTAAGGTTTCTGATTGCAGGGTCTGTTGAATCGGAAAGTTTTACGTCCAGGGGTTGGTCCACAGACAAATCTAAAGCTGTGTTAAGTTCAGCACTGCTCCTGGGAATTGAAAATAAGCCGTAGCCTTTTGTTGTTAAAAAAACGACTTCATTATTTTCGTTTATGACTAAATTAATTTCATTGCTGTTTCTATCAGTATAAAGTGTATTAAAATCATTATATGATGTCATAAGCGATACGACATATTCCAGATTGCCATCAGAGTCAAATAGCGGACACTCTACACTTATATCCAAATGATTAAGAATGTTTGCCCGCCTCTTAGCTATGATTAAAAAGTTTTTATCTCTGAACTCTTTTGAATAATTTTTCATCGGTTTAAAGGTTGTTATAAAACTTATTAAATTATTGCCCGGATCATCACAGTAGCTTGCAAAAACCTTATCTTTATTGCTGTATATAGCTATGGTTCTATTCGGAGAATTTGGATCAAGAATGATACTTTTTAATAAAGGTTTCAGGACATAAAGTCTGTTAACATCTATTTCCTGTTTTTCAGTTAATGATCTTGTCATGGCACCTGCAACAAATCCATAATGTGCGCCGCCAATAGGAGATGACAATGAGTCATTTTCCATGAATGTATAATAATCTTTAAAGTAGCAGGTTCTTTTTTTACTATTTAGAAAATAATTAATGACTTGAATTTTTAATTTTACTCTAAGGTTTGATTTATTGCTTAACTCATATCCGTTTAGGCTATTTACCAATGCTCCGATTTGCTTTGAAGTTTGTATGGATTTTAACAGTTGCCTGTTTATAAAATCTGATTCTGCCTGAATTTTATTCTCATAATTTTCGACAGTCAGGTCAATTATCTGTTTTGATAGAATTTTATGTGCAAACTTCTTTAGGTTAGAATAATTATGAATAGAATTTTTATACAGTACTAAAAAAGACCCACCGATCAGTATGATGAAAATTGTAAAAAAAAGTGTATTTAGTTTAATTTTTTTCAGTTGCATAAATTTTGCTTATTAGGCCAATGATAAACAGATTGTTTCTGTGTTGCTACCGTATTTACTTAATCTGTAATTTTAGTGCAAATAAAAAATTTCACAAACTCGCTGATAAGAAATGAACTGCCGACATCGTGTACTGAGGTAGTTTATTGATATGATATGAAATCTTAAATTCGTAATTTTAAGATCCCCATTTTCTCTTGGATCTTTTGGGCCATTTAGGATTTTGAGTAAAAAGTTTACACAAACGTCTGGTTAATGTCATTTTTGCATTAATAGCCCAACCTGAGCCTTCAAGTATCGAACTTAAATCTCTTCGCTTCAGTTTTATATAAGATGAAATGATTGCCGGAGCCATTAAAATTATGATAATTGCTGCAAGTGCGATTATTATTTTATAGAATGACACAGTGGCAAGCTGAGTAGCAATATATGTTATACTTGATCCTAAAGCAGCTATCGCAACACCGCCTCCCATAACTAAAGTAGCCGGATTGAAACCGCCTAGAGTACTTTTATTTTTTAACGTTTTATCTTTAAGTACAGATTTGCCTTCTAAGGTGTCGCTTGTCATTTGTCCAAAAGTTTTATCAGCGTCCTTATTCATGGAGTCAAATTTTGAAGTAAAAGTGCTACATATCTTTTTAAATGGGTAAATCAGTGTTTCTCTTAGACTGATTGGGTTTTCTATCATATCTACAATAATTGCATCGGAGACATTTTTATTGATGTCAATAAAAACCCCTCTTTTTCCAATGCTTAAGTTTCCTTTTATTCCGTTGGTAACAGGTACAGCTACGGTAAAGGATGTTTTTAGAGATGTATTAACTTGTACGTAGAGAATATATAAATTACTATTTTTAGCAATTTGAATATGTTTAGCCTTGTTTTCAACATTGATGCATAAGTTCATCTGTCTTCCATCAATAATCAATGAACCTTCTTCAAAAAGAGCTTTTTCTTCTGGATCATATAGAGTTGGAAAACTTACAAAATTGTTTACGAACTCAATCAAATACCTTTGGAAAAGTACAAGTTTTTCAACTAAACGTATATTATTAAGCTGTCTTGCTGTGTCATCGCATCGGGCTATGATTTTTTCTACATTTGTAATGAATTTCTCATTTGTATACTCCTGAAGTAAATTATAATCCAGCTTATCAAGTTCAGTGCAGGGATTCTTGCCAAACCATTCTTCATATTTAGACAATATAGAAGAAATCTTTAACCATTTTGCTTCATTTAATATATTTTCATCAGTATCCAGTTTGAGGTCCAATACCAGCTTTATGAAAGAATCTAAATCATGAGAGTATAAAGGATTAGTGAAATCTTTATTGATGTCAATAGAATAAGTTTTATTTGGATAGGCTAAAGGTAGAGTTAATAAAAATGATTGAAGCTTATCTGCGTCATTCCAGGAAATTTGTTCTATTTCTGTGTCACTTAAAAGTTGCAGTTTGTCTGTAACTTTTTGAGAAAAAGCATATGTTTTGCATAAAATAAAATATTCTGCAACTTTATTTTTAAGTTTTTGGTAGAGAGAAAAAAGTTCTTTTGTCGATTCACCTAAAGGCAGAAAATCACTGTTATTTTTTCCCTTGGCATCTATGAACAGTTTATACCAGTCCAGGTAGTCGGCTAAATTTTTATTGAAGGAATCAAGGCACTTAAGAGAAACGCCTTTTGCATTGCTGGGGTGCAGTTCACCACCAGTAACATTTATCACAAGCTGCATAAAATCTGCTATTTCTTCTTCCTCAGCGGCATCGATAGTCGCAACACCTGATTCGCTTACAGGATTTTTTTCTACATCAGCTTTGACTGTTTGTATTTGTTCCAGATTGATTTCAGCACTATTATCAGTGATTTTTAGGATATTATTGACAGTATTTATTATACTTTTACAATCTTCATTATCTTTAGATAACCATTCAAGCTTAAAAAAGTCACTGGCATTGTCTATACCTTCATAGGTGCAAAGATTTTTTGTAAGCCATTGTATAGAACTTTTTACTTCTGAACTGATAATTCTTTTGTTGCCGTCTGTATCTATGTAGTTTAAAAAGGTATTGTCCAGAGTAAAGCTATACAAAGGTGCACTTGTTGATATCCAGAGAGAAGGATGAAGGTTCAGGATTTCCAATAGATTTTTAGTATTGTTTATGACAAGGTGATATGAAGCACCGTATTTTTTATATTTCATGATCTGTTTTCAATATTCTATATTTTGATTATGTTAAAAATTATCTTAATATTATGACTGCTGTAATTACTTCACCTGGAATCTTAAAAGTTATTTTTATATATCTTAATTTACTATTTTATATTTATTCTCTTTATAAAACAATTTAAATCTCAATAATAAGTAATTCATTTTTTTTTAATATTGATAATTTAAGAATTTTACTTTAGAATTAATTAATTGAGGAGTTTTTTGTAGAAACTATATTATTTTTAAGGAGAAATAGGTATGAAGTTAAGATCTCTGGTACTGGGAATCTTTGCAGGATTTTTAACCATAATCGCATTTGCTGAGGAAGTAAATACTTCTCAATTATATTGGAGAAACCAAAGATTCTATCTTGATAATGAGAAAACGACGGAACCCTATACCGGATATGCTGTCGCATATTATAAGAACGGTAAAATGGCAGAAAAGAAACAGTATCTGAACGGGGTATTAAACGGATCATATGAATCCTGGTATGCGACAGGGACTAAGCGGCAGGAAGTACAGTATCTTCAAGGGGCACTTTCAGGAAGTTATACCGTCTGGTATCCTGATGGTAATAAGATGATGGTGATGAACTTTAAGTTTGGAGAAAAGAACGGTCCATGCGAAATATGGTATAAAGACGGAAAGATGTGGATGAAAACAAATTTCAAGAATGACCTGATGAACGGTATTTTTGAAATATTTAATAAAGATGGAAAGCTTAATTTCAAAGTAGATATATATGGCTATCATATAAAAACTGTGTATAGTGCTTCCGGAAAACCTATGACTCCTACAAATTATTCACTCTACATGACGACAATCCAGAGATGGCATAATAAGATTGTAAGTCTGCAGTCAAATGTTGCCAGAACTGTAAGATAAAAATAAATATAAATATAATACTGAAAGGTTCTCAGAAACGAGAACCTTTTTTATTCTCTGCATTTGTTAATATTATATATATAACTGTTTGAAATAGAATATTTTTAATATATTTTTAAAAATAGAGGGAAAACAGCATTAAAATTAATACATAATATAAAATATTACCTTTCTTTTTAGATTATTTATTTTACAGAGAGAAGTGAATTGTATATTCAAAAAAGAACTTTATATCTAATATTGATAATCGGTATTGCTGCAATTTCAGGAGTCTTATACGGATATGATCTTGGAATAATTACAGCAGCATTGCTTGTTATACCAAACGATATTCCAATGAGTCCGACCATGATGGGGATTGTCGGTGGTTCGGTTTTGGCCGGTGGTGCAATAACAATTTTAGCTGCAGGACCTATCTCTGAAATAATCGGGCGTAAGAAAATGATTTTTATAAGTTCTATTATTTTTCTTATTGGTGTTGTTTTTCTAGTCACAGCAACCAGCTTTATTGAAATAATATTAGGAAGGTTAATTCAGGGGATCGGTGTCGGTATTATCACTATTGTAGTTCCATTGTATTTAGCAGAGGTTCTTCCTAGTAATGTCAGGGGCAGGGGAATGTCCACTTTTCAATGGCTTCTTAAATTCGGTGTTTTCTTTGCCAGTATAGTAGGTTTATTTTATACAAAATCAGGTAATTGGCATATGATGTTTTTTACATCAGGGATACCTTGTGTAATTTTACTTTGCACCTGTTTTATTCTTCCAGAGTCACCTCGATGGTTATTAAAGAAAGGGAGAAAAGATGAGGCTTTTAAAATATTGTTAAAGGTATGCCACTATGAAGAAGCTAAAGCGATAATCAGTTATGAGGACAATAATGATAAAGAGTGTAATAAATCAAGTTTAATAGCTACAATAAAAAGCCTGTTTAGAAGAGATTATATTAAACCTGTATTCATTGTTTTATCAGTTGCTGTATTAAATCAGTTGATTGGCAACAACTCACTGGTCCCTTACAGTGGAATATTATTGAAAAAAGCCGGCCTCGGTTCTAACTATGTATCCATGATCGGCAGTTCAACTATGACCAGTTTAGGTATAATTTTTACTTTTGTCTGTATGTTGCTGATTGATAAACTTGGTCGTAAAAAAGTGTTATGCATAGGATTAAGTATTGTCGTTATTACTTTAGGTATTGCAGGTTTAGTATTTTTAGTTTTGCCTCCAGGTATTATCAGAGGCTGGATAGTATTAATTTCAATGCTGGGATTTGAAGCTGGTTATTCCGTTGGTCCCGGAGTAATTATCTGGTTGATTATCTCAGAACTTCTTCCAAATAACATACGCAGTGTGGGTATGAGTCTGGCACTGTTTTTGAACTCATTAGCATCAGCACTTCTGGCATCAGCATTCTTTTCTCTGGCGACTTATATTAATTATGCAGGTGTGTACTGGCTTTGTGGATTTTTTGCAATTCTCTACCTGTTGATTGCCGCTTTTTTACTTCCGGAAACAAAAAATAAAACTTTAGAGGAAATTGAAGAACATTTTACAAATAAAACCTAAATAAAAACTATAGAAAATAATGAAATTACTGTTTTTAATAATTTTTTCAGCGGTTGTACTGGTTGTCTATAATATTTATATCAGAGGTGATTCCAGTGGTAGAGAAATAGAGTTTATAACTAATAGAACCGATTTAGTTCGCGGAACTCTGGGGCCGGATGGAAAAATTGATGCTTCTACAGCAGTTTACCCTAAACTTGCTAAAGAGTTTTTTCAAAAGACAGGAGTAAAAGTAAAGCTGACAGCCTATGTGGATTATAAAAGCTCAATCAGACAGAGGATGGCCAGTAAGGACTACGGAGATGTGGTTATCAATGATGATTTCGAACCTGCAACTATTGAAACTTTTTACAAGCCGATCGGCACAAAACAAGAATTTAAAAATTACAGATTTATTGATGTTGATTCTATAGGAAATGAAGTTTACGGTCTTCCTGACGGCTACTCACTGTCAGGTGTTGTGTACAATAAAAAAGTTTTTGCAAGTGTCGGTTTTAATACTTTTCCTAAAACACTTTCACAGCTTCATGATGCATTTAAGAAAATAAAAACAGCTGGTAAAGTTCCGGTTATTATTAATAGGGGTGATATGTGGCCTATTTATTTTGTAGGTGACCTTTGCAACGAGTTTGCATGAGCTTCATGGGCTTCGGCTGTATTATGGAAAGAAAAAAATCCGTTCAGTAAAAACCAGCCGTTCGGCAGAGCTCTTCATGAAGTCGCTACATGGGTTCATAATGGATGGGTTGAGCCTGAATTTTTACCTAATTACTGGGAAAACTCAAAAACGGATATAGCTGAAGGAAAAGCTGGCATGATGGTTCTGGCTTCATGGGCTTATCCGCAGATTCAGGAAAGAACGAGTATTATCAAGGGTGCAGAACCGGACGATATAGGATTTGCTCCTTTTCCAAAACTGGATACCCAAAAACATCAGTATATTTATGCCCAGAATTCAAAACCTCTTTTAATCAGCAATAGGACTAAAAATTTCGAGGCTGCAAAAGCATGGATTGAATTTCTAATTGACAGTAATTATTCTGAAAAGCAGGGATTTCTGCCTATAAAGAGAAGCGAACACACCAGCAATAAAATTTTAGACCATATTGTCAGAGAAATTGATCAGGGCAAACTGGTGATGTTAAATCCTCTGCCTCTTATCAGCGATTACAAGATGCCAAGAACCAACAATATGTTAAAAGATATGAATATATTTAGTGATTTGAAGTATATAGGAAACCCTCTGGATAAAGCCAGAATATCCATGGAAGCATATAATAACTATATAAACCAGTTAAACCGCCAATGGGAAAAGTTACGAAAACAGCTTGAGTATTAAGTAACTCTATTTCGGTTTATTTGATATTAAATATCTAAAAATTGCAGCCGCTAAGTTCTAGAGCAAATGAGATAACAGGATTCACTTTATGAAAATATTATTATTGATTATAGCTTCTGTTTTAGTGTTAGTTTTTTATGAATATTTTAACGGAGGTTTTTCCTCCAAAAATGAAATTGAGTTTTTAACAAACAGAACTGATTTTATACATGGTTCTCAAACTGCTTCAGGCGCTAAAAACCCTAAAACAGCTTATTTTGCTATTCTTGCCAAGAAATTTAAGAAAGAAACTGGCGTAACTATAAAATTGACAGGATATTCAAATTATCCTGAGGCAATGAAAAGAAGGCTGGCAAGTCAGAAATACGGAGATGTAATTACACTGCCAGATAATAATTTTGAGCCCGACACAATTACTACTTTTTTTAGGCCGTTGTGAACGATAAAACAGTTATCTAATTTTAACTTTCTGAATAACTGTGCTGTAGGGAATAAAGTTTATGGACTTTCAGGGACATATTATTTATCAGGTATCGTTTATAATAAAAAGGTCTTCGCTGTAGTTGGATATAAAGAGTTTCCTAAAACACTTTCACAACTCCATGATGCTTTTAGAAAAATAAAAGCTGAAGGCAAGACTCCTGTAATTCTTAATAGAGGTGCAAGCTGGCCGTTAGGATGGATAAAAACTTTTTCTGATAATTTTGAAGGCAAAGCCTCTTCATTTAATAAAATGTGGATGTATAAAAATCCATTTAACAAAGATTATCCTGTTGGAAGAGCCATATATGAGACTGCGCTATGGGTACATAACGGATGGACTGAACCGGAGTTCCTGCAAGATTGGTGGGGTGAATCAATTACTCAGATTGCAGAGGGTAATGCAGGGATGATGATGATCGGTTCCTGGGCCCTCCCGCAAGTTCAGGAACGGACTTTAATTATTAAAGGGGCTAAACCTGATGATATTGGTTTTGCTCCTATTCCACAAACTTCTACTAATCTTAAAACTTATATCCTGGCAGGTGCAGGTAATCCAATGGTAGTTAGTAAGAAAAGCAAAAACTTTAAAGCTGACAAAGAATGGATACTGGCCATAATAAACAGTGGGATATATGCAAAGCAGGGCGGGCTCCCAATTAATAAAAAAGACAAGAACATCAACGAAGAGTTTATTCCGGTTTTAAATGAAGTGAAGAAAGGTAAACTGATAAGGCTTAATGACCCTGCAATTACTAAATATGATGGATTTAGAACTGTTATTTTACTAAAAGACATGAATGTATATGCCAATTATAAATATATAGGAGGTGCTCTTGATAAAGCGAGAATATCTATGAAGGCATATGACAATTATATTAAAAAACTGAATAGACAGTGGAATCAGGCTAGAAAGCAGGCGGGTTATGATAAAACTGTCAAATAGGGTATTGACTGTATGAAACTACTTTTTTTGATAATTATTTCAATTATTGTTTTAGCTTTATATATTTATTTTAACGGCGGTATATCATCAGGAAATGAGATCGAATTTCTGACCAACAGAACGGATTTTATACATGGCAGTCAGACAGTATCAGGCGCTAAAAATCCTGAAACTGCTTATTTTACCATACTTGCAGAAAAATTTAAAAAAAAGACCGGGATTACAGTTAAACTGACCGGATATTCAGATTATACAGTTGCTATGAAGAGAAGGCTTGCAAGTCAGAAATACGGAGATGTTATAACACTCCCCGACAGTAATTTTAATCCTGCTACAATTACAACTTTTTTTAAACCTCTTGGCACTAAAAAGCAGCTATCTAACTTCTATTTTCTGAATAACTGTGCTGTAGGTGATAAGGTATATGGACTTTCAGAAGCATACTATTTTTCCGCAATCGTTTATAATAAAAAAGTTTTTGCCAGTGTCGGGTATAAAACTTTTCCTAAAACTCTTGAACAACTGCATGATGCTTTTAGGAAAATAAAAGCAGAAGGGAAGATCCCAGTTATTCTTAACAGAGGTGCTAACTGGCCTTTGGGCCGGATAAAAATTTTCTCTGATAATTTTGACGGCAAAGCCTCCTCGTTTAATAAAATGTGGATGCATAATAACCCGTTCAGTAGAGACTATCCGATAGGAAGAGCTATATATGAAACTGCCTTATGGGTACATAACGGGTGGACAGAACCTGAATTTCTTCATAACTGCTGGGATGAATCTATTACTCAGATAGCTGAAGGAAGTGCCGGAATGATTATGATAGGAACCTGGGCTCTTCCGCAGGTGCAGGAAAGAACACTGCTTATCAAAGGAGCCGAACCTGATGACATTGGTTTTGCGCCTATACCGCAGACTTCTCCAAAGCTTGGAACCTATATCCTTGCCGGAGCAGGTAATCCAATGGTAATAAGCAAAAAAACTAAAAACTTTAAGGCCTGCAAAGAGTGGATATATGCTATTATAAACAGTGGAATATTTGCGAACCAGGGAGGTCTTCCGATTAATAGGGATAATAAAAAAATCAACAAAGAATTTATTTATATTTTTAATGAAATTCATACCGGAAAATTGATAAGACTTAATGATCCTCCTATAACTGAATATGACGGTTTTAGAACCGTTACTCTGTTAAAGGATATGAATGTATATACCAATTTTAAATATATTGGAAATGCTCTTGATAAAGCGAGAATATCCATGGAGGCATATGAAAATTATGTAAACAAACTCAATAGAGAGTTTAATGAAGCAAAAACCAACAGAGGATATACAAATAATGATAAAATGTAAATTATTAATGGTTAACGATAATTAGGGCTAAAAGTTAAAATATTACGTTTTAGTATAAGAGGTTTCGTATTCAGTCTCTTGAAAAAAATAAATACTTTAGATAAATATCCAATTAACAATTTATAATTAACCATTAACAATTAATTAATATGGGGAGTAATATGTTTTCAAAATTAAGTTATAAAAGCCAGAGAAAAATGGTGATAATTTCATTTCTGGCAATTCCGTTTTTTCTGCTTTTATTGTTTACGTACTGGCCTACGATATTAATGTTTTATTACAGTTTTACTGATTGGAACGGATTTAGTCCTATATGCCATATGATTGGTATTGATAATTATATAACTATTTTTACTACATCAATGTACTGGAAACTGTTTGAAAACAGTTTGTATTATTTAGTCAGCGGTATTCTTCAGATAACATTTGCCTTTCTTTTAGCAGTATTATTGAATTCTAAAGTTAGATTCAAAAACGTGTTTAAAGGAATAATTGTGTTTCCTTATTTGCTAAATGGTGTTGCCATATCATTAATTTTTATCGCTTTTTTCAAGTTTAACGGAACATTTAACTCTATACTGGATATGGTAGGTTTGAATGCATGGGCTAAGTTCTGGATCACTGATGCCAATATAGCAAATTATTCATTGGCTTTTACTGCTTTCTGGAGATATTTCGGTTTCAATTTTATCCTTTTTTTAGGAGCTATGCAGAGCATCCCGGGAGAACTTTTCGAAGCGGCTAAAATTGACGGTGCATCTGCATGGCAGGAAGCTAAATATATAATAATACCCTCTATAAAAAGAATTATTGAAATCAACCTGATCCTTACTATTGCGGGAGCTATTAAAGTGTTTGAAATACCATATATAATGACAGGCGGAGCGAACGGCACAAATACTTTTGTTGTTGAGACTATGCAGACAGCTTTCGGAAGCAATAGGGTAGGTTTGGCATCAGCTATGGCTGTGATAGTTCTTATTATTGTATTGATTGTCACAGTTATTCAAAGGAAGTTTTTAAAGGAGGATATATAAATGTCTAATTCTAAAAAATATATCGCCAAGACAGTAAAATATGCTATCCTTATTTTTACTGCGATACTTGTTATACTGCCGATACTAGTTGTCCTATTCGGAGCACTTAAAACTCAGTCTCAATATGCTACAACAAATATTATCACCCCTCCTACCGACTGGTTTAATTTTCAGAATTTTAAAATAGCATTTGTGGAAGGTAAAATGTGGATCGGTTTAATGAATACATCTGTACTGCTTCTTGTATCTTTAACTTTTTCTACATTGTTCGGTGCTATGGTTGCCTATGTATTGCAAAGATTTAAATTTTTTGGTAGGGATCTGATTTTTAATCTTTTTATAGTTGCTATCCTTGTACCTTCAATTACTCTGCAGGTTACTATTTTTCAGGTGATAAGCAATCTCGGACTTTATAATACTATTTATTCAGCACTAATTCTTTATGTTGGAACAGATGTAATTTCCATATATATTTTTATGCAGTTTTTAACCTCAATACCAAAAGCAATTGATGAATCTGGTATAATTGACGGAGCATCATACTTTACGATTTTCTTTAAGTTGATTTTTCCTTTACTGAAGCCTGCAATAGTTACTGTAGTTATCATTAAAGGAATCGGGATTTATAACGACTTTTATGTTCCTTTGCTGTATATGCCGGCACAGAGGTTAAAAACTCTTTCTACATCACTATATAGTTTTATCGGGCCATACGGAAGTTCCTGGCAGATAATTTGTGCAGGTGTAATCCTGATTATAATTCCGTCATTGATCGTTTTTATCTGTCTTCAAAAATATATCTATAATGGATTTGTTTCAGGATCTGTAAAATCGTAATTATGATTAATACTCTGGATCATATCTTCAAATTTATTTTTCTGTCATTTACATTGTCCTGCTTGTGGACTATTTCTGTAGTTTGCGGTCTGGGGGTTCTGTCATTTATACCTGCTACAGCAGTGCTTATGAAAATTGAATATTTATATGTATCTGATAACCTGAACATTTCAGAATCAATAGTTAAACTTTTTTTCATTGAATTTTTCCGAAATTTTAGATCGATGTTTAAATATAACGTTTTATTTGTGATTTTAATTATCCTAATAATAAACATAAAACTTATTCACAATTATTCTTTCTATGGATTTAACCTGATTTTTAATGCTGTATACCTTTATCTCCTGATATTTTTTATGACTTATATCGGATATTTTTCCTTTTATTTGACTTTTATGAATGATGGATTTAAGAATAATATTAAAAATTCATTTATTTTTATGTTTACAAAAATAGGTTTTTTTCTTGCTGCCATATTTCTTAATTTTTTCCTTGCACTGTTATTTTACTATTCAGTAATTTGGATTTTGCTTTTTGGAATTAGTATATATGCATATATATTTGTTCTTATTAATAAAAATACATTAGATAAATTAATTTACTGTGTGGAGCAAGGGAAAAATGAAAACTGAAAAAATATTTAGATATAATACAAAAAATGTATGGTTCAAAGGAAATACGCATATTCATTCAACTGCTTCAGATGGGGGAAAAACTATTCCTGAGTTGGATGAAATGTATTATTCAGAAGGGTATGATTTCCTTTTTGCAACTGATCACTGGGTTTGTTCTAATGTTGATGAATATAAAAATCAAACAAAACTTTTATGGCTTGATGGTGTAGAAATAGACAGTGAAGAACATGGTGAGCCGTTTTACCACATAGTTTGTTTGGGAAGGCTGAAAGGTGTCAGCCCTGATTTAGATATAAAAGAGAATATAAAAATAGTAAAGAGTCAAAATGGATTTGTTATAATGGCACATCCTCACTGGTGTGGAAATTCCACAGAAGATACACAGAAAATTGATTTTGACGGTGTTGAAATTTATAATCAGGTCTGTCATCTGATTAATGGTAAAAGTTACGGAGGTGTTCACTGGGATTATATGCTGATGAGAAATCAGAATATCTTAGCTTTTGCCGCAGATGATGCTCATATAGATAATGATGAACCTTCCTGGAATGGGGGATGGATAAAAGTAAACTGTGAATCATTGACTGAAGAAAATGTTATGAATTCCATTAGAAACGGTAACTTTTTTGCTTCTACCGGTCCGGACTTTCTGGATATTAGTTATAGTGATGGGAAATTATTTTTAAAAACTTCACAGGTTACTGATGTTCGCCTTGTCGGGCCGAGTTACAGGCATGTAATTAACAGTACAGTACTTTCTGGCAGGGAATATACTGAATGTGAAATAGATGTTCCTTCAGATTGGACATATTACTATTTGGAAATAGAAGATTCTAAAGGTAAAAAAGCCTGGACTAATAATCTATTTAATTGTTAATTATAAATTATTAATGGGTAATGATTAATTGCCATCAGGTATTATTTTAAGGATATTTCTTTCTTCTTTTGCTGCAAAAAGATATGATTTTTATTTTTGAACTGCCATGGTGTTATTTTAAATAATTGATACTTATTTCCATTAACTTATAATATTTTTTTTTGACTAGAGAATAAGATTTTAAATTATATTAAAGGAAACTATAAATGATTGATTTAAGAAGTGATACAGTTACCAAGCCTACAATATCCATGCGCAAGGCAATGATGGATGCCAATGTAGGAGATGATGTTTTTGGAGATGATCCTACAGTGAATGAATTGCAGCAGCTAGCTGCAGATAAACTTGGATTTGAAGCTGGATTATTCACATGTAGTGGAACTCAGGCAAATTTAATTGCATTACTCAGTCATTGTCAAAGAGGGGATGAATATATTGTCGGGCAGGAAGCTCATAATTTCAAATGGGAAGGTGGAGGAGCTGCAGTTCTGGGAGGAATACAGCCACAGCCTATTGAACATGAAGAAAATGGCAGCCTTTCATTAAAAAAAATAAAAAAAGCTATAAAACCAATAAATATTCACTTTGCAAAAACAAAGCTTATTTCAATAGAAAATACTCACCATGGGAAGGTACTTCCTCTGAAATATCTTGATGAAATATCAAAAATTGCACAACAAAACAGATTGTACAGACATTTGGATGGTGCAAGAGCTTTTAATGCTGCGGTTAAACAACAGGTGAATATAAAGGAAATAACAAAATACTTTGATACAGTTTCTATATGTCTGTCAAAAGGACTTGCTGCTCCCATCGGGTCAATCCTATGCGGGAATAGAGAATTTATCGAAAATGCCATTAGATGGAGAAAAGTATGTGGTGGGGGGATGAGACAGGCCGGTATTCTTGCGGCGGCAGGTATACTTTCACTCACTGAACAGGTAGATCGTCTTCAAGAAGACCATGAACACGCTATGATTCTTGGAGAAAGCCTTAACGAAATGCCTGAATTCAGAGTCGATTTGAATCTTATTCAGACAAATATGGTTTTTGCCAGACTGCTAAAAGGTGACTCTGACGAATTAAGTGTTTATCTACGTAAAAATGGGATTATCGTAGTTCCAGATGAAAATATGAGATTTGTTTTTCACAAGGATATAAAGAGAGAAGATGTAGATACAGTGATTAAGGCTTTAAAGGATTTTTTTACAAAGTAGAATTTTTCTTTCTTAGTATTTATAGGATAATAAGTAAGTTGTTTTATGGTAATTAAACATAAAATATCACAGGTTACTGACATCCCTCTTTTTGGGCCAACTTACAGGCATCTAATTAATCTTTATATTTTTTGATACATTATTAGATTATTACTTATTTTTGTTGCTGCAAGGTGAACTGAAAATATTTAATCCCGGTATTTTTAAAAATGATTTATTCTTTCTTATTATGCCAGGTTCTTTTACTTTCATTGTTACTGCAGTAGCAAATGCTATTAGGTAAAATCCTATAATCATAGGAATAACCCACTCTGCATTGCCTGAATCAAGAATATGTCCATAAATATCTGACATAAGAAATTGTGGAAGTGCTACTGCAAAGTTCAGTAATCCCATATACCAGCCTAATTTATTTGGTGGGGCAACAAGTGCTAGAGTACTATACATACATATATTACCGGCTAGAAAAAATATTCCATACATAAATATCCAGGAATAAAGAATCCAGACCGAAGCTCCGGTATGTAGAAATGTGACTAAGAATATATTACATGCGACTAGACCAAGTGTTGCAAAGATAAAAATATTTTTTTTACTGAAACGGTCTATATATTTAAAAGCAGATATTCCAAATATTAAACCTGCTGTAGTGCTGAAGATAGCAAATCTTCCAACTACATGTTCGGTGAAATGATAAGTTTTTACAAACAGAGATGTTCCCATCTGAGAAATTCCTGTATTTGCTGCAAAAAACAGAAATGTAATAAAGAATAGTTTAAGCACTTCTTTATTGTAAAGGAATTCAAAAGAAAAAGGTTGCTTTACTCTTTTTGTATAGTTTTCAGGACGCTCTTTTACTACAGTAGGTACTATTAAAAGTGTTGATATAATCATTATTATGGCCATTGCAGCAAAAGTAATTTCAGGGTGCTTATTGTTCCATATGTATCCTGCAAGAATACCCATAATTAAAGCACCTATTGTAGATGTAGTTCTGGCTATTGTATTAGCCTGACCGATTTGATCTTTATCAACTACTTCCATAACCATTGTATAATAGGAACATTGAGCAATATTGATTAAAATACAAGTCGCGCCTACCATTATAAAATAAGCAATAAAATTAGTTGCCAAAGGCCATAGAGCTATACTGATTCCGCCAAAAACCATTCCGTAAACAAGCCACGGAGAGCGTTTTCCCCATTTATGACGTGTTTTATCGCTTAGAATACCAATAATAATCTGAGTAACAACTCCGACAACAGCTGCAAACATATAAATTTTTGCAATATCTTCTGCTGAGTTAGTAAAATGATAACCGAAAAAAGCAACAACATTCCCTAATGCTGCCCACATAATGCCGATACCGATATCTGGAATACCAATTAAAAGAGGATTCCATTTTCTAACATTGTATTTCATCGTATACTTCTCCCCATCATTTATAAATATAATTTACAGCTCATTATGTATATTTTTTATAAAGAAAGCTGTTTATTAGTCTTTATTAATTCCCTATAGAATTCACCGCTCATTTTGAGTTTGCGTTCAAATGTACTGTAGTTTACTCTGGTAATGCCAAATCTTTTCGAATATCCATAAGCCCATTCAAAATTATCCATTAAAGACCACACAAAGTAACCTCTTATATCGCATCCTTCTTTTATCGCTTTATTAATCATTTCAAGGTGAGTTCTAATATATTCAACTCTACTAATATCAATTACTTCTCCATTTGCCTCTTCTACATCGGCGGCAGCCATACCGTTTTCAGTTATAAATACAGGAATATTATTAAATTCTTCTTTTGAAAATTTTAAAGCATAGTATAAAGCTTTTGGAGTTATAGGCCATTGCATATCTGTCTTTGGATAATCTTCTGAAAAGTTCAAAATTTCATATCCGTTACTGCTTTCACTGGCTCTGACAGGGAGTCCTGTATAGTAATTATAGCCAATAAAATCACAAGGTTCAGATATTATTTTCATTTCATCTTCTGTATAATGTGGAGCATCATCACCAAGTAATTTAAGATATTCATTACTGTATGCACCTTTCATAATAGGAAATAGAATAGATTGATTAAGATCTTTCCAGGCTTTTTTTGCTGCATGAATATTTTTTTCTGTATCAATTACAGGCCATGTTGTATCTAAGTTTTCTACAATCCCTATATTTGGTTTTACATTTGCATTTTCTCTAATTACTTTTACAGCAAGTCCATGTCCGAGAAGGGCATTATGTATAGTTTGATTGACAATTTGTTCCGGTTCAATTTGTCCAGGTGCATGTCTCCCTTCTCTATGCGCTAAAGTGGTAAAACATTTTATTTCATTTATTGTGATCCAGTTACTGACTCTGTTAGAAAATTTATCAACAATAATTTTAGCGTATTCTGAGAAATATTTTGATACTTCTTTACTTCTCCAGCCACCGTAAATATCTTCCAGTTTTTGAGGAAGATCCCAGTGAAAGAGTGTTATATATGGTTCTATTCCTTTAACTAATAGATTGTCTAAAAGTCTGTCATAGAAATCTAAGCCTTTTTCGTTTATTTTTCCTTTTCCGTCTGGAAGAATTCTGGGCCATGAAACTGAAAATCTATAAGCATCAAGACCCAAATTCTTCATGAGATCTATATCTTCGGAATATCTGTTGTAATGATCACAGGCTTTAGCTCCGTTATCGTTATTGATAACTTTCCCGGGTAATGAAGAAAACCTGTCCCATGTACACTCCCCTCTGCCATCTGTTTTATTTGCCCCTTCAATCTGGTAACTCGCCGTTGCTGCTCCCCAAATGAAATCTTTTGGTAAAATCAAATTTTTCATATTATTGGTCCCCTATTTTTGTTTTAGTAAAACGTTTTACTAAAATACTTAAAGGTTTGACAAATACAACTTGATAAAATATTTATTTTAAATATATTTTATATATAAGTAATAAAGTAAAACGATTTAGAGGTGTTGTTTGAATATTAAAGATATTGCAAGGCTTTCCGGTGTTTCTATAACAACTGTTTCTTTCATTTTGAATGGAAAGCACCATAAGGTCAGTGAGAAAACAAAAAATAAAGTTTTGAAAGTGATAAAAGAATGCGGTTATGAAGCCAGAGGAGCGGCAAGAGATTTAAAGCGTAAGAATTCAAGAACCATAGGTGTATTCTTTGATTTTATCTCTGGGCCTTATATATCATTGATTTCCGGAATGCAGCAGGTTATCAGAAGTAAAAGCTATGATTTTTTCATTGCCGATAATTATAATTCAAGTTCCAGAGGAGCACTATCTCGCTTTCTTTTAGAAAAACGTGTAGATGGAGCTGCTATATTTTCGATAGATACAGAAGATGAAAAAATAGATGAATTGTCAGCGTTAAACATGCCTATTGTTATGCTTGACAGGGAGGTGTACAGGAAAAATATTTGTTCTATTCTTATAGATAATAAACCAGGAATGATAGAAGCTATTGAGTTTCTGAAAGAAAACGGTTTAAGAAAAGTGAGTTTTTTATCTGGGAAAAAGAAACATTATGATAATATTGAGAGATTGTCAGCATTCAGGTATAGTATAAACAAATATGATATGATTTTTAATGAAAAGTGGCTTTTCGAAGGAAATTTTCATGAGGAATCAGGATATTCAGCTGCTTTAAAACTTTTTGAAATGAAAGACAGGCCTGATGCTGTAATCTGTTCAAATGATCAGATGGCTGTAGGACTTATGCAGTGGCTTAAAGATTCAGGGCTAAAAATTCCTGAGGATATATCAATAATAGGCTTTGATGATATTCCCTTCGCAAAATATACTTCACCTAGGCTAACAACGGTTAAAAATCAAAGTTACAGTATGGGGAAATTGGTTGCTGATACAATTTTCAGAGGGATTGATGGAGAGAATATTGAAGGTATAATAAAACTTCCTTCACGTTTGATAATACGCGAATCAGCTAGGTTTCAGAAAAAATGTTAGGCTGAAGTCTTATAAAATATTATTCATAATTATTAATGGCTAAAGATTCTTAAATAACAATTAATCATTAACCATTTATAATTTGAAAACTCTATTCAATAGTTCTTTTTCTTAAGAAGTTTGCAAATGGTAGAATGAATATAATCAGGAATATCATTGGTATTACAGTTGTAAGCTTGAATCCTAAAATACCTCCAAAGTGTCCCATTAAATCTCCTATAAGCCTTGCGCTTATGCTTGATGAAATGGCGTAAGTAATGGTCATTACCGTCATAAGCAGAGCCTGTTTTTCCTTTACTGTTCTATTAAGAACAGCAGAGTTGAGAATAGGAGTATTCGGTGCCATGAAAAATCCGATTAATGGTAAAATCAAAGCCTGTATAGGAATATCCCACAGGGTATTTATAGGATGATTCGGAGCATGTATTGTGTATAATACATAAATAAGTATGGTTATTGCTATCAGATAATATATAAACAGGACCTTATCCCATCTCATATATTTCAATAAAAAGACAACAGCAACACGGCCGATAAAATAAGCAAAAACAGTTATGCTGGCAAGTTCTACACTTAAGCTTTGAGACAAGTGTATAGCCATCTGATAAAACCCTGCCATCCAGGCTAGAAAACCGTTTTCTACGAACTGATCAACAAAAAAGATTATGATTGCAAATAAAACTATTTTACTTTTACATATATTTATAATATCCTTTATCTGTTCCTTAAACGGCTGTTGTTTTTCTTTTTCTATTGCAGATTCATCCATAGGTGTAAACATCCATATGAGAAAGTTTATTATACCGAAAACAGTATAAACCCATAATGCATACATCCAGTGATCCGGTGCAATTTTAATGAAAAAGGCTATTATCCACATACCGACCATAGATGACAGCATCCAGGTTGCTTCTGCCAGAGATAAAAATGAAGCATGCTGTGATTCATTTTCAGTAACAAGCGATACCGTAGCGTAAATTCCTACTTTCATTCCGACAAGTGTTATACCTACTCCGACTAAATACACTTTTATCATCCAATATGTATCTATAAAAGGTGTAATAAAGCTTAAAAAAACCATTAAAGCTATGACTGTCATCAGCGCTTTTCTATATCCTACTTTAAGGATATACGAAAATGCTATAAAAGTAATTACTACCAGTGTTAAATTCTGATAAGATTCCAATGTGCCCGCAGATGCAGGAGAGACATGAAAAAATGCAACTGCCTGCATGATGAATGTAGCTAAAACACTGCCGAACAGACTCAGTGTCCAGCATGTAAAAAGAAGAGTTATACGTAACCTTGTTTTTTGTTTCACTAAATATATCCCCTATATTTAATCTTTTTTAAATAATATTTTTTGATTTTTTATATAATGTTGTAATTTTCTTTAGATGATATTTGTCCAGTTTTTGTAGTAATCACAAAATATTGTCAGTGTTTTATGAAAACATTGTTTAAACATATGAACAAAATGTTATATTTCAACATAAACTGGAAAAAATATTAAATTATTATGTCATTTATAAGGGGGACTTATGAGTAATGTTTTGTCAAGAAATAATATAAAAGACTTGCATGTTGTTTTTAAAACACATCTGGATATTGGTTTCACTGATTTTGCTTATAAAGTGAAAGAGCAGTATATGCAGGATTTTATTCCCAGAGCTATTAAGCTGTCAAAGGAAATAAAGGAAAAACGACCTGATCTCTCTTTTGTATGGACTACTGGTTCATAGTTGATATATGAAGCACTGGATACTTATCAAGGAAAACAGTTAAAAGAGTTTGAACAAGCTGTTGCTGAAGGTAAAATTGCCTGGCATGGATTGCCGTTTACTATGCATAGCGAACTTATGGATGAATCTTTATTTCGCTTTGGTTTGTCGTATAGTAAGAAACTTGATGAACGTTTTGGGAAGAAAACTATTGCTGCAAAAATGACTGATGTCCCAGGGCATACACGCGCTATTGTTCCTCTATTAGCTGAAGCAGGGATAAAATTTCTTCATATTGGTTTGAATCCAGGTTCTACGGCTCCAGATGTACCAAAGGCTTTTATCTGGAGACATAGTGACGGTAGTGAAGTTACAGTTTTATATGATTCTAAGGAGTATGGAGAATTATCGATTCTACCCGAATATTCATTTGGGTTAGCTCTTGCCAGCACAGAAGACAATATCGGCCCACCAGATCTTAATTCTGTAATAACTGCTATTGATAAATATCAGACTATGCTTCCGAATACTAATATTCATATAAGCACCCTAGATGATTTTGGGAGAAAATTATATAAGGTAAAAGAATCCCTTCCTGTTTTTAAAAGTGAAATTGGAGATACATGGATACACGGCATTGCAAGTGATCCGCTGAGAACCTCTAAATTTTTAACAATGCAGCGCTTGAGGAAGGAATTTCTTAAGAAAATAACTACACCCAGTGAAGAATATGAACTAAATGCGTTTAGCCGCAGTCTTATTATGATTCCGGAACATACATGGGGCGTGGATGTGAAAACCTATATGAAGGATCATATAAACTATTCTAGCAATAATTTAGAAAAAATTAAAAATACAGATGGATATAAAAAACTAGAGTTATCATGGCAGGAACAGAGAAATTTTATTGATCATGCTGTATGTCTGCTTGGAACTGGTAATTTTAGAAAAAAAGCTGAGTTTGAAATGAATAAGATTACTGCCAAATATCCCACAACAGATAATTTTTATGAAGTTAAAGATAAAGACCGCATTTTTAATACTCCATGGTTATCAATAGGGTTTGACAGTAATACTGGAGAAATATCTCATCTGCATGATACTAATTCCAATAAAACATGGGCAACAGAAAAATTCCCTTTGGCTGGTTTCATATATGAAACATTTACAGCAGAAGATTATGATCGCTTTGGTTATCAATACCTTCGCAATTGGCCTAACTCAGTCGAATGGGTACCTGAGGATTTTACTAAACCTGGAATAGAAAAACTTAATATTAAGCATGAAACAGTTAAACCTATGCTAAACTCACTTTGGCATAGGGTGGATACTTCAGGATATACTTATTTTATCCTAATTATGGATATGCCTAAATCTGTGGTGCTCAAGTATGGAGCTCCGGGAAAGTTAACACTGGAAATACATGTTTATTCTGATGAGCAGGTAGTAGATATTGATTTACAATGGTTTAATAAACAAGTATGCAGGCTTCCTGAAGCTTCATGGTTATCATTCTCTCCTAAAATTCTAACAGCGTCAAATTGGTCAATCAAAAAAATGGGTTCATGGTTCTCGCCTAATGAAGTAGTAAAAAATGGAAATCGAAAACTTCATGCTTCCGAATCTGTTAAATATGATGATGGAGATAACTGTTTAACTATTGATCCATATGACAGTCCATTAGTTGCTCCTGGAGAAAGATCTCTTCTTGATTTTAATAATAAGAGACCTCCAATGAAGAACGGAGTACATTTTAATCTCCATAATAATATTTGGGGTACTAATTTTAGAATGTGGTATGGAGAAGATACAAGATTTAGATTTAGACTTAAGCTGGATAATAAATAATAATGTCATTCTAGAGATAATTGTTATTTAATTTTTAAAATTTATAAACTTGTTTTAAGGCTGGATTAATGTATTTTAAAATTGATATTTATATGGAAAAGAGGGGCTCAAATGTTAAACAATATGTTTAAGAAAATATATGGATGTTTAATTGGTGCAGCAATCGGTGATGCCATGGGGGGTCCTGTGGAAATGCTTGACCATGACCAAATTTCTAGAGAATATGGTAAGGTGCAAGATTTGCTGTATTATGATAATGTTGATCCCAATCCTCATGGGCCTTGGAAAAAAGATGCAGGTTCAATTACTGATGACACAAGGTTAAGAAATCTAATAATAAACGCTGTTGTTAACTCAGAGTATAATATATCTGAATATGATGTCGATAAAGAAATAATTAACTTCTACCATAATTCTGAAAATGAACTGCAGAAGGACTGGATAGAGGAATATTATTATAAGGCAATTTACAAAGCCAGTAAATTGGCTTTCGGCGGACAACCTACAAATGCAGGAGTTATGTCGCTGCAGCCAATTGGTATTCTATATTTATGCGATCCAGATACTGCTTTCAGCAAGGCTTTTAATCTTTTCAACTACACAGACAGTTATTCAAGATATTCAGGTGCTTTTTCTGCAGCCTTGACTTCAGCAGGTTTTATCCCGGGTGTTACTGCAAAAGAAACAGTACTGCTGTCTTTGGATGCTATGAAAAAATATAAACTATCAGTTGAAGGACCTAGGTGGACAAATGTAGATTTATATCAGCATGTAGCTATGGAAAATGAGCAACTTATATTCAGGGCAATTGAGATTGCTGAAAAATATAACGATGTTGATTCTGAAAGTTTTAAGAAAGAGATATATGATAAATTACTGCAGAAATATAAATACGATGGCTCTGAAACAATAGCATTAAGTGTTGCAGCTTTGATAGCAGCTAAAGGTGATTTTAAAATCTCTGTGCAGGGAGCGGTTAATTTAGGAAGAGATAATGACAGTAGCGCAACTCTGGTAGGAGCGGTGACAGGAGCTATGTCAGGAGCAGATATAATTCCTAAAACATGGAAAGATGTTATTATAAAAGCAAATAAGAATGAAGTCTGCATTAAAGAACAGGCTGAAAATCTATATAGAATTATACAGAAACAGATTAAAAATCAGGAAATTATTAACAATAGAATAAGTAACATATGAGGCTTTAGTATGGATACAAAAGTTTATAACACCGCTGTAGATTTAGGTGTGGCTGCTGCAGAGCAGGGGGCTAAAATTATAAAATCCTGTATTGCTGTAAACGGAAGAGCAAATATTATTTTGGCTACAGGGGCTAGTCAGTTTGAAATGATGAAACATCTTGTAACGATAAAAGGAATTGACTGGAGCAAAGTAACTGCTTTTCACCTGGATGAGTATATTGGCCTTCACGAAGTGCATCCGGCAAGTTTTAGAAAATATTTAAAAGAAAGATTTCTCGAGAAAGTCGAACTAGTAAATGCTTTCCATTTTGTTAATGGTACAGCCGATGATATAGAAGAGGAATGTATGAGATTGGAAAGATTAATTTCTGAGCATCCTATCGATGTGGCTTTTGTGGGTATTGGTGAAAACGGTCATTTAGCTTTTAATGATCCTCCAGCAGATTTTGAAACAGATCGTGCTTATCTAGCTGTTGATTTAGATAAAGCTTGCAGAGAACAGCAGATGGGTGAAGGCTGGTTTAAAAGTTTGGATGATGTACCGACACAGGCTATTTCAATGGGAATTAAACAAATTATGAAAAGTAAGAATATAATTGTTTCTGTTCCTGATGAACGAAAAGCTGAAGCTGTTAAAAATACTTTGAATAAAGAGATAATCAATATGTTTCCTGCTTCTATTTTAAGAAAACATCCAAATTGTTATTTATATCTTGATAAAGGTTCAGCTTCATTATTATAAATATGGCAATGGGTTTTAAGCATTAAGTTTTTCTTCTTAAAAACTAATACTTACAGCTTAAAACTCAATCTCAAAGGTTTTTATATGATTAACGGATTTGTAGATTTACAGATAAACGGCTACATGGGAGTAGACTTTTCAAGTAATAAACTTGATAGGGAATCATGCATAACTGCATTTCAAGGCATAATCGATAGCGGTACTTTGCTGTTTCTACCTACAATTATTACCAGTAATCTAAATATTTATGATAAAAATATTCAGATTATATCAGATTTAATTTCAACTGAACCATTTAAAAAACATATTCCTGGCATTCATTTAGAAGGTCCTTTTTTTAGTAGATGTGATGCTCTTGGCGCTCATAATCCCGATTTCACACACACCGTTTCTATTAAAGTACTAGATAAATTTGTAGATTTATCTAATGGAAAAATCAAACTGCTTACATTGGGTGCAGACGTTGAAGGTGTAGATGATTTAATAAAATATGCAGTCAATTTAGGGATTAAAGTTTCACTTGGCCATCATGTAGCTTTGGCAGATCAAGTAACACAGGCTGCTGATGCAGGAGCAACAGCGTTTACTCATTTAGGTAATGGTCTTCCTGCATTAATAAACAGACATGATAATCCACTTTTGGGCGGTTTAGCCGAAGATAGATTAAAAGCAATGATTATTACTGATGGCCATCATCTGCCTATCCATCTTATTAAATTAATAATTAAAGTTAAAGGATTAAATAATATTATTATTGTCAGTGATGCTGCTCCATTGGCAGGCATGCCTCCCGGAAAATATGAAACTTTAGGGAATAAAGTAATCCTGACAGATAAAGGTAGATTATACAGTCCTGATAAAGGCTGTCTGATAGGATCTTCTGCTATGATGATAGACTGTATTAATTATTTATATGCTAATAAAATATTGTCATATGAAGAATTAATACAGGTAGGATATAGTAATCCTTTAGATTATATAGACTATAAAATAGAAGAATTGCCAAGTGAAAAATTAATATCCTTTGATAAAGAAAATGGATTTAAAAAAATGGGATGTCAATAGCTCTTCTTTATTATAGATTATAATTTGTTTGTATAAAATCTGTTATGCTGTGGTCAATTAAGGCTCATTGCAATAAATATTGAATCTAATTATAATTAATCTAGCAGAAGGATTAATTTATAAGAGGCAATATAAACGATGAGATATTCAAAAATTGTCAAAACCTATATTTCAATTATTTCAACGATAGGTATTCTGAATTTTATTTCATTGTATTTCTTTTCCTTTTTGATTGGTAAATCATTTACATTTCATAAATTCGCTTTTACTGGGCATAGTTTAAGTTTTTATATCATCAATAATATTCAGTTTGCTAATGTTATTTTTATATTTTTGAGTTTCATTGTTCTTCTCTATTTCATATTTAGGGGAATTATAAATGGTAAAAAGAATTATCTGCCGAATAAGCATTTTTATGTAGCTTTAATTTTGATTATAATATTCGCATATCTTTATTATCCATTTACCCCTTTAAAATTGAATAATATTGTCTGGTATGTAATTCGCTTTATTGGTATACTCTCTATTTTTTATATATTAAGAATTTGTGAAATCGGCAAGTATATTGATTATAAGAAGTATAATGAGTTAAAAATTAATGATGATGATAATAAAAACTATATTTTCTCTGATATTGAAAAAACTTTTCTTTTTACTTTGATTTCCATATGCATTCTATGCGTTTTTATGCTGAGCTCACAAATATTTTTAGCCGCAGGAGGTTTCCCTAATCCGGATGAAACTGTTAATTTTATTTTAGAATATAATATGTCTGGCCCAGGGTATTATATTGAATTTATAATTGTAATTATTTTTATAGCCATGTTATATTTTTTATTTAAAGGACTTATTGTAAGCGTATTTAAAAAATTATATACTTACTTGTATTTTTATATTTTCCTCATTGTGGCTGATGCAGCTTTTATAATTATATTTTGGCCGGAATTTAATCCTAAATTGACATCTTTGGCCTGGCATTCTATACACTTGATTGCTGTAGTATATTTATTGGCAATTATTTACTTCAGCAACACTGCTGTAAATAATGCGGATGTAAAACAGTCAGCTACGTGATATAATTTAATAATAAATGAAAATGAATTAATCAGATTAGATTTAGCAAATGAGATATTCAAAAATCGTTAAAACCTATATTTTGATTATTTCTATTATCTGCATAGTTAATTTTCTTTCACTATACATTTTTTCATTTATTACAGGTGAAGCTTATATATTCCATAAGTATAATTCTTGGAATGTTAGCATCCGAACGTATATTATCAATAATATACAGTTTGCTAATCTGGTCTTCATATTTTTATCTTTTATTATTCTTCTTCTCTGTATATCAAAGGGGATTGTTAATGGAAAAAAAGAGTCTTTATCAAATAAATACTTTTATATAGCTTTTGTTATAGCTGTTATATACATTTTCCTTTATTGTCCATTTGTTAATTGGGGATTAGGCAACATTGCTAGTTATGTAATTCGTTTTTGTGGAATTATTTTTATAATCTACATTTTAGTTATTTCTGAAGTAGGAAAATATATAAATTATAATAGATATGAAGAACTTAATATCAATAAAACTGATAGTAAGAAATGTATTTTCAATGATATAGAAAAAATAATCCTTATCAGCGTAAATTCTATATGTATATTCTGTCTTTTTTTACTGAGTTCTCAAATGTTATTGGTATACGTGGGTTTTCATTATTCAGATAATGTTTCTGATTTTGTTCAAAAACTTAATACTTTAGGACCAGGATATTATTTAGAAATTGTAATTGTATCCATTTTTCTTGTAATATTATATTTTTTAACAAAAGGTCTTTTTTTAAGCAGTTTGAAAAAGATATACAGTTATTTATATTTATATATTTTATTTATAGCAGCTGATGCCGCATTTATAATTTTATTCTGGCCGAAGTATAATCCTGAATTAACAACTTTTACGTGGCATGTTGTACATTTAATCGGAATAACATACTTAGTGATAATTATATTTTTCACCAATAAGGTTGATAAATATGTTGATATTAAAATTGAAAAAGAGAATGAGTATTTACAAATAACAGAAAAAGAGGAAAAAAGTTTTTATATTTTTTCAATTATCTGTATTTTTATACTTTTGTTTTCATTGATTGCTCAGTTTATTCAAATGCTTGGAATAGTAACTTATAATTATTTTGACTACCCACACCCTTTTGCATTCTTATGGCTTATAGGTTATATCCCGATAATTGCTATATTTTGTTTTTCTATTAAATTTATGAAGATATGTAAATCTGATAGATTCAAGTCCAAAATCAGAATGTGTTTTTATTTTTTTATCTTATTTTTATTTATCTTTTTCCCTTACCCCTATATTTATGTTTCTTCGCTTACATGGATTATGTTTGATGTAATTGGAATATTTATATACTTATATTTTTATATCATATGTATAAAAAATACAGTTATACCTCAGTAATTATCAAGTTTTGTTCATTTTATGTTATAATATAAAATAATCTTATAAACTACATCTTAGGTGTTATTGATGATTGGTGTAATTTCATTATTGTTAATTATTTCTCTTACACTGTTTGTGACAAGAATTGCTACTTTAGTTTTGATGATGACCGGTGTATCGCGTCCAATTGCAGAATTTCAATCACGTTCTGCTTATTCAGGTGCAGGGTTTACTACGCAGGAAGCTGAAGCTATTGTAAATCATCCAGTGAGAAGAAAAATCATATATTCATTGATGTTTATTGGTAATATAGGTATTGCGACTGTAGTAGCAACCATTATTTTATCAGTTTTGAATTCTTATAATTCACAGCAATGGTGGGTGCATGTTCTAATACTGACTGGAGGTGTAATTTTTCTCAGTATATTGACTTATAGCAAGAGGTTTGATAATTGGATAAATGAAATTATTTATAAATCTTTAAAGCGTTATAGTAAACTCGATATAAAAGATTATTTATCCATCCTTCATCTTCACAGCGGGTATTCCATATCAGAACTAAGTATTGTTTCTAAAGATTGGTTGGCAGGGAAAACACTTAAGGAATCTGAAATATCTAAAGAGGGAGTACTTGTACTTGGAATTAAACGTAAAAATGGAGACTATGTAGGAACGCCCCAAAGTGATACAAAAATCATTGACGGTGATACTTTAATTGTGTATGCTCATACGGACAAACTGGAAGAGCTTTCTGGTAGACATTTTGGCAAAAAGGGTGAAAAAGCTCATACTGAGGCAATAAATAAGCAGGCTGGGTATTTAAAGAAGCAGGCAGAAAATGATGAGGTATCTTCTTCAGAGGAGAAAGAATAAAAAAAAATTAAATTTTATTAGAAATTAAATTGATATTAACAAAAATAATAGTAATTTAGTATTTCTTTCAAAAAGAGAGACGCCAGCTTAGCTCAGTTGGTAGAGCAATTGACTTGTAATCAGTAGGTCGTCGGTTCGACTCCGACAGCTGGCTCCAGTTTTTTAGCGTCTCTTTACCTCAAATTTCCATGTTTATCCATTAATTAGTAGAATTTGGATTATACCCAAATTATACCCAAATTATGCCCAAAATATTTAAACTAAAAAAATCATAAGAAATAACTGGATTACTTCAGTATAAAATCTCTTATTATAGTAGAGGTTTCATCAGGCTTATCCCTATACACAGGGTCACCAGCTCCTTTGAGAAGATTAAAGCTGGCTGAGTTTATTCTTTCTGAAACTGTTTTTGCAGCTTGCCACGGATGTTCGGGATCTTTGTCTCCGGCTAGAATTAATGTAGGTGCTTTTAGCAAACAATTAAAATCCCAGTTGTAACCTCCATGAGTGAAATACCAACCTTGACCTTCTTTTGTTAGTGAGAAAACAATTGTATAATCACTAATACCAATAGAATCTAACTTTTCCTTGGTCATTGATTGAGAACTTTATTAGATTTACTTTTTAATGAGTTTTATACTTCAATTGATTTGTTGAGTGAATATTTGTGATGTCGATTTTTTCAGTTTTTTTCTTTGAAAAGTTGACCAGTTACGATATTTTATGGGTTCTTAACAATCGATTAATTCCAACAAAGCCTATAAAGGCCTATGAAAAATATAAGGTGAAAAGATGGAAGATGAAAATGTACATGTTATTGTAGCCGGGAAACATTTTACGCCTATTGTCAAGTACCTCCGTCCTTATATGAAAAACCTTACTGTCGAGATGGTCGACACAGATAAGCTCGCAACTCGTGTTGAAGATGCACATGTTATTATTCCTGCCATGTCAAAAATAGGAGAAACAATTTTTAAAAGGGCAAAAAAGCTCAGACTGGTACAGCAGTGGGGTGCCGGCTTGGATGGTGTTGATGCTCTGACTGCAAGTAGGTACGGCGTAGCTGTTGCCAATGTGCCGACTGCCGGCGCAGGAAATGCAGATTCTGTTGCGGAGTGGTGTGTCATGACCGCTCTTTGCCTTGGGCGGAAGTTTCCTCAAATACAAAAAAAGTTTGATGTTTGGGGGTCGCCTGCAGGACAGGCATTAAGTGGACGCAGTGTTGGGATCATTGGATTGGGAGGAACCGGAAAGTCTCTTGCCAAACGTCTTTTGCCATTCGATGTTGATATATATGTGGTAAAGCGCAATCCGGATCATGCTTTAAAGAAGAAGTATGGATTGAAAGGTCTTTTTGATCTATCAGGTCTTGATAGGGTACTCGTGCGATCCGACTATCTTTTTCTTTGTCTCCCACTGACGAAAGAAACGCACGGACTCATAGGTCCCAAGCAACTTTCTCTTCTTCCGAAAGGTGCATTTCTTATTAATGCGTCAAGAGGCCCAATTGTTAATCATGACGCACTGCTCAACGTACTTGCGAAAGGCGATCTTGGCGGATGTGCTCTTGATGTATACTGGGAAGAGCCGGCCGATTTACACGATCCTGTCGTGTCCCATCCCAATGTGATTACAACTCCACATATTGCCGGGGTTACGGCTGTTGCTTATAGGAGTATTGCCAAAATCGTAGTCGAAAATATTAAACATGTTATGAATAATCGAATTCCTCTGAATTGCGTGAATGGACAAAATGTTCAAAAAAAAAAATTAAATTGAATATGGCAGCTGTTTGCCAATAAGATTGTACATTATTTTTTAAATCATCGAATTCTTAATAAAATTAATTCGTTATATTTCTGTATTAATGATTTAAAAACTTATATATAAAGATTAAGGAGTATTCATGAAAACAATTAGTGTAATAATAGGTTTATTTCTTTTTGTTAGTATCAGCGTGTTTTCTACAGAAAATACTGTAAAATTGCCTCCACACGATTTAAATTCGAATACATCTCTTACAAGTGCTTTAAAAAATAGAAAAAGCTGTAGAAGTTATTCAGACAAAGGAATATCTACTCAAGTTTTATCTGATCTGTTATGGTCTGCTTTTGGAGTTAACAGAACTAATGGTAAAAGAACTGCTCCAACGGCAATGAATACACAAAATATTACAATCTATGTGGCAATGAAAAGTGGTGTTTATATATATGATGCTATAGATAATACACTAAAGCAATATTTGAAAGATGATATTAGAAATCAAATAGGTTATCAGGAATTCGTTTCTATTGTTCCTGTTGATCTTATCTTTGTAGCTGATTTATCCAAATCAAAGAGTTCGGAAAAAGATAAGATATTTTATTCTGCTATGAATACTGGCTATATTAGTCAGAATGTATACTTGTTTTGTTCCGCAAATAATTTGGGAACAGTTGCAGTAGGCTGGATGAAAAAAGATAAGCTGGCAAAAATATTAAAGCTAAATAAAAATCAGAGGATTATTCTGGCACAGCCTGTCGGATATCCTAAATTGTAATTAATAAATTAACTCCGTATTAGATGCTATAATTATCTCAACTAATTCCGGAGTATCAAAAGTTGTATTTTACAATTATCTGCTTGTTTTCTGGTTCTCTTTCAGTCCTCTGACAAACATCCTCTTCTTTTTAGAGTTCATTTGCATTTGTTTACTTAGGCCTCTGTTGTGCCAGTCAATGAGACTTTCGTTTTCTTTCTCTGGTCTAAAGTTATTCATGTTTACCCTCACTATTTAATAAATACCCATAACTAATTTGCTTATCTGCATGAATAAAATAAATCAAAGTGTTTATAAAACTTAAAAATTAAACAAAACTGTTAAATTAGATATTCAAGATTTAACAAAATCTATTAATTAATTCTGCAAGTGAATCTGAAAAGGCAAGTGTTTCTAATTGTTAATTAACTTTTTTACACATATCTGTATTTTGATAATTAGAAACCAGAATAAAACGATGGAGTTGGGTAACCCGATATATCTTCAAATCTGACATATACTTGAAATAAAATTATCAATATTATTAAAATATAGAATACTCCCTAAAACTAATGAGCAAATAATTCATTAGTTTTAGGTGATATATGTCAACCTTTTGTTATATCCATTATTTCATTACCACTACCAACGCCACTTCCAGGATAATTTACAATATTAGTAATAGTCCCGTCAAATGGAGATTTATAGGTGCATTGATCAACATATGACTGATCAAGTTTAACTGTGCACTGATCTGCTAATACTGCATATTTCTGAGTCAGTAACTCATGTTGTGATATTGTACCGCTTGGCTGGCTTTTAAACATAGCCAAATCTCTTTGATAAATCTGCATATCATCTAACATTTTTGCCTTATCAGCATCAAGTTGAGCTTGATATTGTGTAGGATCCAACTTCAATATCACTTGGTTTTTTTTAACATGACTACCAAGTTCAGCTTGATAAATTATTAATCCACCACTTGGCGTGCATACATCTATCTGAGCAACTGCTTTGCCAACATTAACAAGAGGCGGAGTTGGAGGAGTAGCTGTTTCATCTGCCATAATACTAAATCCGCTTAATATTAACCCCAAACTAGCTGCTACAACTAAAACCTTCTTTCTTAATTTCATTATAAAATCCCTTCTCCTTTAGAATTTTTAAAAAT
>DASCNA010000169.1:0-1917 GCA_036011305.1 Victivallales bacterium
GAACTTTTTTCAATAATTTACAAATTTTAAAAAAATGATAAATATCACTTTTTATGATTATTAATAATTTTAAAAATTACAATTTTACAATTTTTACAATTTTTAAAATTATGAGAATTTTAACAATTTTTAAAAATATGAGAATTTTAACAATTTTAAAATGTAGATTACACCTTTACACATTATTATATAATTATAACTTTAGCTTTAATACATACAAACCCAACAGTAACAGGGCGAAATAGCAGAAATATTAAACACATCTTAAAACTATCAGCATTTTATTCCGGGTTCATCTACCCACCTTCTTCCCTGTTAAATAGCTTAAAATTCTTCTGTTTATTCCATTAACATAATTTTAATCCCTTTTTTAAAAAATATCCGTAATTAAAATGGATGAAAAAGATAGATTCGAGATTTAAATATATAACATCATTATTATGCATGATTATAAGATATTTCAAAAATTATAATATAAAGGTCTCGCATAATATCGATCGCAAAGTTAACGAAGATATCACAATGACGTAAGACTTTAGAGTTGATATTCCATTATCTTAATTAAATGTTTTAATAATCTAATAGATTTAATCATGATAATTATGATGATCGAATCTCCATTTTTCGATTTGATTTAACCAATTTAAATTTTAAAGCAAAAATTAATACTACGTTAGAGAAACTATTCGTTAGGGGAATACACAACAAACAAACGTTAAATTAACATGTTGTGTCGGGTTTAATGAAATGGCGTGTTTAAAGTTTAATTAAAAATGAATTGGCAATAGTGTTTCGTAATATTGGAGATTACCAATCATTTGAAGCTATTGCCTTAATTTGGATAATTGAGAAATTTGGTTATTATTAAAAATAACACGTCTTGAGAGGGTATAAACAAACAAAAAGACCATACAAACCGATTTCTGGTGAATTGGGAAAAAATCCTTTCTCACGTGCTTAAAATTTCGAAAATATTCAGATTAATAATGAGATTAGGCATTATTAATAATAATTGTAGGTAAATCCATTATAAAAACCTTAAAATTCCTTAGTAGATTTATTTTTTAAATAACCCAAATAATGTCGCACCCCAACCACCCCAATACTTTAGGTTAAGGCCCGCCTAAGTATAATAATTTGAACCAAGAATATCAAATAACCAATTTGATACCATTACGAAATAGTAAGTACCTTTTTCCAGACACTTAAATTTTAATTTTTAATCTATGGTATATTAATCACCCATTTCTAGACTACCAGGCCTACGCAAACCCGTTGTATCCGAAAAGGGATTAAAGTGAGGAAACACTGCAGCCTTTCTACAATTTGTACATTTTTTACTTCTAAATAACCATTTAAGGAACCCCCAAAGGCAACGTATGAGTGAAAATAACTAAAACTAATTTACCATATAATAAAATGCCCACTAACCCCTTTAAATGTGTTTAAAGTAAACCACAATGACGGTAAACCCCTAGCTAAGTAACCTTAATCTTTACAGGTGAATGACAATGCGATCAAGATGGAGCAGAGAGAGAAATTCAATGCTCAGCTGCACCAATCAAAATTCCAGCCCAACATGGCGTATCATCCGTAAGCATTGAATCTCTTAAGTGTGCCAAGGAGTATTTAAAAACACTTCAATATAGACCAACTGCTTCCACCACTGCCCAACACCATGACAGCCATCCAACCGGTCCAACCCGTGACTTGCAGCCAAGTGAACAGTTTTGGCATGAAGTAGGTGTTCCAGAAGATTGACAATGTCACGCTCATCCAGTGCCCACAGGTAAGAGGTAAAACACGACCCGCCTAAAGAAGGTACTAATAAAACCAGAATTAGAGCTTTGAGAGCTATGGCCTACTACGTAGCCCCAGTGTTCCAAGCTTCGGGGGAAAATCTCGTATCAGAATCAG
>DASCNA010000170.1:0-1689 GCA_036011305.1 Victivallales bacterium
AGATATGTGGCATTTAACAAATAGAATGGCTAGAAAAATTCTAGCTCATAATATTTGTACTGTTATAAATATAAAATTCGGGCTTAATATCTTGAGTATTGAGCCAATCGTTAATTAAAAGTCGAACATTAGATTATATTAGATAAAGATTTAGCAGAACTTTACAATGTTGAAACAAAACAATTGAAGCGAGCCGTTAGAAGAAATATTGAACGCTTCCCAGAAGACTTTATGTTTGAACTCAATACTGAAGAGTTTAAGGACTTGAGGAGTCAATTTGGCACCTCAAACAGCTGGGGAGGCACAAGATACGCTCCTATGGTTTTTACTGAACAAGGAGTTGCTATGTTATCAAGCGTTCTTAATTCTGCAAGAGCAATTTCTGTAAATATTATGATCATGCGTGCATTTGTTCAGATGCGAAGATTTTTAAAAGATAATTCTCATATGTTCCAGCGAATAAACCAACTTGAAAAAAAACAATTAATTACTGATACCAAATTAGAACAAGTTCTGGAAGCTATAGAAGATAAAAAAATAAAGCCATCAAAAGGGATATTTTTTGATGGACAAATATTTGATGCGTATGTTTTTGTGTCTAAGTTGATAAAACAAGCCGAAAAATCAATAATCTTAATTGATAATTATATTGATGAATCCGTTTTAGTTCTGCTTTCCAAGAGAGCAAAAAGTTGTACGGCTACTATTTTTACAAAAAATATTTCCAGAAACCTACAGCTTGATCTAAAAAAACACAATGAACAATACTCCCCTATTAAAATAAATATATTACAAAATGTACATGATCGTTTTCTTATTATAGACAATAACGAAACTTACCACATTGGAGCTTCATTAAAAGATTTAGGTAAAAAATGGTTTGCTTTCTCTAAATTTGATAAAGATAGTATCTCTGAAATTCTTCAAAGGTTAAAAAAATAAAAATTATGAATAATACTACACTGCAAAATAGCTTTAAAGAATTTTTAATTTCCCAGGATTTAGCCGAGATATCTGTGAAAGGCTATCTCATGGATATCGTTTTTTTTCAGAGCTGGTTATCTGAACTTCACCAGAATGATGTGTCACTACTTGATGTTTCAATAGATGACTTAACAGCTTTTCGTGAAAGTATGTCTAAAACTAAAAGACAAAAACCTTCTGCTGTTAATCGCCGGATTCTGGTAATTAAAAGATTTTATAACTGGACTAAGAAAACTGGACTTATATCTAAAAATCCTGCAGAGTATCTGAAGTTTATCAAACGGGCAGCACCTAAAAAACCTGTAGCATTGAATAAAAGTGAAGTTCATGCATTACTTATTGCAGCAGGCCGATCAACTCGTGGATTAGCTAAAAGAAATTATGCTTTTATTCAACTTATCTTACAGACAGGTATTAGAATTGGAGAAGTTTGTAAGCTGGAAATAAGAGACCTTGTAATAAAAGATCGCTCAGGATTCGTAAAAATTGCTGATGGTAAAGGACGAAAGTATCGTGAAATTCCGTTGAATACTACAGCACGGCGTGCATTATCTGAATATCTGGATACTTTTGATGAACGTAAGCCAAATAACTTTGTGTTCATGAGTAACCGAGGTTCTAAAGCAGGAATTAGAACTTTACAAAAAGTAGTGAGCACAATTGCTGCTAGGGCTAACATTGATAGGGTACATGTTACGGCTCATA
>DASCNA010000171.1:0-25446 GCA_036011305.1 Victivallales bacterium
GTATTTCTGTTCTATTTTCAATTTATTAATAATAATAAAGCTCAATTCATAATAGCCGTACAGAGTTAATAAAAACTTCAGTTCATATATTGTTTTGAAAAAATATTATATTGCAGTAATTTATATCTTTTGTGTAAATAATATAATATATTATTTTAATTATACCTTTTTATTTTAATATTTGGATATTAGCCGTTTTTATTATGATAGATTTTCAGAAACTTTTTAAAAGTTATTCAACTCAGGATTTACTAGTCAATGTCAGTTTCAGGATAAACTCTGGAGAGCACGTTGGGATAGTAGGTCCTAACGGCATAGGTAAAAGCACTATATTTAAAATGATAACAGGTGAAGAAGAACCTGATAAAGGCAATATTTCAATACCTCATAACTATAGAATTTCATATTTAAAGCAAAATATAAATATAGAAGATGAAAACATCTCCCTTCTGGATTACACTGTTGATGCAATTCCTGAACTCACTAAAATACAGAATTGTATGTCTGATCTAGAAAACAGTTTGAAAAGATGTAATTCAGACGAGGATAAGAATAAAATACTTGATGAAATAGGTATTTATCAAACTAAATTTGAACATTTAGGTGGATATACAATTCATAATGAAGCTAAATCCGCACTGACCGGATTAGGTTTCAAACCTGACACTCTAAGTAATAAATTAACTTCATTTAGCGGCGGCTGGCAAATGAGAGCTTCTCTTGCAAAAGTGCTCATTGCCAATGCTGAAATTATGCTGCTTGACGAACCTTCTAACTACCTGGATATTCCGGCAATTGAATGGCTTAAAAAGTTTCTAAGCAGTTACCAGGGAACTCTACTTCTGATTTCTCATGACAGGTATCTGCTAAATACACTGACAAGAGTAACTTTTGAACTTAACGCTGGAAAAATTACACGATATGCAGGTAACTATGAATATTACTCAAGAGAAAGAATATCAAGAGGTAACCAACTTGAAGCGACAAAACAGAATCAGGATAAAAGAAGAAAAGATATAGAAAAATTTGTAGATAGATTTAAATATAAAAGTTCTAAGGCTTCACAGGTTCAAAGTAGAATTAAAATGCTTGAAAAAATGGAAGAGATAATCATTCCTGAATCAATAAACTATACAGGTAATATAAAACTTCCAGAACCTCCGAAATGCGGTCATGAAATAATACGTTTAGAAAATGCAAGTTTTTCTTATGATAAAAAAAACTGGATTCTTAAAAATATCGATCTGAGAATTGAGAACGGAGAAAAAATAGGTGTCATAGGCTACAACGGGACAGGTAAAACTACTTTATTAAAACTTATAGCAGATGAACTCAAACTAATATCTGGCAAGCGCGTGCTTGGACACCATGTTGTACCGGGTTACCAAGCACAGGATTTCTCAGACATACTCAGTCCTGAAAAAACTGTTTACGATATTGTAAATTCAGTCACATCAGATAAATCCAACTTAAGAAATATATTAGGTTCATTCGGGTTCTCAGGAGAAAACATTGATAAACCATGCAAAGTTTTAAGCGGCGGAGAAAAGATCAGACTCCTGTTTGCCCGCATTTTCGCTAACCCGCCAAATCTGATCATACTGGATGAACCTACAACACACCTGGATTTAAAAACCAGAGAAACACTGCAGGAAACTCTTAAGCAATACAAGGGAACAGTCTGCTTTGTCAGCCATGACATTGAGTTTCTAAAAGGTACAGCATCTACTATAATTTATTTATCACACACAGCTGAATTAAAAAAATTCTACGGTAATTATAACTATTATCTCGAAAAAACCTCTCAGGAAAAAGATATTAAAAAACCAGGAACCGTTGAAAAAACTGTCTCAGGAGAGGATAAAAAATTCATTAGACAGCAGAAAGCAATTCTCAGACAGAAATTTTCAAAAGAGAAGAATATGCTTGAAAAGGAAATTAATAATTTAGAGAAGAAGTTAGAAAAATATGATACTCTTAAAAATGAAATAATTGGACAACTGTCATTAAATGATGTTATGAACAAAGATTTTCACTCATTAACAAAGAAATTGAACGAAATAAATAATTCTATCCTGGGAAAAACAGAAAAATGGGAAGATTATTCAATGCAACTTGAAGAAATTTCCGATAAGGAGAAAAAGGAATTAAATAAACTGGAAGAACAATTATAATAGAGAACAATCTGAAGTAAATACACTTTCAGTTCTTAAAAATCTAAAACCCAAAACTTATAAAATTACAATGAAAGCATTAATACAAAGAGTATCGGAAGCGGCTGTAAAAGTAGATAACAAAACAGTAGGTCAAATCAAAAAAGGTTTTACAGTACTACTTGGCATAACTCATAATGACACAGAAAAAGAAGCTCTCTTTATTGCAGATAAAATAGCTAACTTAAGAGTATTTGAAGATGAGAATGGAAAAATGAACCTGTCATTAAAAGATGTAAAAGGTTCTGCTTTAGTTATATCTCAATTTACTCTGTACGGAGATGCCCGTAAAGGAAGACGTCCAAGCTTTACAGATGCTGCACGCCCTGAAAAAGCAATTCCGCTATATGAATTTTTAATTAAAGAAGTAGAAAAACAGGGCATACCAGTCGCCGCAGGAGAATTTGGAGCACATATGGATGTAGAAATACACAACTCAGGTCCGGTAACTATTATGGTAGAAAAGGAAAATTGTTAATTATTAATTGTAAATAGTCAATTATATAATAAGCTGAAACTATGTAAGTAATGATTAAGTAAGTATCGGACACTCTTTATGAAGAAAATAGTTATACTTGGATCTACAGGTTCAATAGGCAGAAACACAATTGATGTTCTGAGAAATTTAAAAGATAAATTTGAAATATACGGCCTTGCAGCCAATAATAATATCAACCTCCTTGCAGAACAGGCTAAAGAGTTCAACTGCAATAAGATCGTTTGCAACTCTGAGCTGAAAAGTGAAATACAAAAATACGTTCCCGAAAATACAGAAATTATGTCCGGCATAGAGGGAATGATTAAAGTTTCAACAGCTCCCGAAGTTGATATGGTTTTGTGTGCTGTTGTGGGTACTTCTGCATTACTACCCGTTCTTGAGGCTATTAAAAAGAAAAAAGATATAGCAATAGCCAGCAAAGAAATTTTGGTCATGGCTGGCGAATTAGTAATGACTGAAGCCAGAAGAAGTAATATAAAAATGCTTCCTGTTGACAGCGAACACAGTGCTGTTTTTCAATGTCTGGACGGGAAAAAATATTCTGACATCCCAAAAATAATATTAACAGCAAGCGGCGGGACATTTAGAACAACCTCATTAGAAAAAATGAAAAATGCTACTTATCAGGAAGCACTGGCCCATCCTACATGGAATATGGGACCTAAAGTAACAATTGACTCTGCTACATTAATGAATAAAGCACTGGAAATAATTGAAGCTTACTGGTTATTTAATGTCCCGCCTGAAAAAATTGATGTTGTAGTTCATCCACAGTCAATTATACACTCTATGGTGGAATTCACTGATGGAACAATTCTCGCTCAAATGAGTGCCACTGACATGAAATTTCCTATTCAGCATGCATTGACTTACCCTGAAAAAATAGGTGGCTTAAAACATTTGTCTTTTAATGATATAACAACATTAACTTTTGAAAAACCAGACAGAGAACGATTCCCAAGCCTGGATATTGCTGTATATGCAATTAAAAAAGGCGGAACAATGCCAGCAGTGATGAATGCTGCAAATGAAATTGCTGTGGAACGTTTCAGCAAAGGCGATATCTCACTGCATAACATATGGGATATTATAAAGAAAGTTATGTCATCACACGAAGTTATTAAGAAACCTTCTCTTGAAGAAATAATATCAGCAGACAGATGGGCAAAAAAGGAAGCAGAAAAATTTATAATTACGAATTAATAATTATAAATTATACTATTTGGCTGCCATTAACTGTTTTAGCATCCAATTAACGATTATAAATAACCGGAGAACAGAATAGTATGGAAAATATTTTGAAAAAAAGATTAACTGATGAAGTTCTTATTTTCGATGGTGGATTAGGGACTGAAATATACAAAAGAAACTTTTTTATTAATACCTGTTTTGAAGAACTATGTATCAGTTCACCAAAAATTATTGCTGAAATACATGAAGCTTACAGCAATGCCGGAGCTGATGTTCTTACTACAAATACATTCGGCGCAAATAAAAACAAATTATCAAAATTCGGTTTTAGTTCAAAGGTTAATCAAATTAACAGTGCCGGTGTAAAACTGGCAAGGGCTAACAGCAACGATAATACCATTATAGCCGGATCTGTTGGCCCCATAGGCGATATTCCCTACAACAGCGGCATTACTGATGAGAATATAATTGAAATACTCTCTGAACAGGTCTTAGCACTAAAAAATGCAGGTGCAGATTTTATTACATTCGAAACTCTGCCATCTATGAAAGATGTCGAATATTCTCTTGAAGTAGTAAGACGTGTCAAAGATATTCCTTACACAGTAAGCATCACAGTATCACGTGAAGGAATGACATCATCAGGAGATTCTCTAAGAAAAATTCTAACTCCAATTTCAAAAATAGATATAAAACCGACAGCTATCGGATTAAACTGCGGTACTGGTCCGGAAGGGCTTCTAAGTGCTTTAGAGAAACTCATGAAAATTTGTCACTACCCGATAATAGCACAACCAAATGCCGGAACACCGCGCAGTATTGATAACAGAACTATTTATATGACAAGCCCTGAATATTTTACAACGTACTCTCTCAGATTTGTTAATCTTGGAGTAAGAGGAGTTGGAGGCTGCTGCGGAACAAGTCCTGAACATATCAAAGATTTATCCAGAAGTATCAAACCTATCACAAAAAATGCTTTTTCTCAATCTGTAAAGCTGGAAATATCCGAGCAGATCCTTCAGGAACCAACTCAGCTAAAAGATAAATCAAAACTTGGACGAAAATTAGCAAAAGGTGAATGGATTAAAACTGTAGAGATAGTACCTCCACACGGCTACAATCTTGACGGTATAATCATAAAAGCTATTAAATGCAAGAAAGCCGAGGTTGATGCCATAAATATACCCGACGGGCCAAGAGCAAGCTCCAGAATGTCACCTATTATTACCTCACTTATGATTCAGCAGAAAGCTGACATTGAGACAATACTTCATTTCTGCTGTAGAGACAGAAATCTGATCGGAATGCAGTCAGACCTTCTCGGATGTGCCTCCGCCAAAATAAGAAACTTGCTTTTTGTTACTGGAGATCCGCCGAAATTAGGACGCTACCCTAATGCCTCTGCTGTTTTTGATGCAGATTCTATAGGAATGGCGAAAATCCAGTCAAATCTGAATAAAGGCATTGATTTAGGAGGAAATACTATTGGAAACAAAACAGAATCCATTATTGGCGTAGGGGCTGATCCTAATGCTATTGATATTAAACGTGAAATATCAAGAACTATACAAAAAATAGAAGCAGGAGCAGAATTTATCATTACACAGCCTGTTTTTGATGTTAAACCGCTTTTCGAATTTATTGAAAAAATTGCAACATATAAAATTCCGATAATTGCTGGAATCTGGCCTCTGGCCAGCTATAGAAATGCAGAATTTATGAAAAACGAAGTTCCAGGAGTTGTCGTTCCGGATTCTATTATGAAAAGAATGGCTTCCAGAAGCACTAAAGAGGAGCAAAGAGACGAAGGAATATTACTGGCTAGAGAATCTGTAGAAAAAATTAAAAATATAATACAGGGAATTCAGGTAAGTGCTCCATTCGGCAATGTAGATACCGCAATAAAGGTATTTAATTAAATGGAAAATTTTATTTCCGGCTCAAATGTAGAACTGATTACAGTTCTACATCATATAATTTACGATGATAAAAATATATTATCACTGATAGATAAAAAGTTTATTAATATTAAAAAAGAGTTAGATTCTCAGACGGATCAATGTCAGTATTCTTCGGGAAATATCGATATTGAGCTGTTTAAGAAATATCTCCCTATTAATATGAAAAATAAAGTCAATCTATGTAGACTGTTTGTGTTGAAAAAAAACTGTAAAATGAAGCAGTTTGAGTGTCATAAAAATAGTATACAGAGATTGATGTCATATAAAAACTCAGGCAGTATTAACAGTATAGATTCACTTAATCTTCAATCAGACATAAAAGTAAATCATCTTAAAACCTTCACTGATATACCAAAACCCGATATTCTAGAATGCTGGAACATTATTCAGGAAAACAACTGGCATTACCCTAAAGCTACTGATATGGGTGACTGGTATACTGTTACTTTTCATTCTGCAGCAGAATCAGAAATTATTGATGTCTTATGCGGTTTGACAGATTAAAACATATATCAAATATCTAAGGAAATAGTTTCTCTTTCACTTATCTTTTTACGCTCTCATATAATAAAAGGTTTGAATTTTACCTCTAAACAATTATTTTATTTGATTAAATTTGTGTGATAGAAAAATTCTAGGGAGAACTATTTGATGAAAGACCGTAAAAAACTTATTGGAGTACTGACTCTAGTCACAATAAATGTACTGGCAATTGACAGCCTGAGAAACATTCCGCTGACAGCACCTGCAGGACTTGTAATTGTAATTTTCTATATTGCAGGAACTCTTTTTATGTTTCTTCCGTGTGCTATTGCAACTGCTGAATTAACTACAAAATGGCCAGAAACTGGTGGTTTATCTTGTTGGGTTGAAACCAGTTTAGGCAAAAATACAAGTTTTTTTGTTGTATGGATGCAATGGGTATACAATCTTGTCTGGTTTCCCTCAATAACAGCATTTGCTGCTACACAGCTAGCTTACAGCGGAAATTTTTTATTTAAAGGCAGTGCAATTTCAGTTTCAAATAATGTATGGTTTGTATTAATTGTTTCACTCTCTATTTTCTGGCTAGCAACATTGATTAATTGTTTTGGCATGAAAATAATCAGTGTTTTCAGTATATTTGGGGCAATTGTCGGTAAATTAATTCCTATGCTTTTGGTAATAGTTCTTGCTGCAATATGGGTTTTTTCAGGTAACCACATTGCTTTAAATCTTAGTATTTCTTCTTCATTTTCGCATGGAGATGTAATTGGTCTCTTGGTAATAGTTCTTTTCAGTCTAATGGGTATTGAAATGGCATCTTCACACGCCGGTTCTGTAAGAAATCCAAAGAAAAATTTTCCAAGAGCATTATGGATTACAGTTATGATTATTCCAATATCTCTTATTTTAGCTAACTTAGCTATTGATATGGTTGTACCAGCTGCAAAAATTGACTCAAGGGCAGGATTAATGCAATCTTTTGATGTCTTTTTTCGGGCATTCGATGTTACATTTATGGATAACGTAGTGGCATTATCACTATTCATAGGTGCCTTTGCTGGAGCAGCAGCATGGAGCTTTGGGTTATCAAGGTACCTGAAAAGGATTGCAGATAACGGATTTATGCCCAAAGTGCTTACAAGAGAAAATAAATACGGGATACCACAAAATGCTCTTTTATTCCAGGCAATTGTTTTTACTGTTCTGTGTCTCATATATCTATTTATGCCAAGTATTAAATCAGCTTACTGGCTTTTAAGCGATCTAACAGCTCAGCTTGCTCTGATTGCATATGTAATTTTCTTTATTGCCGCAATCAGATTACGTTTAAAATATAAATGGATTAAAAAAGTGGAATATACAGCTGGCCCCAAGTGGTTCAGCATTACAATTTATGTTATTGGAGCGATTGCCTGTATTCTAGGAATCCTTGCAGGCTTTATTCTTCCTTCAGGTAGTGGAATGACATTACTGTCTTTTGACTCTATTCTACTTGTAGGTATCGGAATATTTCTTGTTATACCGGCTATTATAATGATAGTAAAGGGATATAAGAAAAAAAAGATTTCTAAAGCATAAACCATACAACTTTTAAACTAAATAAAATACTGGGTAGCTTTTTATTTATTATAATATAAAAGTTGCCCTTTAATCTTTTTATCAGTATATTGAATATGGTTACATTAAAATTAAAAATCCTAATATCCATTTAAGGAAAAATAATCATGCAGGGGAAATCTTTTAAAGAATTATCATGTGAAGAAGAATTTTTTTCTGAAATGACTGTAACTGAATCTCACCTTATTTTATTTGCCGAATTGATAGGAGATTTTAATCCTGTACATACTGATGAAGAATATTGCAAAGAAACTAAATTTAGAAAAAGATGTATGCATGGAGCTTTTACGAACTCATTCATAACAGCTCCTATCGGACAATACTTTTTTGGAACAGCATTAGCTCTACTTGAATTAAATACAAAATTTAAAGCTCCTGTATTTCCTGGCGATACATTACGTGCGTGTTGGAAAATAGAAACCCTTACTAAAAAAACAAATAGCGGGCTCGTTAATCTTAAATGTGAATGTCAAAATAATTCAGGTGTTATTGTTGCGATATCTACAGCTAAAATATTAATCAAATAACCTAAAACCACTAGATAATTAAGCTGATTTTTTTTCGTATCCTAAAGCTTCCAGTCTATTTTCTATTGACGGATGAGTTGAAAACATTTCTGACATTGATTTTGACGCACTTATTCCAGCCTGCTTAGGATCAAAAATATATGCCTGCTGTCTGAAATATTCACCCTGATGATTTTGATATGATGCCTGATAACGATTTGCATTAGCCTGGTGATCTCCAGATATTTTCATCAAAGCTGTTGCCATGGGATCATTTGTTCTCATAAGTTCAACTGCGCCAGAGTCCGCCATATATTCTCTAGTTCTGCTCAGGAAAAGAATAAGCACCAGAGAAAGTATCGGCAGCACAAAACGCAATATCATAATAATTATAGCAAGTTGATTTCCTTTTCCGTTATCATCATCATCACGTCCGCCGCCTGAGAACAATACACTCCAAAACAGAATATCAATTGCCATAAGCATAATATTACTCAACAGAGAAACAATTATAGTCAACTTAATATCACCATGCCTGATATGGCTTAACTCATGTGCAAGTACCGCCTGCAGTTCATCCCTATTCAGTTTTTCTGCCAATCCTCTGGTTATGGCGATCATTGCATTCTTTTGATTAAATCCACTGGCGAAGGCATTCATATAGCCTGCTTCTATAATATAAACATTAGGCATATAATCCATACCTGAAGCAATTTTCATTTCTTCCACAACATTATAAATCTGCTTTTCCATGAGTGAATCAGCAGTCTCAGGCGTGATTTTTTTATACTCTGTACCGATCAGCATCAAGTTATTATGAAACGCTAATGCAATAAGTATGGATATTACTGCAACAGCACAAAATATAATAGTGAAATAAGGAGTAATTATAAATGTTGCCAAAGCGTAAAAAACTTGCCCAAGAGTTGCTTTAGGAAACATTTGCGATCTAAAATAAAGATCTATTATGAGTCCGACAACAATATAAATCAAAACAAATGCTGTTAGTACAAAATAGGTTTTACGTTGATTCTTTCTGAGTACTTCACGCCAATCAGCCATGTTTCTCTGAAATGCCATATTTTCCATATTTACTACCTAACTTATATAGTCATTAATAAATAAACATTAACAACTAATAATTAAAATTTAACCTGATATTCTTCTTTGCTTTCTCTAGCTTCTTCATCAAGAGTCCATAGAGCAAAATCCTTATCCAATTTACTGCACATACTTACAACAATTTTTTGTGGGATTGATCCTTTTGTATAATTATACTTTGTTACTGAATCATTATAAGCCTGCTTGGCAAAGGCAAGTTTATTTTCTGTATTAACAATTTCTTCCTGAAGCTGCATGGCATTCTGATTGGCTTTTAAGTCCGGATATCTTTCAAATACAACATTTATACCTGAAAGAACTTTGGAAATTTCATTTTCAGCTTTCATGCGTCCAGCACTGTCTCCTGAATCTTTTGCCTGCTGAGCCTGTCCTCTTAATGCTACAACATCTTTAAGTACAGTCTTTTCATAATCCATATATTTTTTTACAACAGAAATAAGATTCTCAAACACTTTGTAACGTCTATCAAGCTGAATATCTATCTGTTTCAGATTGTTTTGTATAAAAGCAATTAATCTGATGAAACTGTTGTAAGTTGCAATAAAAAACCATATAAAAATAATTACAATCACGATAACGATTATTGTTAATGTCATTCTTCTGCTCCTTGTTTATTTTGAGTAGTTTCAAAGATTATAATTTATGACCAGTTTATTAAATAGCAATTTAATTAAAGATTTCTACATGAGTATAGAGGAGTAAATAATTAAGTAAACAGCCTAATTAAACAAAAAAACAAAAGCGACAGTAAAACTATCGCTTTCAAAACTGTAATCTATTTAAATAAAGTTATCTATTACTTTTCAATAGTACTTTAACTTTGTCTCCTGGCCAGAACAGAGTATCATACCTTCTATATGTAACTGTATCCCCATCCTTAAGTCCTTCAGGAGGATTTTTAATAATTATATCATTACGTTCCAAACTACCTGAAACCTCAAGCTGCTGCATCCAGCCACTCATGGGGGTATTACGAAATTTATCAGCAGGAACTACAGATATTTTTTTTATCTTAAATACTGGATCCAAATTCTTTTCAGGCTGCATAGATTTCTGATCAAGAGCCTGCCATACATAATACTTACCATCACTATTTTTATAGAGACAATCAACAGGCACACTCAATTTTGTATCTGAAGGTGTAAATTTTGATATATAAGAATAGTCATATATTACATTTTTAGCATTCGGTTTTTGTATCTCAGATTTAAGATAATTTTTTACAGGTATCCTAATACCGTTTTCAATCAAACTCATTTTACTGTTATTCACCCCAGTTTTATTTTTTGAATCATCTGTAAAAACAGTGACTGAAAAATCATCATTAATAATTGCTTTTGCTAAATTTCTAGACATTTTTACATCTACAAATAACGGACTTAATCTCATAAGCCTTAAACCTGGGTAGTCTACATTACACCATGAACCTACTCTGGTAAAAACTTCCTGAACATAGCCACTATACGGTGCATAAATTGTACATTCACTTAGAAGCAGTTTACTATACTCTAATTCAGATTCGGTACTTATAAGATGAGCTTTTGCTTTTAAGTAATCAGCCAATGCAAGGTCATATGCTTTCTTACTCACAGAATTAAGCATTGCAAGTTTTTTATATCTTTCACAATTTACCTTTGTGTAACTAACATCAGCTTTAACAGCTTCCATCTCAGCCTCCTTAACTTTCACATCATGCTCATAGAAACGTGTATCAGCCCTTATCAATACATCTCCCTGTCTTATTATTTCACCCCGTGAATTATAAATAGGGCCTCTTACAAAAGAACCAGCTGGTATTATCCAGGTAACTAAACCGTTAAATCCATCCAGACCAAATCTAATATCGCTTTGTGGTCCAGGTTTAGCATACTCCCTGACAGTGCCATCATAAGAGTTCTTGTGAGTCACTATTTTATTCACAGTTATGGCTTTTTCTGCACCTACTAGCGGCAGTGAACTAAAAACTAACAACCCCAAACCCAATAATAAATTCCTCCTAGTATACCCCATTGGTACCTCCAAAACTTATTCTAATTTATTTTATTATTATTTTGTTAACTAATTATTTACTAAATCCAATATAACATCAATAATACATCTGTAAAATTAATATATTTTATGATATATATAAAATATATTTATACATTATAAACAAAACAAGATAACTGAATATATGAATTTAAAAAATATAAATCTAAATTTACTAGTTACGCTGAATGATTTACTTAAAACAAAAAATATTACCAAATCGGCAAAAAATCTTCACCTCACTCAACCGGCAGTCAGTACTAATTTAAGTCATTTAAGAGAAATTTTTAAAGATGAATTATTAGTTAAGCGCGGTAGGAACATGGTACTGACACCAAAAGCTCAAGAACTTACATCACCATTAAAAGAGATACTATTATCCACAGAGAATCTACTTAAGACTGATAATAAATTCAATCCACAAAAAGGAAAACATCATTTCAATATAGCAGCAACTGACTATGCAGAACATACAATAATACCTGACTTACTGCAGAAAATTAAAAAATATGACATTCATTTAACATTAAAAACAATTCCATATCATAAACTAATAGATATTTCTCTGGATGATTTTGATTTGATTTTGGGTAATTATCAATTTGATAATTTCTTTTCTACAAAGCTATTTGAAGAAAGTTTTGTAATTGTAGCTAACAAAAACCATCCTATTGTCAACTGCAAAGCTAAACTTGATGACTATCTGCTTGAAAAACACATAAAAGTAAATATTGATAAAGATATTGATTTCGTCACAAATGCACTGGGTGATCCCGATCCAAGAGATTTTGTTCTCTCTGTAAACCATATATCTAGTGCTATAATTGTTATGGAAAAATTTCCCTATATTATGACAATGCCTGCAAGATTAGCAAATATATTTTGCAGAACACTAAATCTTAAGTTTAATAAGTTACCTTTCAAGACAAAATTGGCATCAGTTAATTTGCTATGGCCTAAACACTTGAATAATGATTCAAAAAACATTTGGCTGAGAGCAAGTATAACAGAACTTTTCATTAATGACCGAGTGAATAAATAGATAATTATTCGCAATAGAAAAAATAAGTTTTATTTCAGATTACATGTTATCTCATTTGTAATTAAGTTTCTTGAATATTACTAGATTATTTTATCATCAAAACTGGTACCATATTTCTTATGTCCAGGCATGATATTAGAGGTATATCGCTCTGCTCAATCACAAGAAGCAGACAGCGATATATTACCGCTGTCTGTTAGTATTTATTTTCCACTATAGCTATATTACACAAATCAAATGAAATAATTTCAAATGTTGATTTGAATACCTAATATAATATTTATTATAAAAATGCTTCAGATATTACTTAAGGTTCATTTCCCCAGATAAGGCTTTCACCGTTATATACTGCTATATTTTTTGTTTTTAAATAAACACTTTCCTTTAAACCTACAGCTGAATAATCGGTTGATCCGTCCCACAGGGTTCCGTTCCATGGACCTCTGATGTATATTTCCATTTCCGCCTTTCCATCTGAATCACTGACAGGCAGGAGTGCAGCCCCTGTAAATGAACCTTCAACATAATAAATACTATTATTCCATTTATTTAAGCTTTTATTAACATTACCGGTTTGTCTGGAATTGTAATAAGTTTCGACTTCTATCTGTTCAATGTTTAAGCCTCTACTAAGCTCATCACTGATTACGACAAAATATCTAAACTTAATATCACTCAACCCTCTGGGTGGATATGCTGTATTATTAAAAATCCTGATAGAAACTTTAGAACCTTCCTGAGTACTGTTGATTTTAGCTGTACAAAAAACTTCATCATCTCTGATTTCAGGTAAAGGAAAATTTTCAAGAGATACTCCGCCATATATATCAGCTAGTCCTGCAAGAGCTCCTGTTAAACCAGCATTCATATCAGTAGCAACTTCAGTCATTGGAAAATCTGCACGATCTGATGAATAATTATCATATTGGTCAGGTCCCCCGGCTAATCCTCCATATAATATATGTTTAGGTAGTTCAGGAGCATTAATATCATTGGTTGTACTGCCATGAGATGACCTATGATGAGCATTCAATTGCCATTTACTACCGTAACCGACCATATAACTTATTGAATGAGAATTATAGCCTAATATATAATCAATTTGAGCCTTTGCAAAATTCCGAAGTATATTTTGATTTTCTGCAGATTTATTGGCAGTTTTAAGATAATTTCTATGTACCAAAGCACTGTATGCCGCCATACCTGCTGCACGGGCTGAAGCAAAACCATCAAGATAAATCATACCTCCCGGTGTATATTTAGCATTGTTAAGCAGGTGGTTGACATAGTTAATGCTATGACTTTCGTAGTTGTTATACCCATTTGCTCTTTTGGCTGGATCAACCTGAGAATGTAATTGATATTCTGGAGTAAGTGCTATTTTCTCCATAATGAAATATACGCCGTTTCTAATATCATCCCATGATGGATACCATGCAAAATGTCCTGTATTATCAGCAATAGCAGTATAATTAGTCTCTGCAATATTCAAATATACCTGATCTTTTGTCGCAAGATACAGCCAGCCGGCTGCCCATGGTATTTCATCTGAAGCCCCAGATTGACCTGCATTGTAAAAATTTACTGCATATGCATAATCTCCAAAATCTAAACTTGGTGTATATCTTCCATTATTAACATCTTTGGTCTGATATGCAAACTCAAACAGTTCCTTAGCATGTCTAATAAGCTCATCAGCATATTCATTTTCACCATTTTCTCTAAAGACCAGTGATGAAATACATAGTGCAGCTGATGTTTGCGCGACAAGATCTGCCCCCGGATTATTCATAGTCAATTTGACTGCAGGCCTATATTTACTTCCATGCAACTCTTTATATTTCAACCATTGAACTTCAGGCGGAGCCCATATAGTGTGATCTATTACCCCGTTTCCAACCTGAGCAAATAACTCATTTTTCCCAGTATGAGCTTTTAAAAAGTAATCTGAAATCCATCTTAAATTATCCAGTGCATATTTTAGCTGATTAGATTTTTCATAAGCATCTTTAAACTCATATATACTCCACCCAAATACACTTGCAGAAAAAGCCATTGGCAAACCAAATTTAACATGATCACCAGCATCAAACCAACCACCATTAAGATCAAGATTAAGAATCTCTCCATTGTGTCCGTATTTACCGTCTTCTATGTATGAATCCCCTCTCCATTCAACACGGTTACTTAAAAAACCATTATGGAATTCGGAAGCCAGATCCCCATCATATTTTGGCAGATAACCTGCTCTTTGACAGTCATAGAAGTAAATTGCTTTCTGTAACGCAGTAGCATAGTTATTTTCAGTGTTTACAGTATTATTTACTCTTACATTTACCTGAGCACTGCCGGTACCGCCATTACCATCTGATATTGTATAAGTAAACTGGTCATATCCAGTAAAGTCCCTATCAGGTTGATATTTTATATCGTGAACAGAAATGATAATAGAGCCATTATTTGGAGAAGAAGCATCAGTGATTACTAATAGTTCACTATCCAGATCAAAATCATTGGCAAGTACAGAAATCACAACAGGTAAATTAATATTTGTAGTTGCTTCATCGTTATTTGCTACAGGTGGTTTGTTATCAGGCAGCACAGGATCTTTATCGTCATTATCCTGAATATCATATTTTAAATGAACTTTAACATCATAGGGATCCCCCTTATAACTTCCCTCTGCTTGAAATCCGAATGTAATTGTACTATTTGAATTAATTACCGGGTTCCATTCTTCATTTTTTACAATATAATTATTTTCACTGTCTGATACTATTTCTGTATTCCATATATTGGTAATTTTATCCTGTAAATCAAACTCAACTTTCCAGTTCACAGTAGGTTTATCTGAAATGTTAGTAAGAGTAAATTCACCGATATATCCATTCTTCCAGCTGTCTATTAAATTAAAAACAATATTCTGATTTATTTCTTCAGTTGTTTCATCAGTATCCTCTTCAGTATTTTCTTCTTCTAAATTATTTATGGATTTATCGTAAAATACTATATTTTGCGGTAATTCAGATCCATTTACTGAACTGGCGACAAATCCAAACTCAGTAGATTGTCCAGAATTCAACATACCATTATGTGATACATTATTGATAACATAATGATTATTTGAATGTTCACTGATTTCCGCATTCCATATATCATTTATTGAATATGGATAATCAAATTCTACAGTCCACCCTTCAATAGATACATTTGTGTTATTAGATATTACTACAGAAGCCTGATAGCCGTCATTCCATGCATTAACTACTCTGAAGGTAACAGGCTCTCCAGCATTAACAACTGCTACACTGCACAAAATAATTAATACTCCCAACAAGAATTGTCTAATGTTTACGGTTAGAAAATTCATCTCCTTCTCCTCACATGATACGTTAATAACCTAACATTTAAACAGTGGAGCATGAAACATGCCATTTAACGAAATAAAAAGAGATTTTTTTGATTTTTTCACAAACAAACGTTAAATTTTTAATTAACCTGAAATATAGGTATGGAATATTGCTCTAATGACATTTCAACATAGTTTTTCATAGGTTAAGAGCAAAGTTATTTCCCTTTTCTTGTTCAAAAACGAACTATTAAGTTTCAAATCGAACAGCAATAATAAACAACTACTCCGCCCATAGAACACAGCATTGCATTAAGCCACCCAAACAAGACGGAGACACATGTTGCTGTTGCCTGAACAGAATTTGACTGAAAGTATTTGAATATATGTCTAATAATTTTACATTCAAACATTTAAAAAAGTTTATGTATTTTACAATAAAATGCGTCCCATCAGCTATTAATATTTTGTGTCTATACTTTACAATCCAAACTATATAATGTAGAAATGGTAAATATTTCTTTAGAAAATTTTGATTCAGTAAATTTATTATGACCGAAGTATCTAATTAATGCTTTCTGAATAATTCCCGGTTAAAAACAAAAATAACAGATTTTCATTAATAACCGGGTTACTAATGTTTATGAGTTGTTATAGTAAATGTTGTGAGCTATAGTCCTGCTTTGCATATTATCAATAATATATTATTATCCGGAGCTATATATTATGAAAATACATATTATCCCTAATTCGCATATCGATCCCGTCTGGCTATGGAACAAATATGAAGGAATTGACGAAGTTCTAAACACTTTCCGGTCAGCATGTGACAGATTGGATGAATTCTCTGATCTAACTTTTTCAGGCAGTTCCATTATGTTCTATAAATGGATAAAGAAATTTGACACAATATTATTTGAAAGAATAAAAAAATTTGTTTCAGATGAAAGATGGGAAATCTCCGGAGGCTGGCTGATAGAACCAGACACTAATTTCCCTTTAGATATAAGTCTTAGAAAGCATGCTGAATTATCAAAACAGTTCATGCTTGAAAACTTTAATTCTGATACGAAAGTAGCATCAGTACCTGATACATTCGGACATCCTGCTACTCTACCTAAAATTCTTTCAGAAACGGGATTTAAATATTTTATTTTTTGCCGACCTGATACAAATGAAAAAACCGATCTGCCATCGAATCTATTCTACTGGGAATACGAAGGTCATAAAATATTAGCCTATAGATTAAAAAACCATTATACACAGCGATCCTATATTGATCTTATTAATGATGAAGAATATATAAATGTTCCTGTAAGTGGATTTTTCTTAGGCATAGGAAATCACGGTGGAGGACCAACCATCAAAGAAATTAAACATTATAATAAAGTAATAGCCGGTAATCCTGGTACTAATATAATGTATTCTACATGTGAAAAATTCTTTGAAGATGCAGAACAAAATACTGACAATATTCCTGTGTATAGTGGGGATTTGCATATGCATGCTGTCGGATGTTATTCAGTACTTAGAAATCTGAAACAAAAAATAAGAACATCTGAACATTTACTTACAAAATGCGAAAGAGTACTAAACATCAACAAAGTAAATAGTGAGTTAAACAAACAATGGGAAAAAGTTTTATTTAATCAATTTCATGATATTCTTCCAGGTTCATGTTCTACATCTGCAGAAAAGGATGCTGAAAACCAGTTATGCGGGGTTATTTCAGAATGTAATGACATACTATATGATGAATTTAAAATAAGATCACGTAGAACACCAGTTAAATGTCCTACAGGAGAATTAAGAATTTTTAACTCTCTACCATACGAAGTTAGAAAACCTATCCAGATTGATTTTGCCAATATTTCTTATGACAGAACAGAAATATTTGATGATAACTTAAATAAAATAACTAAGCAGGAAATTCTACCTGATGTCAGAACTGTATTCACAAAAAAATGGGAATTCATAGATACAATCCCGGCCAATGGTTTCAAATCATACTCTTTTGACATCAAACAAAAAACCGATTATGATGATAAGCAGTTGAATTACCTTGTTCAGGATACTGAAAGCAGCATAAGCATTGCGGATAGGATTTCATTTACAGTACTGGAAGATAATTCAGATACGTGGAGTCACGGTATTCATAAATATGAAAATTTGAAAGATAGATTTACTAGGAATTCATCCTATACATCCCAAGGTCCTGTTTCTGAAAAATTATACGAAAAATACACTTTTAATAATTCCTATTTAAACATCATTTACTCAAAATACTATAATATCCCGGGTATATATTTTGAAATAAATATAAACTGGTCTGAGCATAGGTCAATTTTAAAAATGGAGCTAAATTTAGAGAATATTTTAGCTGATAAATATTGCATGATGCAGAGTGCAGGCGGAGCAGTAAAAAGAAATACAGATGGAAAAGAAATGCCAATGCATCACTGGCTATGGATTCCTCAAAACAAATCGGGTATAGCAATAATCCAAGATGGTGCTTTTGCATGTGATTGCACAGAAAATAAATTAAGAATAAATCTTGTCAGATCCAGCCTTTACGGATTTCATGATCCATATATTATTAATAAATTAGAACCTCAGTTAGATACGGATCAGGGGATACATAAACTTAAATTTCTTTTACTTAATTATATAAAATTTAATGCAGAAGAACTAAATAAACAAGCTGATATATTTCTTGAAGATTTTAATCTAATTCATGAAGGTTTTCAAAGGAAATAATTATAAGGTTACATATTTACGGCGGAGGAATAAACTCCACCGTAAGTAGGATCTAATACTCTACATTTACTGTATATTGGATTTCCTTAGTGCTCTTGCATAAGGGATAACCATTAATACCATAATCACTAATGGTACTACTGTAGCAATTTTCAGACCTGTTACACCCCCAAATTCATCGAATAAAAATCCTAAAAGTCTAGCAGCCAAACTCCCTGAAATAGCAAAAGTAATAGTCATAATAGTCATCATTAGAGCATGTTTAGGTTCTGGTGTGCTTGTTAAAATGGATGAGTTTATCAGAGGAGTACTAGGTGCTAAAAAGAATCCCATCAAAGGAAGCAGAAGTGCGATAAATGGAATACTCCATATCCCTGTAACTGCATGCTCAGGCTTATGAATTGTTATAAGAATTGTTATAAGTAGAATACACCCCACTAAATAAAATATAAAAAGAACTTTGTTCCATGATAAATATTTAAGTAAAAATGCAACAAATATTCTACCGGCAGCAAGTGCAAATACAAACATACTCCCTATCTGCAGGATCAAAGATGCTTTGACAGCCATCGACTCCTGATAAAAGCCAGGCAACCAGACAGCAAAGCAGGTTTCTACAAGACTGGCTAAAAAGAAAAGAATAATTGCGTACCACACTACTTTATATTTTAGCAGAGTCCATATTTCCTTTATCTGCTGAGATACACTCTCAGCTTTTTCTTTCATTAATACAGATTCATCCAACTTAACAAAGCACCATACAATAAAATTAATTATAGCTAACACTGAGAAAAACCATAGAGCATACATCCAATGTTCTAAGTTGAATTTTATAAACTCTGAAAGGATCCACATACCCAACATAGAAGAGATCATACACGTAGCTTCAATAACTGTAATAAAAATAGCGTGTTGTTTCTTATTTTCAGTAATAAGAGTAACAGTTGAATACACAGCGACTTTGATAGAAACTAAGGCTAAACCGACAAAGACAAGAAATAATTTCATCATCCAGAATTCATTAACAATCGGCGTAACAATACCGATAAATATCATTACAAGAAGAACAATCATAAGAGATCTTCTATATCCAACTTTTAATAAAAAGGAAAAACTAATAAATGATAAAATAGCTACTGTTGCATTTTGATAAGTCTCTAACCCCCCTGCAGATGTCGCTGATACATGAAAATATGCCACAGCCTGCATTATAAATGCTGATAACACACAAGTAAATAAACTCAAAGTAAAACATGTAAAAATCAGTGCTATTCTCGGACCTAAATATTTTTTAGACATAACCATCCCACCTTAATTTTAAATAAAACACATAAATTAAAATAACTCGTCCCATAACTATTAAACTAATTCAGTAATAATATATTACAAATCATTAAATCGTAATCGAATAAGGTAATAATTTGATAAATTTTAGATAATTAAACACGTAATTAACATAATCAAGCAAAAAAAATTAAGCAAATTAATACTCAATATGAAAAAAATTAAAAATAAATATTTCAAAATATTTTATTCCCCTTTATAATTATATTGAAATAGTGAACTATTCTTCTCATTAACAATTAGTTATAGAAATAAATTCTATATAAAGAACAAAAAAAAGAAAGGACGCACAAAAGGAGGTAATTATGGATAATGTAAAAAGTTCAGTAGATTATAAACAGGTTGACAGATCCGATCCTGTAGGCGTAACCTACTTTTTTATACGTTTATTCTCATACATCCCTACCTGTATATTCAGAGAAATTTTAATGTTTTCATGTATTAGAAAAACATTTTTCAAAATACTTGTCAAACTATTTGAAATATCAATGGAAAAAAGAGTTGATTTCCCCAAAAAGATACAGCTCGACAAATATGAATAAATTTTGGCAGTCTTACATACCGTGGAAAAGGCAATGTTTGATACACCATTGACTAAGGTTAGAAGAAAAAGACTCCATATGTTCATAAATATCTTTTTAAAAAGACTTCCAAAGGTAGAAAAATATAAAAAAGAAATGGGAGAATACCCTCCTGGATTTTTAACTATAGGTATAGGCAAATTCTGTAATCTTAACTGCACAGGGTGCTATGCTAACAGTGATGATGCTTCTTCAGAAAAATTATCCTGGGATATGATGGATAAGATAATCAGCGAGAAAAAAGAACTCTGGGGCTCTTATTTTACTGTTATAACAGGAGGTGAACCACTTGTATGGAGAAGTCAAGGTAAAAACTTATTTGACCTTGCTGAAAAACACTCTGATCAATTTTTTATGTTCTATACAAATGGAACTTTAATTGACGAAAAGGCAGTTAAACGAATGAATGAACTAGGTAATATTACACCTGCCATTTCAATTGAAGGCTATAAAGATGAAACAGATGAAAGACGTGGAAAAGGTGTTTATGCTAAAATAGAAAATGCTATGAAACTCTTAAAAAAATATCATGTTGGATTCGGTATTTCTGTCACTGCAACAAGAAACAATGCCGAAATGCTTTCCAAACCTGATATATATGATTACTATTTTGAGAAAATGGGGGCTACTTACGGTTGGTTATTTCAATATATGCCCATTGGCAGATCACATACACTGGAAATGCTAGTAACACCAGAACAACGGATACATCTGCTGCGAAATATCCAAAGTTTAATTAGAAATAAAAAATACTTCATGGTCGATTTTTGGAATAGTGGAACCTGCGTAGAAGGTTGTATTTCCGCCGGTTCGCAGGGCGGCTTTCTATATATTGACTGGAACGGCAATATTACTCCCTGTGCATTTAACCCCTATTCAGCGGTGAATATACATGATATCTATAATGAAGGCAAAAATTTAAACGATGTACTCCAGGCACCTTATTTTAAAGCCATCAGAGAGTGGCAGGAAAAATATGGAGTAAAAAGAGTAAAAGATGAAATAGGAAACTGGATAACACCCTGTTTGTGCAAAGACCATTATAAAGATTTGAGGCCGTTAATTGATAAATATAAACCTACTCCAATCGATGAACCTGCAAAACAGGCTCTTGAAGATAATAATTACAAAAAAGGGATGATAAAACACGGAAAAGATTTAGCAGAACAGATTGATCCAATTTGGGAGAAAGAGTATATAAACCCTGAATAGTTTTCTGATAAATATCCTTCATTATTTTGTAATGGATCACTTTAAATTATTTTTTCATTCATCAGCTTGTTTTTTATTAAAATATGCTTATTTTAACTTAGGTAAACCTAACTGTAAATTAATAGGATATTAAAATGTTTGGATATATATTATTTGCTTTAATTATATTATTAGCTGTGGGAATCATAGCTAGAAAAATTTACAAAATTGTAAAAGGTAAAGGTTCAGCATGTTCATGCTGTTCTGAGAAATCGAAATGCAGCAGTATTAAAAAAACATCAAAATAAAAATCTAAAGTTCTTCTGGCTGAACAATATACAGACTTTAAGCATCAGTAGTTATTTTTTATTATCAATAAATATAATTTCTTACTTAAAGACTGAAAAATATTATTAATCATACAGTTCTGAAGATTTTCTTTTAAATAATTTTATGCATAGTAGAATAAAAAGTATTATAAACGGAATATTACCTATATAACCTGCAACGCCTACCAATGTTTTATCTGAATCAAAATTTAAGAAAGAAACAGCAAACTGCATAACTGTAGGAACAACTGCCGTTAATATTACAAAAATACCTGAAGTTAAAAACAGAAAACTATATGTATTTTTACTTTTACTGATAATGCAAGTCCCGATAAAAATCAAAAGTATAAAATTTTGTATAAAAAACAGTGCACCCATTACCTGGATAGAACTAATTAATTCTCTGGAAAAACCATGAACTGCAAAAAGTGCAGATATCAAATAATTGATAAAAAACGTATCTTTAAACTGTTTTGTTATTATTATCAAAAGAAATAAAAATAGAAGCGCAACAATTTTCTTCTCTCCTTTTTTAATAAACGCAGCATAAGATAATACCATTGAAAAAAATAGAAACGGCATAATAAACTTAACATCTAAATTAGAAAATATATTTCTCATTTCAACAGAAGATATTAAGTGCAGTAAAGGCTGAAGAAGAATTAATATAAGACTTATCAAAAGAAGTATTCCGGCAAAAAGCGGAATCAATGCTCCTCCTTTTAGTATTCTATTGTCATCACCTTCCCCACAATTAATCATCTGAGCCAGCATTACTAAAATAGCTGAAATCATTCCCCCGAGGTAAATAACCATTCCTGAAAATATAAGCAGTGCATTTTTTGAACCTCTGCTGTTTCTGGATTTTACAATCATAGCAAAAATAAACAGCGCTGCTCCAATCAAAATTAAAAACCCGCCTGATAATATACCATAAGCAAGATATGAAAGTGACCTGAAAAGGAAAAATAGCCCCACTCCTTCAAAAATAACTATAAGCGAACTGATAATGTATAAAGTCAAAGATGAATTTTTCATAAAAACTCCAAATAAGAAAAAGCAGACGCATATGCGCCTGCTCTAGATAATATTATAACACTAAATCCTACCACCATTCAGGAGGCTGGCCAGTACTTGCAAGAACACTCAACCATCCTCTATGGTCTTTCCTCATCCTGCGTTTTATGTTCAATGTGGCAGATAATGGAACATTAGTAAATTCACCTTTCCAATGTCCTACCATCATATCAGTTTTACCTGCCATTCCTGCATCAACTGCAAAACGGGCTAAATCTGCACAGAAGATACTGTCCTGACTATTTGCTGGCACACTCCTTATTTGATAGCTTGGGCTGATATATTTAATATTAACTTTCATATCCCATTTATCAGCAAAATGTCTGCCTAAATCATCTCTTATGTAGCGTCCAATGTCATTAAATTTCACATTCCCAGAATCATCTGTAGAATCCTGAATACCAATAATATTTTGCCCTGCCCCTTCGGCCACAGCAATTACTGCATGGCCCTTTTCAGCGAGAACCTCTCTAACTTCATCATAAAGCCCTCCTTTTTCAGCAAGGCTGAAATTCATTTCAGGAATGAGGCAAAAATCTACACTTCCACTTGATCTTGTCGCATAAGCTGTAATAAATCCGGCATCACGTCCCATTAATTTTACAATACCTATGCCATGAGGAGTACAGGTTGCTTCAACATGAACGCAATCCAATGCTTTGCTTGCCTCTTCTACAGCTGTCTGAAAACCGAAACTTTTTTCAACAAATGGAATATCATTGTCAACTGTTTTAGGAATCCCTATTATTGAAATTTCAAGACCGCGTTTCTCGATCTCTTCAGCTAAAGCATGTGCTCCTTTCAAGGTTCCATCGCCGCCAATACAGAATAAAATATTAATACCTTTATCTTCCAATGACTGGATCATTTCATCTATTGGGGGGTTACCGCGTGAACTTCCTAAAATTGTTCCCCCTCTGGTATGTATATCCTCAACCTCGTCAGGAGAAAGAAGAACAGGAGGATATTCTGGGTTCTGTGCTAAACCCTGATAACCAAATCTGAATCCCCAGACTTTCTTTACTTTATACCAAATCTCCAGTTCTTTGACAATTGATCTTATAACATCGTTTAATCCAGGACATAATCCTCCACAGGTAATTATACCTGCTTTAGTTCTGTTTGGATCATGATAAATTTTACTTCTAGGACCTGCTTTTTCAAAACTGATCACATTTGGTTCTTCTTTAATATTAACGAGACTGTCAAAACGAACTCTATCTTTATTATCCCGAATATAATATGATTTTTTTAACTCAAGATTTTCTATATCTGACAGTGGTGATAATAATTTCGCTTTACCAAGTCTTTTTACATCGAAATCTATGTCTGTTGTTCCCGCAGAACTTATATATTTACAACTGCCTTCTGAGTTTGACGTCACATCGTCAGAGTTTTCCTTCTTTGTTAGCTTTGCAGATTTCTTACTCTTTACCGGCTCTTCGGTACTATCATCTTTCTTATTATTTTCATTCATTATCTATGTACCCTTCCTAACCTTCTGAATCTGATTCCTCTATAATCAAACAATTTATAAGCCTGGACTTTCACCCAGTCAGAAATAAAAAGTCTTTCAATAATTGCATAACACCATACTAATACTATGTATCTCCATGAAATACCAGGAATTAACCCCCAACTCCCGCCAAAAAACAGATCCCAACAAGCTATTGATATAATTACTTTAGTAATAAGAGATGCCCAGAAAAGAGCTTTACTGGGACCTATCGTCCAGAATCCTTTAACAGTACGACAGATAAATATGGTTAGATTACCTGCAATTAAGAGCTGCAGGAAGGCAAGAGTCTGTAATTGAGGAAAAGTTACTGAAGGGAAAAAATTCTTTATCCATTGAGGAGCAAACTGATAATTGTTTATTGCAGGAAACAGTATTTTTCCACCTTCTACAATATGATATATTACCTTATCTCCAATTTGACATATACCGGCATCTTTAAGCAGAACATTATATCCAAATGCAAATAGAGCCAATGTAAAAACAACATCAAGAAATCCGACTACAGATGCTATCCCTATTACTCTTCTCATATTCCATCTATCAGGCCGCAGAGAATATTTCACTTTATCAGTAGCAATCGCCATAATAGGGAAATCATTAAATACAGCTAATAGGATAATCATAAGTGGAG
>DASCNA010000172.1:0-21216 GCA_036011305.1 Victivallales bacterium
ATAAATTTGCATTTTATAAAATAGTATTTTAAAAGATTTGAGTGTAATTATACTTAGGCTGGCTGGTTAGTCAATGCATTGACTAACCAGCCAGCTTTTTATATATACCAATATTTAATTATTTTTAAATAAATTTTACACTTTTTTACAAACTTTTATTGATTTTTACGTTTTGCGTCAAACGCAAATGGCCAGCAATTAAAAATACTTAAAATTAGCATATTAACGCAAAACTACGCTCAAAATAACCTATTTTACACAAATCTATATGTAGTTACCAGAGTTTTATTTTTTTACAAATTTAAACGAAAGGTAACTATGAAAAAAGATATAAAAAACAGAAAAATAAGCTTTGATCTTATAAAGCTTATCAAAGGAGTACTACAGCCTCTAGTTGTTGCTGGTGCAATTAGTAATGACGATCTGATTACTGTCATTAACAAATTACAATTTTTTGAAATTACACCGCAAGCAGAAGAGGCCCTTATGACAAGGCGTGAAGTTGCTGAGCTCCTTAAATACTCTTCCTTGAAAAGCATTTATAATCTTGAGAAGGAAGGATTAATTGAGCGTGCTCCTGGAAGAGGCAAAGCTAAATACTTTAAGTCCTCAATAGATAAATATGCTGGATTTATGAGTATTTGATTTAACATCATGAACAAGAAGCATAATAAATTTGAATTAGGATTTGCACCAAAAAAATTTTTAGCTGGCCCTTTGTTTGCTTCAACCCCACAAAAAGAAGGACGAAAAGTTGTTATAAAAAAAGAGGTTTGGGTTGTTGGTGGAATTGATTCTTCTGGGGAAAAAAAATATATAAGCAAGCCTGCATTGGATATTCGGCATGGGATATTAATTTTTCTTTTATTATCTATTCATGGTATGGAAAATATGTATCAGTGGAATAAGCCTTTGAATATAAGTTTTAAAAAACTGGCAATGCTCTTTTCTGGTGGAAATGGTAGCCGAGATATTACAAAAGTAAAAATCATTCTAGAAGACCTTCAAGAAACATACGTTTCTATCATAGGAACTAACATTACAGGTAATGTAGGGAAAGCAGAATCAGTGACATTTAGAATAATAGAAAATTTTACTACATTTAATTATAACGGATATAATAGACTTGAGAACATTAAATTTCATCCTGTTTTTATTGATAAGTTTTTGAACATAGAGAATCTTATGTTGTTTAAACTGTCTACTTTATTGAAGCTGAAAAGTCGTTTGTCACAGGCTATATATACTTATATTCCTTCAAGAGCATTTCATAGAGGAAAGCAGAACCCATTTCATATTACACTAAAAAAATTACTGGAACAAGCAGCGAACTTTGCACCATCAACTAAATCTAAACGTAAGGAGAAGGTCAAACGTGATGGGACAACCTTTGATATAATAAATGAGCTTGATGGAGCACCAATGACAAGAGGGCAATTAAGAGTAGAAATGTGTGAGACAGTGGATAAGTCAGACTACCTACTTAATTTTTGGTCTGAGTTTAATAATTTCACTCCATCAGGTCCATTATGGGATGCTTGGAAATTGACAGGTGGAACAGTAAGGGAATGGACTAAACGCCTATCCAGAAGATGTCATTTAGAATTTAACGGATACGATATAAACGCCCTTAGTTATATTCCTAATTGGGATTCAAAACATTTAGTTTTTATAGAAAAAGTATACTGCTTAATAGGGCAAAACTATTTTTCAGAAACGATAGGAGATTGTAAAAATGCAATAATTGAGGATAGAGGAATTGTTAATTCTGAGAAATACTTAATCTCAGCATTAATGAATGCCGTTAGAAAAACCAATAAATAGAAAAAAGGGGGGCGTGTAATTTGAGAAAGAAGAGTAAAAAACGGTGTGTATTTTGAGAAGAGGAAATAAAGATCAACGTGTAATTTGAGAAAATATTTATTTTGTTTGACTTGAATCTATCTAATTATAAACATGATACAATATTTATTCTTTTTTTAACCTTAATGAGTTTTCCTATATGATTTAACCTTTATAAAATGGTCTAAATTACTCGAACCCAAACGCTCTCTATTTATATATGGTTGACTATATAAATTTATTATATATAGAACAGGCAATGCTGAAAAAGATTCTCATAAATGAGAATTAAGTATATGATCAGTAATTATTTCTTAATTACTGAGACGCAATACTCCTAAGCATTGCTTGAGGCTAAAAAAGGTGTTCGTGCATATATTCTGATATATACGAACAATATACGAATAGTACTAAACGATATTAAAAATATTCATACATAAAATTTAAAGGAGGTTATCAAATAACTATGAAAGATAAAAGGTTTCGAAGCAAGTTAAATCCTTTCTATCTGGAAATTTTATATTTAAGAAGTAGGCAGGTCAGCTATGATGGGATAGTGAAATATCTAGCTGATAGATATGGATTGACTACTAGTAAAGCAAGTATTTCACAATTCTTAAAGTGTAGAGAAAGAAGAGGAATACTGCCAAAAGAGCTACAAGGGTATTCAGAAGTAGATAAGGCTATCCATAAAAAAGAAGTAGATCTTTATGAAGAAAATTCTGTAAGAAAAGTTAAAAAGGAAACTAATTCCAATAAAATTGAAGCCAGCACGTTAGATGAATTAGTAAATATGTTTAAAAAATAGAAAGATTTCAAACTATGAAAAAGCCAGATTTATCAAAGTCAGAGTTTAATAAAATAAGAGCACTATACTCAAGCTTAAACGAAAGCCATATTATAGCCTTCACTAATCTTGCAAAACAGGAAGGCTTAGAAAAATCAGACGAAGAAATAAAAAAGAATTATGAATTAGTCACAGATAGTATAAATCGCATGAAAGACAGAGAAGATGTTAATGCTAAAGCATTGGCTGAACAGAATCGAAAATTAGAGAATTTATTTGTTGGATTAGATGCCTTAAACGATTCAATGCAGTACAAAGACGAGCTTTTAAAAAGTTCAGTTAAGGCTGTTGACGGAGCAACTAAAAAGGCCTTTGACAGCTCAGTATATGCATTAAAAAGTAACTGGCTTATAGGCTTATTTATTGGTATATCCGTTGGTATAATAACAAACATACCTTTTTATCTTTTTCAGCAAATAAGTATGGCAAAAGTAACAGGTTACTATATTGGCGATATGATCTTTGTTTTTATTTGTGGATTCGGTATAGGTAAATTCATAATTGAAAGGAAGGAACAAAAAAATAAATCCATAAATTATGATAAGTATTTAAATGAAGACTAGAAATATTATTGATGTCCAATATGTAAGGAGAATTGAAAAAAACATATGTTTACAATGAAAAAATTCCACACAGGAGAAATAGGAGGCAAGCAGTCTGCTTTTGGATATTTATCTGAAAACTTAAAATCACAAGATTACTTTTCAGAAAAAGAACAGACCAAAGGCTACTATATGGGTGAACTTGCAAAAGTTTTTGAATTAAACGGCAAGGAAGTAGGTAAGGAATTAGAACTGCTTGAACAGGGTATTAACCCAGTAACAGGGCAAAGAAATCTCAATGAGCGGTATTCAGATAAGAGAATAACTGGCTATGACTATCAATGTTCATGTGATAAGTCAATATCAATTATGGTAACAGTGGGAGAAGATAAAAGGCTTATAGATGCACACGATGAAGCCATAAAAGAGGCAGTTGCTGAGCTTGAAAAGTATATAGGAGTAAGAGATAGAACAGGAGATAAAGCCAACAGTCGAGAATCTTATTTAACTGGCAATATGATAGCTTCTGTATTTACTCATAAATCAAGTAGAGATCTAGACCCTCAATTACACTCACATGTTTACATACCAAATTTTACTTATGATGCTAAAATAGGGAAATTTAAGGCTATTGAAGGCGAGGCAATACAGAAAAACATAGGCTATTTAGGAAGAATATATCAAAATGCACTACATAGAAAAGTAAAAAATTTAGGCTATGAGACATGCCTTGAATACAATAAAAAAGGTGAGATTAAGGGATTTCAGATTAAGAGTATCCCCAAAGAGATAATAAAATTATACTCTAAACGTTCAACTGCTATAACAATAGAAGCTGACAAGTTTGAAAAACAAAACGGGAGACTACCCACAAAAGCTGAGAGAGATATAATCACAAGAGAAACAAGGAAAGATAAACTGTACAATATTTCAGATAAAGAGATACTTACAAGACAGAAAAGCCAGCTTACAAATAGAGAACTTAAAAATATAGAACTTGCAAAATCAAAAGCTTTGAAAACTCAGAAAATTAGGCAAGCAATAAGGTTTAATAAAGAAGAAATAGACCGCAAATTCTCAAACCATGGAAAAATTGTTACCGAGCAGATTAGACATCTTTCCGAACGTAAAAGCACTTTTACCATTGAAGATTTAAAAAAGGAGTGTCTAAGGGTTGGGAGCGGTAACATTGAACTTCCAATTTTAGATGGAGTTATTAAAAGGCATAAAGACCTTATATCGCTTGATGAGGGAACCTTAATTAGTACAGAGATTGTAAAAGAAGAAAGTGTCATTGTTGAATGTGTTAATAATGGAGTAGGCAAAGAAAATGAGCTTAATGGGGATTATAGAGCTTTCAATGATAAAGAGAGTTTAAAGCTGGAAAAGGAGGGCTTTGAGTATAAAGAACAAAGGTTAGCAGTACACAAAATTTTACAATCCAAAGACAAATATATAGTTTTTCGTGGAGTTGCGGGAGCAGGAAAGTCAACCACTCTTAAACAGGTTAAAAAGGGGTTAGAAGAAGCAGGGAAAAAAAGTTTATTTTACACCCCTTCAAGTTCTGCAACTGAAAACCTTATAAATGATGGATTCCATGAAGCCAAGAACCTTGCAAGGTTAATAACACAGTATAAAAAGGGACAGCTTGATAAGCTGCAAAATAGCATCAAAGGTTCTGTTATTATTGTAGATGAAGCTGGACAGATAAGTACTAAGGATGGAAAAATAATAATAGAAATTGCTGAAAAATATAACTGCAAAGTAATATTTACAGGTGACAGCAAGCAACACGGTTCTGTTGTTAGAGGCGACAATTTACGCCTTATAGAACAGAATACCAAAACCACAAAAGTGGAAGTTACAAAAATATTTAGACAAAATGATCCAGAACTTTTAAAGGTTGCAGAAAAATTATCTAAAGGCATGGCTAAAGAAGCCATGCAGGATTTAAGGGGTTTAGGTCATGTAGAAGAAGGCGGAAACTATCTTAAAAAGACTGCAGAGGCTTATGTGAAAGATATTAAAGGAGGTAAGGAGCTGGACAAAGCAAGAGCATCAGCACCTACAAGGGCAGAAGTTGCAAGGTTTGCATCCTACATAAGAACTGAACTGAAGAAAAGTGGGTTTTTAGAGGGTAAAGATACTGAATTTAAGACTTTTCAGAGCTTCGATTATACAGAAGTACAGAAACAGAATATTAATAGCTACAGAGTGGGCTGTTTAATAACTTTTAATCAGCTGTCAGGTAGCAGACACAAACAGAATGAGACTTATAAAATTATAGGTAGAGAAAAAAGTTACTGCATACTTTCAGACGGAAGTAAATTTTTCCCCGAAAAAAGTGGCCGCAAGGTAGACATAGGAACTGAAGTAAACATTAACCTTACTAAGAATGATGTAATAAGAATATCAAGCAATGATAAAAAATTAGGAGTTAAAAACGGATATTATTTTAAAATAGATACAATCGAGAATGGAGAAATTACAGCCAAAAAACTTGATAAGGATTTTAAAGAAATATCTCAGGAAATTAAATTTAATGCTGAGCAATTTAAACGTTATCAACAGGGTTATGTAGGAACAAGTTGGAAACGGCAAGGAGGGACTTATAATAATCATTTTGTAGCTGGAAAGAGTATGGATTCAAAAACGGCTTATGTTTTAGGTACAAGAGGAAAAGAACACTATAAAGTTTTTACGCCGAATACTGAAAAACTTGAAAAATCTACCAACAATACTGGTGATAGGCTGTTAGCTACAGACAAGGTAAAAGAGGTTTTAACCGATAAAATAACAGTAGATATTCTGAAACATAAAGAGCATGATAATATGCATAGTTCACTTTTAAAATTTTCCAATGATATAAAAAAAAATACTGATTTGAAATGCTTAAAATCAACTTTACATAGAAACATATCTACAAAAAATAAGGACATTAATTATGACAGGATAAAGAGAGATTTAGAGAAGATTAAAAAGAATTTTATGGAAATCAAGACAAATACTTTAGTAGTTTCGAAAATACAGGAACCTAGTGGATTTGAAAAGAATATTGAGGGCTTGGAATCTCAAAAGAAAATCCTACTACGGCAAGGAAAGCAGCTTCAGAAGGAAATTAACAATAAGATTCAGCATAAAACATTAAAGCAAAAAAAGAGAGGTATTACAAGATGACTATAAGTAGAAACGATCATTTAAACAAAATGGGGTTAAGTGAAAGAATTACAGAGGGTGTTTTTAAAAAAGATAAAAATCCTTCATATGTCCGAATTACTCATGCAGATAAGAGTGGTAAGTTAATTCCTTATGCAGATATAAAAGAAGTTTCACACAATGACAGATTTTCTGTTGTGGATATACAACATTTTAGCAATAATAGAACACAGATAACAGGTAAAAATTTAGAAATTATTATAGATGCCTTAGAAGAAAGAGAGCTTAAAAAAGTATTTGAAGACACAGAAGTCAAAGATGATGAAAATAATGTAATCATTGCCATCAATGAAGTTTATTATTTTAATGAAGAAATCCTAGGCTTAGGAATAGGTGAAGAAGCAAATGAACTGTATGATGAAGTTACACCATTAAAAAACAAAGGTGGATTAGGTATAGATGATATTTTAAGACGGCACCAGGAAGAACAAAAATATGCAGAAGCTAAACAGGAAGAACCATTAACTCAAAATACAAGCATTGATGCAAGAAAAACAATAATGCCTAATAAAAAGTCTTTTCCTGTTTAGTTTAATAGTTAGAAAATAAAACTAGATATAGAAATATTGATCGTAACTTTTTAATTTTTCTATATAACATTTAAAGGGCTAGATGAAACCAGTTTTGATTGATTTCGAGTCTAGCTTTTTTTATATATACTTTTAATCAAGGCCGTTTATGAGGTTCTTATTTAGGGTAGGGAATAAAGCTAATTTTTACTTGTGAATATATCTTAAGAAATAGTTTCATTAATAAAAACTTTAAAGCTGATAATAAGTTGACTTTTAAAATTTTAATATTATTTCTGGAAAATAATATTAATTTGGAGTATTGTAGCGATTCCTATGATATTGCGAGAACCGTGGTCTTATAGTTGATTGACCACTAATAATATGATTGTTCAACAATAACTATACAAATAATTTAGACAAATTAAAATATGATCAAAACTCTTGATAATTACGCTAAAGAAGATTGGTTGCTTGCTAATACTCATAATGGACTAGCACATGATACTGATATTTACCGTATTTTTCGTGTTGACCATCTGTACAATGATTTAATAAGAAATATAAATACCCTAGTCAATCCTTGCTATGAAACGCAAAGCGATGATCTAGAAAATCCACTGAAGGATGCTAAATTTGACTTCGAAGGAAATAAACATCAGTTATTTCGAGGACTTATGGCTGAATATTATACTCAATCATGGTCACTCAATCCTATTGAATGGGGACACTTTGGAGAAGGTTTTGATGTTATAAGGGTTCAAGCGAAGGCAGGAAAGCTTTTTGATCGACTTATGGATGATAAAGATCCTTTTCATAGTCTTGTTTATCACATGGGGTTAATAAAATATGAAGATACCAACCAAATCTATGACAAAATTTCAAATGCACCATATTATAAATTTCTTGATAGTCGAGGTTATGGTCTTCTGAATTCAGTATTAAAGATTCGTGCAGACTTTCAAAAGGAAGAAGAGGTTAGATTATTGTATATACGATCCCCAAGGAAGAATTACACGGAACCTCAAAAGCACCGTGTTTTGGGAAAACAAAACCAGTTTTGTTCTCACCTCTTTGAGTGGCGTAATGTTATTGAATATTTTGAATTGGATCCAAACAACAAAGGATCTGGAGACTCTATTATTACAGCAATTAGAAATTTAAGCTCAAATCAGGACTAACAATTCACCCACATTGCATTTTTTGCGTAGTCAGGAATGCAAGCAATCTCCGTGTTAGATACTAATAAAAAAATAATTCTTTCATTAAATCATTAGCAAGTATCATTAGTTATTTCACCTTATTAATCAATATTGTTCAAAATAATAATTGAAGTGGGAACAAACTTGTTTTGCTCAATACTACTTAGTAAAATATTTAAATCCATTATTTCAATTTTTTTATATTCTTCGTTCTGTTCAGTATTTAATTTGTTTTTTATAAGTCCATTAATAAAGATCTTAGAGCATATATCGTATACACCATGTGCTTTATCAAATATTAAACAGAAAGGTTTTGTCGTTTTTATATTATCTTTTGATATTTGTGTTTCTTCTTCAAATTCAGCCACTAATTGGTCTTTGAATAATATGTTATTGCCATCTCTTTTTGATGGATCTATACTCCCTGCTGGGATTAATTCATAGTATCCATTATACTCTGTAACATTTTGCCTTATCGCAAGTAGTGTATTATTCTTTTCGTCAATAATAATTCCGCTAACACCAATAGGGGTAATCTTCAGGTTTAATTGTGGATCTCTTAATTGTGCGAAAAAATATTTATATTGGGTTACAAAGCACTCAATTTTTAAAGTATTACCTTTTTTCTCATGAGATTTATAACTCACAATCTTTCCATTGAATAATTTTCTCTTTTTTAGCTCGTCATTCCAAAGTTTTTCTATAATATCTTTCTGCAATGGACTAAAATCTGGTTCATAATCTATTACTTTCAATGAAATGTTTTCTGCTTTAGCAACAGTAAAACAGTTCAATTCAATTTCTGTTAAAATATCTTTAATTTGTGATAGAGAATTTATGGTATATGTGGGTGTTATATTAAAATTATTTTGCTTAGATGTGTATAAAATTGTTTTCATTTCTGCAGCAATCGCTGCTTTTAAGCCGTTTTCTGAATCTTCAATTACATAATAATCATTACCTTGATATTTATTTTTAACAGCATTATAAATTTCTGGAGAAGGTTTGGCCTCTTGCACATCATCGCCAGTTATAATAAAGTCAAAAAGATCATTTAAATTGTACCTGTCAAGTACTGCTACAATTTCTTCTTTTTTTGAGGAACTCGCTAAAACAGTTTTTATCTTTTTACCTCTTAATAGCTCAAGAATTTCTTTAATGCCATTATTAAGCTTAATATTTTTATAGGCAGAAGAAATCTTTCCCAAATAAAGATCTAATAATACTTTTTCATCTTTGTCAATTTTGTATTTCTCTTTGAGAAAATGCACTATTTCTGATAGTTTTGGACCATTTAGTAAATTGAACTCTTCTTCATTACCATTAACTCCAAATTTCTTTAAGAAATCAAAATAAACATTGGATAATGAACTAACTGAATCTGCAATTACTCCGTCGAAGTCAAAAATAAATGCAATCTCACTTTCCCTTTTTCCTTCTTTTGAAACATTGTAAACTAATTTCCACGGTTCAAAACTTTTATCAATTATACTATACGAATTAGTTTGGAATATTTTAAGGGATGGTATGTTTTCAGGAAAAATTTGTGCGACGATTTGTTGTGCTCCAAGTATATTGATACCAAATTCAGTTCCCTTTTCAACAATCAGCCTTCCAGAGCCTTTACCTCTGTAATTAGTCGAGATTGCAACAGAAATTTCAAATTCATCCTTACTCAAAGATTCAAAAATGAGATAACCAACTGATTCACCCTTCATTTTTGCGACGTATACTTTTTTCTTTGAATTCTGAAGATAATCCTTCTCTACTTCAACAAGCTTAAGATAACCTCTTTTTGAATATTTGGCACTTTCATTCTCATTTCTAAGCTTAAATAGAAAATTTAAATCTTTTTTTGTTGCTTTTATAAATTTCATTTAATAGCCTTTATTAAAGTTAACCTTGCTTGGCTAATATACAGAGGATTATTATTTTTATCATTTAGCACTAATGTAAGTCCATCATTATTTGTTTTATCTAGCAGATTATGGAACTCTTCTTTATAATCTTTATGTAGGTCAATAATAAACTTTTGCCTGTTCAATTTATTTTTGACTGAAGCCTTGTATATTTCAATTTTTTTAGATTGTCCTAAATTAATATATGCAGGAACTACATAGCCGTTTGGGTCTGTCTCATAATGTGCTCTAATAATATTAAACATCTGATTTGCTGTTTGTTTGGAAGGTTCTAGCTTAGCGTCTTCGGGCTTAACTCTTTTATATATGGTAGGCTCTTCATTAGGTTGTATTTTTGGCTTTAACATTCCAGACCCTATTCCCTGTAAATATTCTCTTGTTAATAAAACGCCAGATGACGTCATCCTTCTCCAAACATCATCAGCATAACCACTCAAGGATATTTTCCGTTTTAGATAAACTGGTCCTTCATCAAGACCTTCTTCCTGCTTCATTACATTAATATATGTCCAGTCTTCACCATTTCTCATTTGATTCTGTATTGGGCTGCCCCCTCTATCTTTCGGGAGTTTGCCTGGGTGATATGTAACACAAGGTCTAAAATCAAGAAGTTCTTTTGGAATATACCAAGACCACCCTGGGGTTATAATAGTTTCGGGTTTAAGTTTAATAATCTCTTCATAAACTCTTCCGCCTTTTTGAAATTCTTTTTTTGCTTTTTTGGGATTAACTTTGAGTATTGGAATTCCTCTTTTTCTAAATTGTTCAAAATCATAAATACAATTTTCTGTTGTGACAAGTAGTCCTACTTGCCAATTATCTAAATCTTGAATTGCCTCTAGAATGTTAAAAGACCATTCTCTGTATGTACACCAAACATATGTTTTTGTATTTGTCATAAGTATCTCATTATTAATTTATTTTTCTGATTAGTTCAAAGGCTTCACTGTATTCTTTGCTCACTTCATTACCTCGTTTCATTGCAAGGTTTTCAACCCCCTTTTCACTTCTTGGGTGTGGGTAATCTTTTAATTCGCTTTTATAAGCTAAAATGGCCTGTTTTTTTCTATCTATCTGTTTTTTTATATCAATGAACATATTAGGTTTAAAAGGATTTTTACTTTGGTATGCCCACTCAGTACTCGATAGAACCTCAAAAGAATACAATTCTTCTGGACAATGCTCTCCATGATACGGTCTACATACAAACACACTGGCATCAAAAACAATCCTATGATCAATATTATAATCTCCAACATGATGGGTATATACAATATTGGGCTGGTATTGTTGAACAATCTCCTTTAAAAAATGAATGATATCTAATATTGGAAGTGAATCAAGTTTTTGGTCTGGGAAATTACCAAATACAATGTCATTTGGATGAACACCAAGAATGTTTAAAGCTTTTGCAGATTCTTTATATAATTCATCTATTTCTGTTTCAATGTTTGATGGCTTATTTATATATCTTGAGGATTTACCTGTAGCGAGAATCACAACCTTAACATTATTTCTATTATCTATTTCCTTAGCAATAGTCCCACCACAGCCTAATACTTCATCATCAGGACGTGCAGCTATAATTAGTATATTTTTTTTATCTTTTTTCATAAATTTACCATTTTCTTATTGATTGGTTCTCCAATTTTAATATTTCGTAAAGCTTTTCTACCAATAATACTTCCGTAATATTTTGGATGCATGCCAAGGCCAGGTCTGATTACTCGGATATTATCCTTTGTAAATATTTGACCTGATTTTATATTTTCAGAAGCAAATATTGATCGTCTAAATGCTCGATGTTCTTTTACTTTTGTTGAAAGTTCATAATTAACTTTCCCCATTGCTGATTCGCATTCTCTTATGTTTTTAACCATTTTAGCAAATTCATCAGGCAAAAGAGAAAATTCACCATCTGGACCTTTTTTCTCAAGTGTAAAATGTTTTTCAACAATGCATGCACCCAGTGCAACAGCATAAGCAGGAATTTGTGCATTTGTAGTATGGTCAGATAAGCCTACAAGCGTTTTGAATCTATCTTGCATATCTTTTATAGTCATTAAATTTGCTTCTTCTATTGGGGCAGGGTAGGAACTTGTACATTTAAGGATTATAATTTGGTCGTTCCCATATTTTAATAGAGTATCCAATGCAAGTTGAATATCTTCAATTTCCGCAATACCTGTAGAAAATATTACTGGTTTATTGGTTTTTACTATTTTTTTTATCAAAGGAATATGATTTATTTCAAATGAGGCAATTTTATATGCTGAAACCCCAAGTTTTTCAAGGAAATCAACAGAAGTTTCATCAAAAGGAGTAACCAAAAAAAATAATCCTTCTTCTTCTGTTTTTTGCTTTAATTCTTTGAACCAATCCCATGGTGTATATGCTTCTTGGTAAAGATTATAAAAAGACCCCCCATCCCAAATACTACCTTCTATCATAAAATTTGCTTTTTCTTCTATGCCCATACTTTCAGGATTAAGCGTCATTGTATCTGGAGTATAAGCTTGAAATTTGACAGCATCAGCCCCTGCTTTTTTTGCTTCTTCTATGATTCTAAAAGCTAAATCTTTGTCTTGTAGGTGGTTACATGAAATTTCTGCTATAATCATGCACTTATTCGTATCACCTACTGTATATTTTCCTAATTTTATTTCTTTTTTCATATCAATGACTAATTTCTCTTTAAAATTTTTTAAAACAGGTTCCTCTTACAAAAAGATGTAATGTCTTGATTTTTACAGTTAACTTAAGTGTGCTAATATCAATGTTCGTTAAGACTTAGATATAATATGTTTGTTTTATAATAATTCAATTTACTCTATGCTTTTTATTCCTGTGCTATATAATTTCATATTTGTTTTTTTTACTGTATAGACTTTTTAATTTCTTTTTGGATAATAACTATGATTACAGTTTGGTTACAATCTTTCGGGAATTGGTTACAATTTGGTTATAATTGCAAGGGTGCTTAAAACCAAGCAAAACCTAGAATTTCGTGGTAAAACTAGGTAAATTAGATGGTGGGCGTAACAGAACTCGAATCTGTGACCTCCACGATGTCAACGTGGCGCTCTAACCAACTGAGCTATACGCCCTCAAATGAGATTGATTTAAAATCTACTTTCAAGTAATAAAAATACAAGCTTAATATCTATTTTTTCAATTATTACGATATATATGCTATAGTATTTACATTATATAATAAATAAAATTTAATTGAAATCGGAGTTAATTATGAGATTTATAGATTATATTTTCAGTGATCATTTATTTATAGATAAAGTAATGAAAAATTTTTGCGATTGTTTCAATTTCGATGAAATTGAGTTGAAGAAAAATAGAAAATTTCGTATAGTGCACAAAAATATAGATTTTAATAATGCTCAATTTGTCATGAAGCTGAATAAAGAGATTAAAGGGAAAGTTAACTTTCAAAGAAAACTTAGAGATAAGCAGCCCGGTGAAACCGGAGATTCATACGATATATATTACCAAATTGTAGATTCCAACGATAACGTTGTAGCTAAGTTTTAATGCACGGTTTAAAACTTATTATTCTGACTGCGTTATAAATATTAGTATACAAGGATAATTCCTACTATAATAGATTTAAATTTTAATACTGAGAGGTTTAGTCTAAATATGAAAATAACAGTACTTTGTAATAATAGCGTTAAGCTTTTCTCATCAGCAACTGCTGAACACGGTTTTTCCTGTTTTATTGAACATGATAGCGGTAATTATCTTTTTGATACAGGGTCAGGCGCCGGAGTTGTAAAAAATGCTTCAATCCTTAGGAAAGATTTAAATTCCATTGAAGCAATTATTCTTAGTCATGGACACCATGATCATGCGGGTGGTTTAGAAAAGGTATTAAAAACTATAGACAGTAAAAAAGTTAAAATATATGCTCATCCGGATATTTTTATGAAAAAATATGCAGAGCATGACGGCAGGACTATATATGCAGGGATACCTTTTCATAAGGCTTACTTAAAATCATTGGGTGCAGAGTTTACATTAAAAAACAGTTTTTTTGAAATCGGTCAGAATTTTTATATGACTGGTACCGTCCCGTTAAAGAACAGTTATGAGACGATAGGGGACGATTTATTTGCAGTTGATAGAGATGGAGAGTTATTAAAACCTGACCCATTGAAAGATGATAATTCTTTAGTTTTTAACACGGATAAAGGTTTGATAATAGTTCTTGGATGTGCGCATAGAGGCATTGTGAACATTATGGATTATGTCTCGGATAAATTCGATGGGGAAAATATTTACGGTATTATAGGGGGTACACATTTAGCTCCTGCAAGTGATATGAGATTTGCTAAAACAATAGAAGCTCTGAAGAATTATAATGTACAGTTTCTAGCTACATCTCACTGTACTGGCCTAGAAAAAGCGGGTTTGCTGGCAGGAGAATTTAAAGATAAGTTTTTCTATGCATCTGTGGGAGACGAATTTACTTTTTAATGGAAATTTTATCTATAAATATTCAGGATAAGACTGAATCTCTTAATTATCTGTACAATTTTATTTCAAAAAAAGAGATAGAGAGATGCAAAAAATACAGGTTTAGTATTGACAGGCTTAGGGCAGTTATATCATGCCTGCTAAAAAGATTTATAATTGAGAACAAATACATAAAAGCAGTTCCTGAAATATCAATGAACTCTTTTGATAAGCCTTATTTTAAACACCATCCTGAAATAAAATTTAATTTATCTCATTCCGGTGACTGTGTTATTATTGCCGTTTCTGACTATGAAGTAGGCATTGACTGCGAAGTAGTAAAAGAGTCTGACAATCAGCTGGAAATTGCAAAAAGCTATTATTCAAAGTTAGAGTATGAATATTTACTGGACAGATATACCCGGACAGATGAATTAACGAGAACGTTTTTTGATATTTGGACGAAAAAGGAAAGTTTTATCAAGGCAATAGGAAAGGGGCTTTCTCATCCTTTAACTGATTTTACCGTTCCGTTTGGCGAAGAAGGGTGTATCAATTATGATAATAAATTATGGTATATAAAACGGCTTAAGCTAAATGATACAAACTATAAAGCTGCTGTCTGCTCAGAAACAGAGGCAGATTGTTATATAAAATTCTTAGATATTTTCGATTTGATAAAAATTTAAAAAAATATAAGGATATTTTATGAATTTTCAGAATCACAAAGTAATAAAACCAGAGGATTTAAATCATTACGGTGTTTTATTTGGCGGTAAGCTGCTGCAGTGGGTGGATGAGTTTTCATGGATAGCTGCAAGTCTTGCTTTTCCTGGTCACCAGTTTGTTACTTTGAGTATGGATAAAGTTGAATTTAGAAAGAGTGTCAAAAAAGGTACTATTTTAAGATTCAATATCTTTAAGTATAAACAGGGGTGTTCTTATATAAAGTTTAAAGTAGAAGTCCTTGCTTATTGCGATAAAAATATTAATGAAGAGCTTATATTTAATACTGCTGTAACTTTTGTAAGTACCGATAAAAATGGAAAAATAATGCGTTTACCTAAAGTTAGTGAATAATGAGCTGTTTTAAGTAAACAGCAATCAAAACTTGCCTAACTGGTGACTGTTTACTTAAAAACTTGTAACTGAATAAGTTTATTCCGGATTATTTGAATTGGCGATAAACTCATGTGCTTCTATATCAAGAGCATCCCATGGGTAATTTATCCATTTGTTTTCGATTTCTTTACCGATAAATACATGCTTGACCTGTTTTGGGATTTTTCCATGTTTTTCTTTCTTCTTATTGTGTAGTACATAAACGGCCAACTCTATATCATATGTTTTAAAAAGTTCATCTATGCAGTATTCTAAAGTAGTTCTACAGTCATCAACTTCATCGACTAAAAGAATTTTCTTGCCATTCAGATCTACATTTATATTATCAATCCACTGCTGTTTTACTGGGATGTCCACTATTTCTCCTGACGACTTGTAACGTGATAATGAAACAGTAATAACAGGTTTTGTTATAAAAGTTCTTAGAATTCTTGCAGGAATAAAACCGCCCCCGCCAATGGCTAAAATATAGTCAGGCATAAATCCTGAGGTTAGAATATCTTTTGCTGATGTTTGAATAGTTTTATGAATTTCTGTGTAAGTAAAATAATATTTATCCATTTTAATTTCCCTATTTTGCCTTATATTTTAATAAGTAATTTTATAAACATTTTAATATTAAATTATATAGCTATGTGTAATAAGTCCAACGAGAAAGAGAAAAAAAGTACCCCTAAAGAGGATGTTTACTCTATTTGCGGAGAAGATTTATTTAAATTACCGGATGACGATGACGTTGACGCCGATGATGTTTATGATTCTCCGATTGTTCCGGGGACCTCAGGTGTAGAATGCTGATTTTTATATTCTTCCTTGCATCTGCAATTGCTGGAATAATAACTGGTTTGTTAGGAGGAGGAATAGGATTTGTTATTATTCCACTGCTAGTCTTAGTTTTTAAAATAGAACATGTTTCAAATAGTCTGATAATGCACTGTGCAATTGGAACTACTTCAATGTCTATTGCTATTATGGGGACTGTTGGATCAATAAGTCATTATAAAAAAAATTCAGTTGTCTGGTCCAAAGTGATAAAAGTATTGTATGGTCTTCTGATAGGGGTAATAATTGGAGCTCTGGTCGCCAATCAAATATCAAGTAGTTATTTGATTTTAGCATTTGGGATTATTGTACTAATCCTGGCTGTGTATGTTTGGTTTGGCTGTAACGATAAGAGTGTTAATAAAAAAGTACCTACGACTAATAAAAAATTTCATATAGGTGGAGCATTAATTGGACTTGTCGGAGGAATTTTTGGAATTAATCCTATATCTGTACCATTTTTTAAAAATATTGGAATGGATATGAGATCTGCGATAGGTACAAGTCTTGTTGTTGGTACTATAATGGCATTTTGTATTGCATTAATGTACACCATAACAGGTTTTGGAGTAATTGGATTACCTAGATTAAGTACAGGATATATTGATTGGTTTTTAGTTATACCTATTTCTATTGCAGGCAGCTTATTTGCCCCATTAGGTGCTAAATTGGCGCATAGTATTCCACATTCAGTTTTGAAAGTATTATATGGAATATTGCTTGTTGTTGTTGGAATAAATATGATTGTTTCAGTTATTTAAGTTAATTTGAGAGAATTAATTATGGAAAATAGTAAATTAGTGATGAAAGAAGGATTTAATTACTCTTTTGATTCTGATAAGTGCGCTGAATGTGAAGGAAAATGCTGTAATGGCGAGAGCGGCAATATCTGGATAAGCAATGAAGAAGTAGTTGCACTGGCTGAATATATGAATATTCCTGTGAATAGGCTGGTTAAACTGTATTTGAAGCAGATTGATGGCAGATGGTCTCTTATAGAGTTAAAAATCAATAATAATTATTCATGCGTTTTTTACGACGATATTTCTGATTCATGTTCCATATACGACTGCAGACCAAAGCAGTGCAGAGACTTTCCATTTTGGGATTATTATAAAAACCGTATAGATGAACTTAAAGAAGAGTGCCCTGCTGTTATTCCATAACAAAAAAGGCCATATTTTTTAAATATGACCTCTTATTATATAAAATTTTTTGACAGCTAAAATTGTTTTTTATTTAATTTTTCCAGAACTCCGTTTGCTGCTCTTATTCCGCTAGCCCAGGCACCTGTAATACCACGGGAAGTTCCAGCTCCGTCACCTATTAAATAAACATCATCTGTTACAGCAAAATGCTTGTCTATAAAGACAGGTTTGTTTGCATACATTTTTATTTCGGGATAATACATAATAGTTGAAGGATGAAGAATTCCTGGCATAATTGTATCCAACAGTTTCATTGAAGCCCATATATCTCTCATTATTTTAGATGGAACTGCCAGGCCAAGGTCTCCTGCACATGCCTGACAGGTCGGTTTGAAATCATATAGATCATCATTAAATGTTTCCATTTTTGATCTTTTGCCTGATCTAAAATCACCGACGCGCTGCATAAGCGGTTTTCCTCCGCCAATTTCATTTGCCAGTCGTGCAAGATAGACTGACATCTGCTGTCCGCTTCTTACGGGTGCTTCAAGACCGATTGTCTTCAGCATGGCGAAGTTAACCAAACCGTTTTTGCCTCTGTCCGAAGAGAGTGCATGACCATTTACTAATGAAAAATTACGATATTTTTCTTTAGTAACTAAAGCATATCCGGAATTTGTACAGAATGTTCTTACTTTATAAGGGAAATAAAATTTAGGATCATAATAATCTTTAACAATAGGATAATTTTCTAATTTTGTTTCTATCCTAAAGCCTACATCGACCCTGTTATCAATGTATTCCACACCTAATTTATTCATAACCCCCTGCAGGTATGAGAATCCTTTTCGTCCAGGTGCAATAATCAGTTTATTGAACTCAGCTGTAGTTCCATCTGTTAAAGTTATCGTTTTTTTTATAGGATCTACGTCTTCTGTTACTTCAGTTGAAAGCTTTATATCTACGCCTAAAGTCCTTAATTTATCTAGAAGGCCGTTAATGAGAAATCTACTTTTATCTGTGCCTACATGAGATTGTTTTATATTTACCAACCTGGTATTGACTTTTTTTGCACGTTTCTGATACTTCTCCAGGTTTTTTCTTTCAAGAAAGACTGGATTTAAATGTTCCTGTACTATTTTTAATAATCTTTCAGCTTCTACTTCATTCCAGTATTCTTCTGTAAAACCGATTGGATATGTGTAGTTTTGCTTACAGTCATTTAGAAGTCCGCCTGAGCATATTTTCTCTTTTTCCAGAATCATTACTTTTAAGTTACTGCCATGTTCAATAAGATTAAAAGCAGCACCTAAGCCGGCAGGGCCTGAACCAATTATTATTGCATCATATTTCATTATCTTATGTTACCCGGTGATTATAAAAATTATATATTTTAGCTCAAAAAAAAATTAACAAACCGGTTAACATACCATGATAGACTGATTAATCAAATAATAATTATATATATTTGTAATGCAATATTATACATAGACTTGATATAAATAATTAGTCTGATAGGACATATATTAGTAAATAAAAATGGAGCAGTGATGAAATCAATCGGCATGACAATTATTTTTTTTGGTGTTATTTTGGTTATTATAGGAATAGTGTTTTTGTTCTATAACAGGATACCGTTTATAGGTAAACTGCCGGGAGATATAAGTTTTAAAGGTAAAAACAGTTCATTTTATTTCCCTGTTACCACATGTATAATAATAAGTATTATTTTGAGTGTAGTGCTTAATCTTTTTTTTAGGATTTTTAAGAAGTGATACATGATAATTTATGAAAATTATCTTTCAGAGCAGGGTAGAGGGATTCGTAAATATCTTGAAGCTCTGAGTAGAGTTTGTGATTCTTCGGATCAGGTTCATAGATTTTATTTAGTTTTATAAGGTTCTGTGCTGCTTCTTGAATAGATGAATACAAACCTGTACCTTTGCCGGCTATTATTGCCAAGCCAAGAGTAGCTCCGTCTATTATCTGGTTTGTTCTCACAGGAAGTCCGGTGACGTCAGCTTTTATCTGATTCCACAACGGGCTTGCTGCCTGACCTCCGCAAACTCTTACTTCTTTTAAATCTACGTTATATGATCGGAATAAATTCAGGATATGATTGATGCCGAAAGCTGTTCCTTCGAGGATTGATCTCGCAACATCTTTTTCATTATGATCTAAAGACAATCCGAAGAATGTGCCTCGTGCATTTGAATCCCACCAAGGTGTTCGTTCTCCTGTTAAATATGGGAGAAAAATTAACTTTTTTGCACCTGCCGGTGATTTGGCTGCATCTCTGAAAAAAATATCATAAGATCTATTTTTACCATAATATAACTCTTTATACCATTGGAGGGACTTGCCTGTTGTGCCCATAAGTCCGCCAATATGAAATAAACCGTTTATAAGAGGATGAGGTGCTTCATAAAATTTACTGTCATTGAATTTAGAAGTCCAGCATAGATTGACGCCCTGTGATGTACCTCCTCTGTCGCAGATTAATCCTGGTTGTAAAGCGCCAGAACTGATAATTACCTCCATGCAGTCGACTCCGCCTGTTCCTGCAAAAACACGGGTATTTCTTGGAATACCTGTGAATACGGATGCCTGCATAGTAATTTGACCTAAATAATCACCCATTTTAACTAATTTTGGAAATAATTTTTTATCCAGACCTGAAGCTTCAATTATCTTATCATCCCATATTTTTATCTCGTCAGAAACATAAGAGGTCTGAAGTTCACCTGTCAGTTTAAAATTTATATAATCTAAAGGCTGTATGCAATATTTGATTTTACTGAAAAGTTCAGGTTTATTATTTTTTATCCATAGTATTCTTGGAACGAACCAGGCAAGGTCATTTGATTTTTTACCTAATTTGGAAGAAATAAATTGCGCTTCTTTATCTGCTCTTTGGTCCATCCACAAAATGGAGTCATATACAGTATTGTAATTTTTATCCAGCACTACAAGTGACGGACCGTGGCTTCCTACAGTTATTCCTCTCACGTCAACTTTATCCAGAGTATTAACTGCAGAATACAGAGTGGCTCTTACTGCCTCCCACCAATCGGAAGGTTTTGATTCCGCTTTTCCTGTAGTTTTGTCAAAATAAAGCGGATAGTTTAAGATTTTTTCGACAAGAAGATTTCCTTCAAAATCATATATACCTGTTTTTACTCTTGTTGTACCAAGTTCTATTCCAATTAGCTGTGACATATTTTATAGCGATCTGCCTAAAAATTAATATTAATGAAATTTATGTAGTAATTTATGTTAAAAAAAGAGAATTGAAAAGTGAGATTTAAAATTATTTGATTTTATATATTATGGCAGGTATCAATAAAAGTTTGAAAATTATCTAAACTGTTTTCTGTCATTAGGTGTAGTTTTTTAGCAACTTTATGCGAAAATGCGGCATAAATACCTGTTGCTTCAGCACAGATAATATTTTCATTGTTATATAATTGAGATTTCAGTGTAATCTCTTTTTTAGTTTGTTCAGATACCCAGCCGACAGCTTTAATTTCAGTGTCAACTATTACCGAACGCTTATATTCAACAGTCATAGTTTTTG
>DASCNA010000173.1:0-4654 GCA_036011305.1 Victivallales bacterium
TGATGCCTATAATTTTCCTTGGTGTTGCTGCATTAGTATTAAATGTTGTAATGGTCCGTCTGGCAGAGCAGCAGAGAACGGCAATTGGCACCTTAAAAGCTATTGGAATAAAGAATAACACCATACTGTTCCAGAATATTAAATATGGAACAATTGTGGGTATTGCAGGAGGTATAATAGGCTGTTTTCTAGGTTATCTTATATCATACTTAATGACTGCTATGTATAGCACTATGTTTACATTCCCGAGCTTAACAAACAGTATATACCCTTATACAATGCTGACAGCAGTAATAATATCAACTGTAATGTCTGTTTTTGGAACTTTAAAAGGAACAAAGGCAATGTTGAAGTTGACTCCAGCCGAAGCAATGCATCCACCTCCTCCTCAGAAATCAGGAAAATCATTTCTTGAACATTATCCGGCTATTTGGAAGAAACTGGATTTCAGATGGCAGATGGTACTCAGAGGACTTTCCAGAAACAGATCCAGGACAATTATTGGAATATTTTCCGCTGCTCTGGGTACTTCCATAGTTGTAATGACCCTGGGAATGGTAAATTCACTGGATTATATGGTTGTATTTCAGTTTGATAAAGTAATTTCTTACAGCTACCAGTTAGCATTCAGAAATGAAGTAGACTATGGCGCTCTTTCAGAAGTAAAAAATATGATTGGTGTTACATACGCAGAGCCGCAACTTGATGTGCCATGTAATTTCACAAATGGAAACTTCACAAAAAAAGGAATGATAACAGGAGTTATAACTGATGCAAAACTTACTATTCCATGTAAAACAGATGGTACTCCTGTACATGTTCCATCTACGGGCATTATAATAAATCAGAGATTGGCAGATGATCTGCATATAAACCCAGGTGATTTCATTACATTCACTCCGATAAAAGGTCTTCAGATGCCTCATAAAGTAAAAGTTGTAAATATATTTAACACAACCTTCGGTTTACCTATCTATGCAAATTACCATTATTTAAATAAACTGATTGCTGAATCATCTTCAATATCATCAATTCAGCTTAATGCTCAACAGACACCTACAGAGAAAACTGAATTTCTGAAGCAGCTCAAAAAATATCCAACTCTGTCATCTGTGACAATTACAAACGAGAGCAAAAAATTGATGATGAATGAATTCGTAGCCAAACTGGCAGGTATGTCATATACAATGATATTCTTTGCAGCAGTTATTTTCTTCGGCTCAATTCTGAATTCAGCTTTAATCTCAATATCTGAAAGAAGTCGTGAAATTGCCACTTTTAAAGTTTTAGGTTATTATAATAAGGAAATAGGTAAAATATTCCTCAGAGAAATAATGCTTATTAATTTAACGGGTGTTTCTTTCGGCTTACCTCTCGGGTATTACTTTTTATATGAAATGTGTCTGATGTATAGAAACGATATGTACTCCATGCCCTGCATAGTTTATCCTCAAACCTGGTTGTATACAGTAATTCTTTCTCTGATTTTTATTATCTCAGCTTTTTATATAATTCAAAAATCAATTAATAAACTTGACTGGCAGGAGGCATTGAAAATCAAAGAGTAAAGTTAGTCGATAAGCAAATAGTAATGGATGAGCAGTACTCTATTCGCCACCTTTACTATATTTATATCTTATGAATATAAAAATCATATCAAATGATTGTGTACTTTACTTCAGCAGCAGGCTAAAATTAATTTTATATACAGGAGAACCTTAAAATGAAAAATGAAAAATGAAAAATAAAAAATCAATAATTATCATAGTTATCATAATTATTATTGTAATCTTTCTTGCAGTGATATTTTCAAAAGGTGAACCTGTGACAGTTAGTAAAGCCATTAAAGGAAAAATAAACGAATATGTTGATCAGAGATCTATAACTTCACTACCGAATGTATATCACATTACAATGCCGTTTAATTCAAGAATACAAGGTGTTATGATCCAGCCAGGAACTAAGGTTATGAAGGACCAACTGGTAGCCCAACTTGTTCAGGCAGATTTACTAACGAATTTGAAACAGGCTGAAGCTAAGGTAAAAGTAATTAATAATAAAATTAAAATTGTTGAATACAATGCACTGGAGGAAACTGCTTATAAAGAATCTCTTGACTGGATAAAATTCATGGATGCCATCGTTGGTGTTGCAGAAAAAAGGGTGAAAGCCAGCGAAAACGTATATAAATATGCCATTGAATATCGAAACACTCAAATTTTGAGTGGTCTCGGGGTAAGTACAATAAGAAAAAGCCAGGCAGAAATGGAAGCAGCTGTAAAAATGCTGAATGTTGAGAGTGCTATTCTAACTAAAAAATCATTACAGTTTTTAGCCTTAATATTCAGATTGGCTCCAATTTATATAAATGAATACCTTGAAAGAAAAAAACTTGAAAAAGATGTTCTAGAAAATCAACTTCTTGAAGCTAATGCAAACTTAAATGATGCAAAAAGACATATGAATATGAGCCACCTTAAATCTCCAATTGACGGCATAGTACTGAAGCGCTATATAACTAATGAGCGTTTTCTAAACGCAGGAGCATTAATAATGGATATAGGCGACTTACATAATTTAGAAGTTACTGCTGATGTACTATCCACTGATGCGCCAAAGATAAGAGTGGGTGACGCTGTCGATATCCACGGTTATGCTATTGGCAATACTTCTATCAAAGGCAAAGTTAAAAGAATCGAACCTGAAGGTTTTACAAAGATTTCATCACTTGGAGTGGAAGAACAGAGAGTTAATATAAAAATTACAATTAACAGACAAGAATTGACTAAACTTAGGAAATCTGGAAAAACATTAGGTTATAAGTACAGAGTATATTCTAAAATTTACACGGCTACAAAAGATAATGTAGTAATAATACCAAGGACAGCAATTTTGAAAAATATCAAAGGGAACTGGCAGGTATTTACAGCTAATAATTCAGAAGCAAAACTCTTAAGTGTTACTGTGGGGCTGATGAATGATAACCAAGTTGAAATAATCAAGGGTATAAAGGAAAATGATTTGGTTATTTTAGCACCACCAAAATCCCTCTCTGACGGCACTAAAGTGTCATTCAGCAGCAATTAACTAGTTAATTATATTTTGAGTCAATATCAGGAAAGTTTTGCTAATGATTCCTGTAATTCAATGATTTTTCTTTCATTTTGTTTTTCTTTTGTAATGTCGGAAATAATACCAAAGAGAATATCTGAACCGGTACGTTTAATAGTTTTACTCCGTATCCATCTTATTTTCTTGGAAACAGTCATAATTCTATAATCAAGCTCAAGATGAAATTTATCTCTGCTGAAAACTTTATTATTTTCCTTAAGTACAAATTTTCTATCCTCAGAATAAATAGAATCTTTACATATACCTGGTTTTTTTATAAACTCTTTGGATTCTATGCCGTATATATCAATTACAGATTCACTCATAAAAATATAATGTGGGAAAGGCTTCAGCTTATACATCCAGATAACTTCATCTAAGTGATTTATCGTGTCTTCTAATAAACTCTGACGTTCAAGTGCTTTTGTTAAATCTGTTATATCCTTTATATAACTTATAATTTCAGTCACCTTGTCCCCATCAAATGAGAAAGGCGAAATCGATACCAACCCTGCCTTCTCTCCTAAACTTCCGGGGATTACTATTCTCTTTTCGTCTACCTCAATACCCGTTTTTAAAACATATTGTTCTAGATTTCTTAATTCATTTAATGTTTGATCATGCAGTCCGAAAATATCTGTAAAAGTACGTCCATATATTTCTTCTTTTGAAAGATTCACATAGTTTGTAAATATTGTATTTACCTGCCTGAGTTTAAGATCTCTGTTTTTAACATAAATAAAAAATTTAAGTGAATCTATTGCATCATTCAGTTTTTTGCTGTTCTCTTTATACCTGTTATTAGCTTTGGTAAGTTCTTCTATGCTGTGTTTTAAGGCTTTTACTTTTAATAGATTTTCTACAGATAGATCACCAAATTCTTTTTCTAATTCAACAGATGCATTTAAAAAATCATCTACAGTTCCATAAGTGTTATCAAATTTATTACTGTTTATTTTGATATTGGATATTTTTTTTACATTTATATCAAGAATCTTTGCAAGCAGCTTAATTTCACCGTCAGACGGAACTGCAATGCCTTTTTCCCAAGTCCATATAGTTTTAGTACTTTTACCAAGTTCGGAAGCTATATATTTTATTGTAATTTTCCTGCTCTTTCTCAGTTCTTTAAAAAGAGTATATTTGAACTCCGTTTTATTACGCATCGTAAGACTAATGCTTTCCTTTTAAATTGCATTACTTTTCGTAATATATTTATATCACATAAACATCAAAAAAAGTAATATTATTTTCTTTTTAATGTATTTTCTTTTTACACTTTAATAATTAATAATTTTAAAATTAGATTTTTTTATAAATGAAAGGAATAAGACAATGAATTTCATAACAAAATTAACAAATGCCTGCAAAAAAGTTAACTTACAACTCGAAGAAATGAGTAATATAAAACTATATAATTTATTCAAATAAATATTTAAAAAAAAGGAATTGGGAAATGAACTTCTTATCAAAATTATCAAAAGTTTTAAAAAAAATAAATCTGCATCTTGAAGATATGGGTCATATAAAAATATATAATTTA
>DASCNA010000174.1:0-3933 GCA_036011305.1 Victivallales bacterium
CACGATAAAAAACAATAATAAATAAATAACTTAAATAATATTATAATTAATTACTATCTTTAGTAATAAAAATTTCGCGCCTGGAACTGCCTATCTGAGGACCTATTATTCCCTGATCCTCCAATGCATCAATGATTTCAGCCGCTCTATTATAGCCAATTTTTAATCTTCTCTGTAAGTAACTGGTACTTGCTTTACGTTCTCTTCTAATTATTTCAATCGCCTGCTGTACCATATCATTACCGGCATTATTACCATTCTCCTCAATTAATGAATCTCCGTCTAAAGGAGTGTCATCTGATTTAGCATTTTCATTTGAAGTAACCTTAGCATCAAATTTCTGATCAATCTGTGATGCGCAGTAATTAACAACATCATCAATTTCACTATCATATAACATAGCACCCTGTATTCTCTCAAGCTTAGCACAGCCTGGAGGGATAAACAACATATCTCCTCTCCCTAACAGTGCCTCGGCACCTTTGTGGTCAAGAATAACCCTACTGTCAACTATAGAAGCTACTCTAAAAGCTATGCGCGTTGGCAAATTAGCTTTTATTACTCCAGTTATAATTTCCTTACTTGGCCTCTGTGTAGCTAAAACAAGATGAATTCCTACAGCTCTGGCTTTCTGTGCTATTCTGGCGATGGATGTTTCAACATCTGCTTTAGCCACCATCATAATATCTGCCAATTCATCAATAATGATTATTATCAAAGGAAGTTTATCTGGTAACGGGTTATTCTCTTCATCAAGAACAGGCACTTTGGGTAACTCTCTACCATTATATCCGGAAAGATTTTTAACTCTGGCTTTTGCTAATATCTTATACCTGTTTTCCATTTCATTTACGGCCCATCGCAAGGCGCAGGGAACTTTTTTGGGATCATTTACAATCGGTGTAATCAAATGAGGAAGGTTCTGATACATTTCAAACTCTACAACTTTTGGATCAACCATAATCAAACGTAAATCATCAGGTGTAAATTTATAAAGCAAGCTCATTATTAAAGTATTTACACAAACACTTTTACCACTGCCTGTCGCTCCTGCAATCAATAGATGAGGAGCTTTAGCTAAATCTGTTATTACAGGTTCGCCTGAGACATCCTTACCAAGCACTATAGGAACATCCTGATTATTTTTTTTCCAAGTCCTGGATTGAAGAATCCCCTTGTAGCAAACTGCAGAAGATTTTTTATTAGGTACCTCTATTCCTACAGTATCTTTTCCAGGAATAGGAGCTAGAATTCTTATACTCTCAGCTTTAAGATCCATTTTTATATTGTACTCTAAATTACTAATTTTCTGAACTCTAACACCTGGTGCAGGGACTATTTCAAATCTAGTGACTCTGGGGCCAGTTGTAATTTCTGTAACCTTTGCATCGATACCAAAGCTATTTAATGTATCCTGCAGTATTTCTTTTGATATTTTTATAATCTCTGCAGAATCTCCACCAAATTCTGTAATATCTCTTAATAAATTAGTACCAGGAAGTTTATAAAAACCGCCGTTTTTAGACTGTTTAGAAACTTTTCCTTCATTAAATTTATTATTTGTGCTAGTTGGAATCAAAGTCTCAAATGATGTTTCATTCTTCAGCTCTTCCTGTTCTTTTCTCAAATTCGATTCATTTTCACGTTTTTGATTTCTTTTTTCACGTATTTTTTTTCTAGTCATGTCAATATCAATATCCGAATTAATATTTGATATATCTCTTTTTGATATTCTCTTATCAGTATTTTTTTTAGGCTTCAATATGGATAATATTTTTTTAAAGAAAACAAAATTTTCTATTTTCCACAAATACACTGTACCAATGCCAATTAAAGCAATTCCTAATATACACGTCCCAACACTTCCCATATATTTTCTGATAATTCCTGCACTTATATTCTGTGAAACAGGACTTGATAAAAACTGTCCGATAACACCCCCAGATAAAGCAGATCCAGGGCTATTATAACTTCCAATTCCCAAGTAATTAGTCATAGCTACAAAACTTAAAGGCCACATAGCCATTAATATTGTTATACCCAGAATAAATGATATTACTGATATGCTAAATCCCTTACGTTTATAATAAGGTGCTGAAGAAAAAGACTGAATTGATAAAGTTATGAAATATATAGAAAAAATATATGAGCCTAACCCAAACAGAAGCAATAATATTTGAGAAATACACGCGCCAATCAAACCTATCCAGTTCTGAATTTGGCCATTTTTACCTCCATTAATAATAGCAAAATCACTTGAGTGATGAGATATTAAAGCCAAAAAAATAATCAGTGATAAAAATATGATAAGTATTTTTTTTATCTTATTTTTTAATACAGACTCAGCTTTATTAACTTTTTTTTTCGTAGTTCTCTTAGTTGCCATATAAATAATAATCAGAAAATATTCTATAAGTTTTGATCTGTGATATAATGAATATTATATCCTATATGTAAACATATGTAAAAAAAAAGCAATAGTTATATTAGTAAAAATCGACTAAATGTTAAATAAGATTAACATTCAGCCAATTTATTATTATTTAATAAATATTTCTAGCTAGTGAGAGCAGAATTTATTATAGAACAAATATCATTATTCTCTATTTTAATAATATTCATTTCTCTTTTAGCATTTTCAAAAGAATCTGATGCATGAGCAGTATTAACCATAACATCAGTACCAAAATCTCTTCTGATAGTTCCTCCTGGAGCTTTTGTTGGGTCTGTAGGACCTAATACAGTTCTAATTTTTTCAACAGCATTCTCGCCTTGGTAGATTAAAACCAAACTCTTAACTTTTCCTGGAAAAGATATTTCTGATGGTTTACAATTTTCTGGTCTGATACCGGACATAAATTCGACAATTTGTGAAAACTGGTCATCTGCAAATTTCATTCCAACAGTATCAGTAAGGTCCTGCAAACTTGTTACATCAAGTTTAATATCAAGTTCTTTTTCCAACAGTGCTTTAGATTTCTCTCCAATTTTAGGAGATAGTTTTTCTCTTAGTACATCTCTAACAGGCCCATAAAATTCAAGAGCTTCTTCAACAGACATTCTGTAAAGTTTACAGCCCACGATTCTCAAACCAGTTTTACTTAGCATATCAATAACATTTCCAGGTCTTGAACTTGGATAGCGCCAATTATCTGGTTTTATTATAACTAATGTTCTCTTATCAGAATCATCCTCAGCAACTTGAAGATGTTTATCAATTATATTCTTTTGTTTATTTAGAAAATCTGCAATAAACTTCATTTCTTCATTCATCATAGCACCTTCTTTATTCAAACTTGGTGCTACAATTACAGCAGGTTCAAAATAACGAGTTGAACCATCTCTGTTTAATATATAATCAGAATATGTATCTCTAATAGTTTCGCCAGTTCTTATACCAGGTTTAATCTGTCCCACTATATCAAATAGTTTTTCTCTGGCATCATCTCCTCTAAACAACAACATCATCACTCTTTGGTAACGTCCGTTTAAAGGAGCAAAATTTTCTTTTATATAATCACTTAATAAATCTAAAGTTTCATTAGATGTATTATTATTTGTTTTTTTTATCAGTTCGGAATAACCTTCAGCAAACTTTTCATCCGGAGAAAACATTTTTGCACCGACAAATTCTAAATTTGTTCTTGAAAGCAATCTTGCAATTACTCCACCAGTTCTTGATTTTTGTAAGGAATATGGTGTTATCAGGATATACGATAATTCATTTCTCATCTTTTATATTTCTTTCATTTTCTAAATAGTTTTACTTAGTTTAAAGTGTCAAAAAAGTTTTTCATAGGAATAACACTTTTTATAGCTTCAACATTACATCCAGTCATATATAAACCATTATCTACATCTCCTGACCAAGTGGATAGAAGCGCTTTGGCTATACAAAATTGAACTTTAGCCGGATTACATGTTCTCAAACAG
>DASCNA010000175.1:0-21224 GCA_036011305.1 Victivallales bacterium
CTATGCCGCTTTTTATAAGTTATTTATTTTTTTTATATACATGTGAACGATGACAGTATATATCTGCTACATGCTCACCGTAACTATTGAATGCATCTGCGTAAGTATTAAAAAACTTTTTAATACTACTCTTTAGTTGAGTTTTACTCATTTTTCTCCTCCTATTTTGATTCAATAAGAATTAGGACGAGTAGAGAAAATATAACCAAATTTGCTTTTTGCTCAAAAAAGTATTAATAATTAATACAAAACAAATAAATTGTAACATTAAGTCTACAATTTATGAGAAATTGTACGCATTAAACTCATAAGATATAATTCGTTTTACCTAAATCATGTAAGTGTTATATTCAACTTTAGATACGTTTTTAGTGTAAAAAACTCCATTTTTATCTATTCAATTATAAATGACCTTATGAATTGTTTTGTTGGCTTTTTCTGTCTCTTCCAATTCATTACAGCCGGTTAATTTTCCATCATCAAATACAATTTTGCCGTTTATTATGGTTTTATCAGCATAAGCAAAATGCCATACTCTGCTTAGAAAACTTTTTGGACTATGGTGTGTTCCTGTGTATTCAAACCTGTACATCTTTATCATAATAATAGTTTAGAAAGAATTGTTAAAATTCATACTGCTGAAAGTTGTTTTCTTTTTTCTTTATTAATTCTCTGGTCACTATATGTAAATCGCGACTGTAAAATGGTTTTACTTTTTGTTGCTTTCCTGAGGAGAAAAGGTTTATAATATACACTCCTGTTGGTATGTGTTTCTTCAGCTTTATACTGAATGAATGTGTATATTTTGAATCAGTATTTAATAAGTTCAACTTTCCGTTCTGAACTACTATTCCTAAGTTGTTAATAATATTGAAGATATAATGGTCCTTGCCGTTTAAACTAAAATGACCGTCTGTAATTTCTCCTTTTAATTCATCAAGTACATTCAAGTTTATATTATTATAAAATAATTTGGCGCTTAGGGGGGGAGGTTTGGGAGGTTCCCATTCAACAGGCATATAACAAAGTCTTTCAGGTGGTCTTTTTTCAGAGTTTGCATACGTATTTCCATTTAGTATGAAAGAAAGAGTTAAAAGAGCAGCTCCTATCTTCAGTTTTTTACTTAGGAAAAAATCATTTTTGCCTTTCGTGAGAAAAACTAAAAAAGAAATAATAGTAAATATTAATCCAAGTGATATTAAATATATATATACCAACGATAATTTTTTCATAATACTCTTTTCCTGTTAGATTAATCCAGTTTGAAATCAAAATTAAAGCTTTTAGTTTTAAAGCATTTTTCTAGATAGTATAATTCGATGCTGCATTTCAGTTTATGTTTTCCCTTAAGTATATTATATAAAGCGTAGTAGGGGAAAAATATAGAAAACCTGTTATAAGAATCTGTACTGCACTCTTTTTTAATACCTGCTTTATTTCCAAATATTTTATATGTTCCTAAATTTGAGGTCAGAGGTTTTCCTGTCTTTGCAAACGACATAGCTATATAAACAGATATTTTTTTATTAAATTCAACAGGTTTAGTCTTTATTAGTTTAAAGTTAATTAAAAGGCCAGCATCTTTAGAAGATCTATATTTTTTATAATTATATTTCACTTTTATGTCGGTTATTTCAATATGAGGGGATTGTTTAATTTTTTGTATTAGTTCAGTTGTTTTTTGTGAATCAAAAAGCTTGTTTGCTTTATTCAACATATCAATAGCCTGTTTCGAATTTTTCTTTTTCGCATAATAAAAACCCAGTTTGAAATACGGTATATACCAGTTAGGGGCGAGTTTTGAAGCTTTATTATAATATTTTAATGCTTTTTTATTTGTATAATATCTCTCTGCTAAAAAATCGCCTTTAATAATCAGTAAATATGGATTTTCAGGTTCTAACTGGAGAGCCTTGTTCAGTACAGTTAATGCCTTATGATATTTTTTATCTTTAAAATAAATTTTAGATATATCAGCAAGAATTAATGGATTATCAGGGTGTATTTTTAAAAAATTAACAAGGATATTAACTGCTTTTTGGGAGGGTTGAGACAAAGCAAAACATCTTGTAACATTAATATTATTTAGCTCCATATCTTCAAATTTCTGTGCTTTTATGTAGGGCTTTTGTTTTGATTCCAATAGACTTATTGCTTTTTTAAAACTTTCAGCAGTATAATTATCTTTATTTAATATTAAAGATTTATCGAGGCATATTACTGAATTATCATAATCTTTATCATTAAAGTATTGTTCAGCTTTTTTATAGAAATAAATAGAAGCAGGAATTATATAATTTGGTGTTATTGTAAAAGTTTTTGTTCTTTCTTTTTTTGTGTTTACATTTAAAAGTTTAAAAGTAACCTGTTGTCCAATTTTCAATTTATTAACTTCATATTTTAATTCATTTAAGCCATTAATATTATTGCCGTTAATAGATATAATATTTTCTTTAGTTGTAATATCATTATTTTTTGCAAGGCCAGAATCCAGTATATAGTCTATTGGTATTCCAGTATTATTTTTATAATATTTTTTGTATTCATGACAAATTATACCAAAATAAACTGCAGGTTTTATACCTGCTTTAACTGCTTCGTCTATTAATTTTGTTTTATTATATTTTATTTTTGTATTAGTATTTTTATTATCCTTTTCATTTTCTTTTAGTACTGTAGAATAAGAAGTTGAGGAAAAAATAAGAACAATTAAGATAACTGATACCTTTGAAATTTTATGATACATAATATGTTCTATCCTTTCGTAGTATATTAACTATTGGATCAATTTTTTTCAGAGAATATCCAAGCTGTTCAGAAGCAGCACGACAGCCGCCTTTGCACTTACTGTATCGTTTACAATCAGTACAATAATCTGGGATAGTGCTATGCCAAAATTTAACTTTTTCAGAGTTTAAGATATCTTCGATTTTCAATTTAAAGATATTGCCCATAACAGTAGGAGAATGATTGCATAAACGTAAATTACCTAATAAGTCCAGTGTTAATGGCATTTTTTCAAAAACTGATGCGCAGGAAGAAAACTGTATATACGGATATTTATCAGGGTTAAGAACACAAAAAGGAGTACATACGTTAGACGTAATCGTCAAATCGGAATTTTTACCTAACTTATTTGCTTCAGAATATGCTGTGTTAAGTTCATCAAAATCGGGAAGAATTTTGCTGTAATTATTGATAGAACGCCCTCCTATGTTATATCTGTTCAGCATTATTCGTTTGATGCCAAGTGAATAAATAAAATCAATTGTTTCTCCAATAACATTGCAGTTAAGTTTAGTTATTACAGTTACTGCAACTGCTTCTGCATTATTTTTAATAATTTCTTTAACTGTATTTACTGATTTTTTCCATGATCCTTTAACTCCTGTCATTGAATCATGAATTTTACAGGTAGCAGAATGTATAGGTAGTTCAAAAAGGTTTACGCCAAAATCGATGAGTTGAATATAATCTTTTTCATTTGCTGAATTTCCGTTGGTTATTATAGAAACAAACGAGCCTTTCATTCTACAGAATAAAACCAGCTCCATAAATCTTTCAGAAAGAAAAGGTTCACCTCCAGTCATTGTTATTTGATTTACCTTCACTCTGCTGAATAGTTTTTTTAAAGTTTTTATTGCATTTTTGTAAGAGTTTAAATGAGAATAACCAATTTTTCTCCTTTCCCACGGAGTATAGCAATAGCTGCAGTTTAAGTTACAGCTGGTTGTAGCTTCAAATACGATGTATGGCAACGATTTCACTGTTTATCCTGCATAGGAATTCCCAATTTAGTTAAAATTTTTCTATAGACAGCATAGATTTCTTCTTTTAAGGTATTTGTTTTATTAAGATCTATTTTGTTGTTATAAATTCTGACATCATTGCTTCTGCTTGCGGGACTGGCATAGCAAAGGTTGCAATTTATAAAGTATGTTGCAAGTAATACGATCATTACATTTATTTTTTTAAAATGAATTCTCATTTTAATATTCTTTTTTATTGTTACTTATTATTTTTCCAAGAATTTTTATTTTAAATTCAAAACTTTTTGTTGCAAAAGATTCTCTACTGTCTTTTGATGCATCATAGATTTCTACATGCGCAATCAAGTCATGTGAACCTTCTGGTAATGGTAAGGCTTTATAACAGAAAAATAGTTTTAAATCTTTGTAAACAGCATTTATGTATCTTGGATTTATCCATTTTTGTCTTCCAAATTTATCTTCACTTAGATTGTATCCGGAAGGGGGAAGGGGTAAGAGATCTTTGCCTTCTTTGTTAGTCAAGTACACTCTGATTCTAACAGAGTCTCTAACATGCATGAATTTTGTCTTAAACTTAATGTGGATAAAGAAACCTTTGGAGCTTTTATACTTTTCATTTTGTGTAACCCAAACTTTCTCGATTTTAGCTTCCGCTTTTGGAGGCAGACCCTTACTTTCATACCAGAAGTCAAATCTTTTTTCTGAAATAATTTTTGATAAGTCTTTTAATTGTACGATTCCTGTTAGTTCATGTTTACCTTTAGGTAATGAAAGTGCTGTCCAGGGAAAGAATAAGCTTCCTTTTAAATCATCGGCAAGCGGAATAGGGATATTTATCCACTTTTTTACTCCTGAATCTTTATTTTTTGTCCATAATTTATATTCGTCACCTGAAAGTGGGGCTTTTTTCCCATCCCTTGTTTCAATTATAAGATAAATTGCTCCATTACCTACAACTCCGTTAGTCGGCGGACTGATTGTGTATTTAACCAAAATACCTGACATGTTATTCTTTTTGATATTGTACTCTATTTTTATATTCTCGATTTTGGCATTTGAATAAAGCATTGGCGGGGGTGCTTCCTGAGCTTTATTTTCGATTGTCCACTCTTTAATTAGTTTTCCTTTTTCGAACTGAAGCTTTAGTTCTTTCTCATATTTGGAACGATAACCCATGTGAACGTATTTTAGTCTTTTCCCCTGAGGTATTGACACTGTTCCTGAGTACCAGATCGCTTTGACAGGTCCTTTTGAATCTTTGAATAGTTCCTTTAATATGTCAGGTCCATGATTATCACCTTCAAGTACTTCCTTTAAATATAATATTTTATTTTTCAATTCCCATATTGCGACATAACCTCTCCAGCATGCAGTACATCTGAATTTTCCAAAATCTTTTGGACGAGGATTGTCTTTTGTGAAATAGTAATCCAGTGGATTAGTGTGCATTTTGTAAGTTTTTCCTTTATATTCAAGAAAGTCCGGTATCTGTGCTGTCGCAAACATGTTTGCTCTTAAAAAAAATAATATCAGGATTAGAATTACTTGTTTATTCATTTTTCTCCTTTTTTATTTCGGCTTTATTTGCGCTGGAGCTTTTGAAAACATTTCTAACAAGAAGACCATTTTTGGACAACTTCCTATTCTTTAATTCATTATCAGTTTCTGTTATTTTTTCCATAGTTTGCTACATCGTTCGGAACAAAGTACTTTGTTTTATACCAATCCCCAAAATATTTTCCGTTTTTGTCCTGTTTTATGTTTTTTACACGTTTTCTGATTTCCCTGATTGCTTCATCTTTGTTTTTTAAATATCTTTTTTTAACACTGGTCCAGATATATTTGTTATTTGTATTCTTACTTATATTGTATGAGCAATAGTCCATATAATTTGTATTTGTTTCTTTATTTTTTTTTGTATAAACAGTATAACTGTGTTTTTGGACAATAAATGTTCTTTCGAAGGTCTTCGGTCCAGCTTTAAATTTAGCTCCTTTAGCCACTACCTGCATAGATATTTTATAAGTTCCTGGCTTTGTATCTGAAGGCACTTTACAGATTGTATCAAATTCTTTTCCTTCAGGCAGCCATTTTTCGAAATTTACAATTTTAGAGATAGTCAGTGGTTGTTTTTTGAAAAGGTTTGAATGAAATTTTACCATGATTCTAACACTTGAATTTGATGAAAAATCTTTAACTGAGACATAAGAATAAAATTCAGCTTTACAGCCTGGTGTTAATACGCGAGGAAGTATATCAATTTTAATATCAGAAGAAATCTTTGGGTATTTTATTAGGTAATAAGAAGGACGTTTTTTTCCTAATTTTCCTTTATGCATTTCATCGTTTTGAAGCCATTTAATTTTTGGAGTAATATATCTTTTTCCTTCAGTCAGGCTTGGCACAGTAAATTTGAATACAGCCTCGTGGTTTCCGTCTTCCAATTCCATATTTTTAGAAAAGTTACCGATTCCTTGCACATCTCCATAAATATTGAATTTTGTCTTTTCTTCAGCATTTTTAATCATGAAAAATATTTTCATAACCATCTTTTCGCCAGGTCGGTAGCCCCACCACTGATTCAATTTGACTTTATCAATTTTTACCTCAATCGTATTCTTTTCATTTTCTGCAGCCTGTTCGTTGCCAACTTGATTGTTGTTTTCATCATTTGCCAGGCTGCTGAGGTCAACAAGTCTGCTGCTCCCTGTCTCTGTATTAACTTCATTACCTGATGTATCGGACGGTTTATTTTTTCCATCTTCTGCGGTATCAGATGCAAGAAAGCTCAAAAGGTTTTGTGCGTTTGAAGAATCACCGGTAATTGCTTGATTTTGTCTTTCGTAAAGTCTTCGACTGTTTTCCTCATCACCTCCTCTCAGATTAATAAAAAACTGACTTTTTTGACGTCTATCATGAACTTCATCCAGCAGTTCACGTATTTTCAACAGTTTTTTACGCGCTTCAGGGTCAAAATCAGGATCTAAAGTACAACTTCCACGTTGATAATTTCTCTGCCAAGTTAATAGGAAATCATTTAATTCATGCTCTAAATGATAATCTTTTATTTCCTCCTCTGTCATTGGATCAATTCGATCGCTTGCTGTTATTACGTAATCATTCATTTCATGTTCTTGTAAATTGTAATCTTTTATTTCTTCTAGTACCATTGGATCAATTTGATTGTATCCTCTGATATAGTGCTCATAATGAAACTGGTATAAACTTCCGGTAGCTAAGTTTGTTTTTTTTATTGGCGTTAATTCTGTACGAATACGTTCTACAGGTCTCCACCAGTCAGGAAGCTGTCTGGTAACCGTTATTCTTTCTCGGCGAAGTTCTCCCCATCTAGTTCTTCGGACAACAGGTGGTTGAAAGTTACTAAAAGAACCAGGTGGTTTTCTTGGCACAGGCTCAGGCTCTGGAATTCGAACTGCTCCTTCGGTAGATTCAAGGTAGGCTGCTAGGTGAGTTAGAAAGCCAGGTGGAGGCTCTGGGATTCGAGCTGCTCCGGGGGGAGATTCATTATTTTGTTCACAGTAGGCTGCATTGACAATAAAAAAGAATAAAAGAATAATTAACAATTTGTTCATTTATAGTCTCCACAAAAAACTCTATCGTTATCTTTAGAACTTTCGTCTATGGACAGAAATTACTTACTAAAAACAGAATTAATAAAGCAACACCTGTCACTGTTATTTGATTTTTAAGTTAATAATATTGTCTTATTTAATTCATTCTCTTATTTTTTTATATATTTATCTTTTGCAGTTTTTGACTTATCGTTTAATTTGGAAATGGTACTCTTTTTTGCCAAAAGTTTTTTCCCGTAGTAAATAACTATGTTGCATTTAAGATCTTTCTGTATTTCTGAAAGTGGTAAAGCATTATACGGCATGAAAAAATCAGAATAGTTATTATAAGTCTGATTATCAGTTTTAGGTGTAAGTGTTCTTCGAATCCCAACAAGTTTTCCTGGTAGAGTATAAGAACTGGAGTTAGTTTTTATATTTTTATTATCTACTGTTGTTATAAACATATATATTCTAAGCTTTTTCCCTTTTAGATTTGCTGCACTAAAGCTTACATAAGTTCTGAATCCTGATTTAGCGGCTTTACTTGATGAACTTTGAATTTTCTTTTTTATCCATATTTTGTTGATATCAACTTTAGGAGATAAGTCTTCAGTCTCAGTCGATACATGTTCTCTTTGAGTTAATTCGTGTAGACCTCCATTATAATCAATAAAGAAATTTTCAGAGGTAATATATTTTTTTCCTTTATAAACTTTGACTTTGAACTTCATAGGATGGTGTCCTTTGGGGAGATAGAATGCATCAAATGGGAAAAAGAATGAGAGCTTTTGTGATCTTTTTTCAGGAGTTAGCTTTATATTTTTTCTGATTCCGGTTTCTCCACTACCAAAGCTATATTTTTTTATTTTTGTTGGAACAGGTTTATTGTTTTTTCTTAAAGTTATTAATCCATATACGTCAAGATTTTCTGTGTGAGGTTTATTGGAAGTAACTGAAAGATTAAAGCTAATACCTTTCAGCTTATTTTCAACAGCATCATGGTTTGGTTTAATTTTAGATAAAATGATACCTTTGATATTTATATTTTTGTCACCAAGTTCGTCTTTTCCACCATTAAACCACCAATTCTGCTTTCTAGAAGTAATTAGTCTGTTTTTATAGTAGAATTTCAAATCAATTGTGAAGTGATGTTTTTTTACAGGTATATAAAAAATATCATATGGGAAAAAGAATGAAGCTTTTAATTTTCTATAGTTATCAGGAGTAATCTGAACAGTTTTTTTCAATCCCATACTTCCATCTTTTAGAATGTACTTTTTATCAATCGTTGGAATATTTACTTTAGTATTTGTTTCCTTCATTGTTGCAACAATTTCGACTTCTCTAACTCCATACGGCTTTTTAGTATTAAAATTTATATCCAACCTCATTCCACGCCTGTTTTTGCTGTTTGTAATGTCATAGACAGGCTGAATTCTATCTATATAAATATGTGGCAGTTTATTGATTCTCTTTATGATATCTATAGTTTTCTTTAATGGTTTAAGCTGCATAGATTTTTCAAGATATTTTAATGCATTTTCTTCATATCCTCTCTTTTCATACGCCATTCCGGCATTTAAATAGGGAAGATACCAATTTGGTTTGAATTTAGCTGCTTCAAGGCAATAGTTGGCTGCGCTTTTGTATTCACCTGCTTTATAAAGGATCATTCCTTTTCTATTTAAAAAAGAGGGATTATCTGGTTCTTTATCAAGAAGTTTATTTAAAATCAGCACAGCTTTTTTATGATTACCTTCTTCCGAATTGATCCATGCAAGGTTATACTGAACATTTGTATCATTAGGTTTAGATTTAAGAATATCAATATAATATCTTTTTGCTTTTGAGTAACGTTCTATTTTGAAGAGAGAATTTGCTAAATTCAGTTTATAGATATTTTTTTTAGGAAATTTACCTACAACTTTTTCCCATATAGGTACAGCTTTATCGAATTTCTTGATATACATATAAATATAAGCAAGAAGAACGTTATATTTATTGTCATCAGGATTAATCACCAATGCTTTTTTTATTTCCTTTAAAGCAGTTTTATAGTCTTTTCTATCCTTGTATTTTTTTGCATTTCTGTAATAATATTCTGCTGCAGAAATAGAAGTTCCGGGTTTCAAGTCATTATCCAGTTTAGTATTTGGAGCTTTATCAATCAAGTACTGTCTTTTCGAAAGATAAGTAAGTTTATTGACCTTAGAATCAAGAGAGTTTCCATTTGAAGTGACTGACATGTAAGCTGGTCTGCTGAAGAAAATTGTATAATTTCCCCTGTTATCTTTCTTAGTAAAATCAGGTTTTGATAGTTTGTACTTTCTGAAAAGCGCACTTCTTGTAATGTTATCAAAACCCGAATTCTCAAAATCTATCTGAAAGATGTTAACCTGGTCGTTATGGTAGTTGATTTTTCCAAGAAGGTCAGCACTATCCGTTTTAATAATGTACGAACTAATTGAATTATTTTCAGAAATTGGTTTTCCAAGAAGAGATTGCACTTTAGACTTACTTGTTCTATCAGGGCGTATTTCTTCAAAATAATTTGTGGTTTGGCAGGAAGTTAAAGAAATTGTTAATAAGCTAAGCAGGAATAAACTTTTTTTCATTATTATTTTCTCCCAGATTATCGCCTATATTGTTTAAAATGAATAGTCGAATTATTCAGGTAATAGCTTCTTCTTTTTATATCTACTATCATTTTACCCTTCCTCCGATCATTTTGTAAATATCTTTAGGAATTAAAGTTACTCCCCCCTTATACTTAGCAGCATACCCATAACCATGCATTTGAGGTTGTGATAACTTGCTGCAAAGATATCTTATAGCACTTTCTTTAGTGTAAAAAGTTGCTTCTATATATATTTTTTGGTGAGATCTGACATTTCTCTGCCAGCTTTTAGTTGAAGAAAGTCCTCTGTAACCTACATCTTTCATTGATCCGCGCCCACGGTCATAGTAGTATACACACCATGACTTTTTCCTACTTGATGTATCTGTTGTACTACGTGTGGAACTGTTATTTCTATTGTTTGTTGGTATATTTCTACTTCGGTCATCATATTCCTGCTGATTACTTCTAGCCTGTTCACTTGCGTTGGCAAGAGTATCACCAAATACTCCTATTAAATTATTTAAATTTCGCTGGTTTTCATTTTGTTGCCTTTCCCTCCTTCTGTTTTCCTCTTCTCTTCTTTGCTGTTCTTCCCTCTCTCTTCGTTCCCTATCAACTCTTGCTTGTTCTTCTCGGATTTCCTCATCGGAACGGCCAACGATGAAACTTCCTGATTTTGTAAATCTTCCTAAATCAGAATTCGTTATAAACTTGAAATGGTAAGTCCCTTCTTTTGCAGTCTTAGGAATATTTATTGTTGCTATATGAGATTTAGCCCACCTGTTAATAGCTGAATATTCTCCGCCAATAGAGGGAATGTTATTTCCAACAAACGAAGCATGAATGTTTATTTTTTCATTTACTTTAAGCTCAACAGGGATAAATTTTCCCTCAAGAGTAACTTTTTCCCCTGGTTTAATTCTTCCTGGTGTGGCACCAGTGTGAGTTATCCATATTCTTGGGTTATATATATAGAATTTTGTAGAACTACTGTCGGAGCCACCTTTCCAGCGCAGGTTTATGTTTATAGTTTTCCATCCTCTTTTAATATTTTTAGATATATGAAAATTAAAAGTGGCCATATTATCTTTTTTTGATGTAGCTTTTGTTTTTGAGTCGCTTCCAATATCAGTAATATTGATCGAACATGAAAATTCGGCCTTAGCATCAGGTTTAAGTCCATATACTGAAAATGGAACATTTACTGTCAGGTTATCTTCCGGCCAGCATCCCTTATTTTCCTGAAGAGGTTTCAAATAAGCGAAAACTGCTTCAGGAGATTCCAAGTTTTCTTCTTCTACCTGTATAGGTTCATCCTGCTGCTGTTCTGGAACTACTCTAATACCAAAAGATTCTTCGAGAAAACTTTCTATATTTTCTGTATCTTGCGCTTCTTTTGAAATGACTATTAGAGTGGTATTAGTTTTTCTTGAAATACTGTTATTAAGTGTTGCCGATGCAGAAACAAGCTTTATGCCTGGTTTAGTACCTACAGGTACAGTAAAAGTATGACTGAATGGATACGTTCCATTACTAATGTTAATTAGAGTTTTTGTAAATATACTTTCAGTGCTTCCATCTAATGAAACAGATGTAGCCAAGTCGTTGTTATTCTTATCGGATAAACCTGATGCTTGAAATACACCGCTTACTGTTACTGTTCTTCCGGGATATATATTGCTGGGACTTACTGTGAGTCCACTTATAGAAACTGATTCCGTTGCTTCATTATTCTGTCCATGTGATTCTTCTTCAGTAGTTGATTCCTGCGTAGTTTCAGGGATTTCTTCCCTGCTTGAATTACTTTCAACATTCTCATTTTCAGGAACTTTTAGCTTTTCAATTGCCTGTTGTTTTAACGCGTGAGCTTTTGGAATATAATCTGCAAATCCAATACTTATCAAATCATGTTGAAGAAAACTGTTTACAAGTGAAATACATTCCCTATAATTTCCTGATTTGTAGGCATTAGTCGCATTTTTTAATTTTCCTATTACTTCTAATGCAAATTTTGCTTTAGTAATATAGCTTAGAGCACGATTAGTAATACTATTGTAAAATGTACTGCTATCAGGAAATTTAGCCGCCGCTTTACCTGCAATTGAAATACATAAGTTAAAAGTTGCAATTGATTTAGTCAGTTGTCTGTTTTCGTATTCAGATATGCCTTTCGACAATTGAGACCTTAGTCTGGCTTTAATATTATTATCATTTATTCTTTCAATAGGTTTTACAGTAGAAGATCCATGGAGATTAATTTCTGCCTGACCATGACGAGTAACCCCTGAGACTCCGGTAACCTGTCCGGTTATTTCAACTTCCATAGTTTGCTCAGGTAAATCTCTATTAATAACTTCATTAGTGATAGATGGCGAGAATCATTGACAGGAAGAAGCGGGCGTTCAGGTTCTTCTTCGATGATAACTGGTCCAACATTTTCATCAGATATCATTAATTCATCGAAAGGGTCGTCACCAAATGAATCAGCCAGTAGATAATTATAATTTGCTGTAATACACAAGAAAATTATAAATAAAAGTTTTATATAATTAAAACAAGGTTTTTCTTTACCTTTCATTATTTTACCTTTCCTCCGATCATTTTGTAAATATCTTTAGAAATTAAAGTTACTCCACCCTTATACTTTGCTGCATACCCATAACCATGCATTTGAGGTTGTGATAACTTGCTGCAAAGATATCTTATAGCACTCTCTTTGCTGTAGAAAGTTTCTTCTATATATATTTTTTGATGGGACCTGATATTTCTCTGCCAGTTTTTAGCTGAAGAAAGCTCTCTGTAACCTACATCTTTCATAGATCCGCGCCCACGGTCATAGTAGTATACACACCATGATTTTTTTCTTCTGCTGGATGTATCTGCTGTATTAGCTGAGGAACTGTTATTTCTATTGTTTGTTGACGTACTTCTACTTCGATTATCATATTCCTGCTGGCTTTCTCTTTGTAGCCTTGCTCGCCTTCTGTTTTCCTCTTCTCTTCTTTGTTGTTCCTCTCTCTCTCTTCGTTCCCTATCAATTCTGGCTTGTTCTTCTCGGATTTCCTCATCAGAACGACCAACGATGAATAATCCGGATAGTGAATTTCCACCATAATCGGAAGTTGCATCAAAAGTGTATCTGTATGTACCTTCTTTACTGTTTTTAGTGAATTTGTAAGTCACATAAAAAACTTTAGACTCGTTTGATAGTTTTTTTGTCTCTTTGTAGGTAGACATATTACTACCTGAAAATATACCATTGACATTCAGGTATGTTCCGGGTTTCAGTCCTGATACAGCGACCTGAGCAGCAAGCTTTACTGACCCAGGTCTTTTAATCCTTCGAGGAAAAGCGCTGGTACTGAGTAAAACAATTTTAGGTTTTCTATGAATATAAGTTTCTGCTACTGAATGAAATTTCTTATTGAATTTCATAATTGCAGTGACAGTCTTTTGTCCGGTAGAAAGGTTTGCAGGAATAATCCATGAAAATTTTGCTGGATATTTACCGTTTTCAAAATCGCCAGAGTAAGTTTTTGTTCCGATACCAGGACTTGAAACTTTGATTATTACTGGAACTGTTTCATCTTTTTGAAGGCCAAAAATGTTATAACGTAACTTTACAAGTAAACTATCTCCTTCCCAGAGTTCACGGTTATTAATAAACATTGGTTCAAGATAGCCAAATATTTCCTGTTCTTCTTCCTCTGGATCAATTATAACTACTTCTTCTTCATGTTCAGATTCCTCTTCATGTTCTGTTTCCGATATTTCATTAAGTAATCCTGAAGCATCCTCTTCATCATCGCTTTTAACAATAAATGTGTCTGCAGTTTCACTTTTTATAGAGAGAGGACTTCTTCTGTCTGTCCTTTCCAATGGTGTTAAGTGTGCTATAACTCTGTAAACTCCAGGATTGGCATCTTCGGGTATTTTAAATGTATAGCTGAACGGATAATTGCCGTTAGTTATATCCTCAAGAAATTGATCTTCAACTCCAATATTTTCAACTGTTAAGGAAAAAGCAGCAGATGTCCTAAATAATGCATTAAAGTTTTCAAGTGTTACGTTACCACTAATTGATACTTCAGTTCCCGGCAGTAAACTTTTTGGAGATACATTCAGGCTGCTTACTGAAAGCAGTGGTTCTGTATTTATTTCAGTATGTTTTAGCATAGCAAGATATTTATTTATAACAGCAGTCTGATTTTTGAAATAGGCTGGATGAGATTGTTCTTCAATCATATTCTTAAGTTTTAAAAATAGCTGTTTTGCTTCTTCTTTTTTATCCTGATCAAAAAGAGAAACCGCTTTTGGAAGTTCATTGTTAACTTTTCGTTCTGTGACAAATATACATGTTAAAGTATTCTGATGGCTTTCAGCTCTTGAATGAAGGCCTGCGAGTCCGACTTCAGCAGGATTTAAATCTATTATTCTTGAGAAAGTATCAAATGCTTCTTTCAGTTTTAAAAGATTCATTTGGTCAAAAGCTCTGTTGTAAAGTTCTTCTATCAGCTTTCTTTTTTCTTTATTCTGAAGAGCTGTATTTCTTAAAGCATTAGATTGAAGTGTGAGCTCACTTAAGTTCAAATTGTGAAGATCTTTATTTAAAATTTCATTTGCTTTCAAAATACATTGATCATATTGATGATTTTTAAAGTACTCGATAGCTTCATTGTAGATGCTAACGACATCCATGGCTTTTAATGATCTATCATAATAATCATCTGCGGTAGAAAGTGTGTCTGAGTAAAAATTTATTTCTGATTTATCCCTTTTTAGCTTAGCTAAATCCTCTGCAATCATATCTTTTACCTGATCCATTAAAACAGAACATTGTGAGAACTGTTTTCTCATAAAAGCATGGCAGCCTTTTGCAAGAACGGATCTTATCTGCAGCCTTCTGTCAGGGGGTATTACACGAATTGCTGTAGAAGCGCGAGTACCTGCCCTAATTGAAACACCGGCTGGTGGCTTTCCTCCATACTCAATTCTGGGATTAAGCCCTGATACTCTATTTCCATAACGTGATATTTCATTTTGGTAAGGAGGCATAAAAGTTGACATAGTAGCAGTTGCTCCCCTCCTTACAGGTTCAAATTCATTAAGTATTGAACCTACTTCGTAGCCCACGTATCCTGCTGTTCCTACACCTGCAATAAGTACTCCGGCACCCCATGCACCTCCTGCTGCTAGTCCAGCAGCACTTAGGTTATAGAGAGGAACAAGCGTCGGATTAATGTTTGCAAAAGTACCTCTTCCTGCCCTGCCGACTGCTCTCCCAGCGGATCTTCCTACATTTGATAACCTTGAAGCTATATTAGCTGGCCAGGAACCAATAGTCGGTGTTTGATTGTTTGACCATGCATGGCCAAGAGCACTTGCCAATCCGCCAGTTGTTCCTCCTCTAACAAACCTGGCATATTGCTTACCAGTGTTTTTATTTCTCCATATGTCTACGACGTAAGCTTGATCTCTGTGTACAACATTGCCATATTGTCCTGTGTACTCCCAGTCAGCTGCATTCATTCTTCTGTTAACTACTGGAAAGGAAGGACCAGAAGGTCGCCGGGTGCTGCTTCTGGGAGGTTTCTGGTCCCAGGCAGGATTATCTCCTGCAAAAGAGGGTCTTAACCTTAAACCTGCAGTTTCTGCTCCATAATCATCGATTGTTACGCTCTTTACTCCTGATGGTAATGGCACTTCTTGAAAGGTAGGACGTAATCCAAGTGGATCATTGAAGTTAACAGGGTCTGATTTGCAATATAGGTATAAGTTTGTATCAAAAATCGGATCTCTGCTTAAAAATCTTGCAATTTCTGGATTGTAATATCTCATTCTATAGTAATAAAACCCGGTATTTCTATCATATCTCCTTCCGGTAAAAAGGTAAGGACTTTTAAATCCCTCTTTTTTAATTATAGGTTTACCGTAAGCTTCGTAACTGTATATTGATACCTGATTTCCTTTATCATCTGTAACTGCAAAAATATTTCCTAAAAAATCCTGATGAAAGTAGAAGTTTCCATTTCTTGTATGGGCCATCAGTGGATTATCACTGGAGCTTCCATAAATGTAGTAACAGGTTTCATTATGACTCATATCATATTCGGCAACAACATTGATTCCATCGTACAAATAAAACCTTTCTTTATGTTTAGTAATTTCAGAGGCTCTGTTTCCTGTTGGATCGTAAGTGTATTTTATCTTAGCATTATGTGAGTTATCTGAGATAGAGGAAATTCTGCCATCCGTTGTATACTTGAAACTTTTATCATTTAGAGTAGAAAAGGATTTTATTAAGTTTCCTTTGCTGTCGTAAACAAAACTTGTAGTGTCGGAAAGGCCTAGCTGATTGTTGTTATTATATTCATATTTGGTTTTTAAATTTCCTGATGTCTTACTTATTATGTTCCTGCATTTATCCAGTTTATAGTTTACTGTCTTCCCCTGGTGTGTTTTTTCATAAACAAGGGAGCCGTTTGCATCATATTTGTAAATATTATCTTGAAATTCGTTATCTTTTTTCTGAATAATTCTTCCGGTATCGTCATAATTATATGTAATTTCTCTTATTATATTGCCTGAACTGTCTTTAAGAAAAATTTTCTGTAATCTTCCGTTTTTTTTATCATATATTAGGCTTTGTTTAATACCATTTGGGTAAGAGATCAAAGATTGCCCTTGGATTGAGTATGAGAAATCAAAAATTTTATTATTTGAAGCAGTTATTGATGATAAATTATCGTCACTGTTATATGTATATTTTATTGACCTCTCTTCGGGAAGGATCAATTCTGATAATTTCCCTGAATTGTCATATTTATAGTTTAATTCTTTATTTAGAAAAGAATTTTGTTTGGTTATAACATTACTTAATTGATCATATCTATAAGTTAATTGACAATGACTTCCTGATGCAGATATCAAATTGCCTTGGTCATTATATTTGTAAGTAAAACTGCTTCCGTCAGAAAGATTTTTTTGCCTTAAGGAACCATCCTTATAGTAAAAGAATTCAACGAAGGATTTATCAGGATAAATTATATAATTCAGCAATCCTGTTTTACTGTAAATATAGACAGTCGTTTTAAGTGATGGATCTGTTTTTTTTATTAACTGACCTTCTGAATTATATTCAAAAATAGTTATATTGCCTTTTTCATCTGTCACAGAAGTACGGTTGCCGTCAGCATCATAGGTATAAGCTTTTGAAAATCCGCTTGGGTCTGTTTCACTGATTACTCTGTTTAAGGCATCATATTTGAATTTATACTTATTTTGTGCTGAGTTTTCAGTTGAGACTATATTGCCATATAGGTCATAATCATATTTAACTGATTCACCTGAAGAATAAATTATTTCTGAAATAATACCGGCTTCATTGTATTTATATTTTGTATTTCTGTTTAAACTATCAGATTCTTTTACCAATCTGCCATAGTTGTCATAAAAATATTTAATTGAATCATTTCCTCTTGTTTCAGCCTTTAAAAGCTCTGATGCATTATAGTTGTAGCTTATTGAATCTCCAGTTGAATCTATTAATCCAGTAATAAGGCCTCTGTTACTGTATTTTAGTTCAAAATAGTTATCATTAGTGAATTTCTTAATTAGGTATCCTTTGCTGTTATATAAAAATCTGGTTTCACTTTCACTATTAAGTTTTATTTTTAAAAGTTGCCCAAGGTCATTATATAAATAGTTGAATGTATTGCCTAAAGAATCGGTTTCTAAAATAACATTACTGAACTTATTATAGGTAAATGTTTTTTTTATGCCTGATGGATAAATAATTGAAGAAGGTAATTTGGAATTACCCTTGTAAATGTATTTTGTATTTTCTCCTGAAACTCCTTTGAGAGAAACTAACCTGCCAAATTTATCATATTGATATTTAACAGAATATCCCAGTGGATTTATATATTTTAAAATATTCCCGATATCATCATATTCATAAATTTCAAGGCCGTTCAAGGCATCAGTAATGTAAATAACATTTCCATCAAATTCATATACGGTATTAGTTCCGTCAGGATATGTAATAGTTGTTTTTAAATATGAATTATCTGAAGACTTTAAGTATTTATATTTAATTTTTGAATTTTTTCCAATATATTGCTCAATAATTCTATTATCTGAATCATATTGGAATTTTGATGCCTGGTAATCTGGATAAATTATAGTTTCTATATTTCCATTCCCATATTTATATTGAAAAATTCCTGAAGGCTTGATGACCTTTATTAACTGGTTCTTATAGTAAAAATATTTTACAGAATTGCCTAGGTCAGTTGTTATTTCTGATATGAAGCCTTTCCTGTTATATAAAAACTTTGCATGATGCCCATTAGGAGTTTGTATTGTGGAAAGTCTCCTGTCTTTCCCGTAGTTAAGTTTTAAAGATTTACCATTTTGTGAAAAAATGTTAATCAGATAACCTTTTATTGAAAAACGTTGAATAGGAAAATTATTAAGTGTCCTGATCCAGGAATTATCTGAAGTTTTTTTTGAAATTATATCATTTGGATTATTTGTATTTTTAAAAATTCCTTTGCTTGTTTTTGTATATATAATTTCAGGGGAATTAGACACTTTTAAAACTAAAGTACCGTTATCAGGAAAGTTTAAACGAATATCAAAATTATGGTTCCAGCCGTTTCCGAAATTAAAGGGTTTTTCTTTTGAGTTTGGGTAATATAATCTTCTAAGAAATAAAGGAAAAAATCCATCTGACACAGATAGGTCAGTATATGATAAGTTGATTTTACCTGTTCTTAAAGTAACTGCATCTTTAAGATATTTGTAGTAGGAAGTTTTATGTGGTATCGAATTTGATTTTTCTTGTAAAAGTTTTGTTTGCTTATTATCTTTTTTATCTGATACACGTCTTTCAGAACATGCAATAAATACTAAGACGAAAGAAAAAATAATGCCATATTTTAAAAATAATGGTTTTTTGAAAGTGAATCCAATCATTTTTTCATTATCCTAAAAAAGAAAAAAATTAATTGATTTTTACCAATTATTGCCGCAATGATAGCAATGGTTTTTAGGAGAATTAGGAGTCTTTACACAGCCACCAAGGTACACTTTTCCTTCTTCAGCTTTTTTAAGTGTTTTTCTGCCTGGTTTACCATAAACAATTGGGACACCATTTTTCTTGCATTTAGGGCAAATGATTTTGGCTTTTCTTGTTTGTTGAGATGGTGATGTTGACTGCTTAACACTTGACTGCCCCTGAGGCGTATTGTTCTCTGTATTATTGGTTGATTTACTTGCACATCCTAAGAATGTGACACTTAAAATAAGAATTGCAGTATAAAGTAGCTTCATAATTTTACCTCATTTTAGTATTTTAAATTTTAAGGTATTGAGTCAATTAATTCAAGATAAAAAGAAGCAAATTACTACAGATAAAGGATGTTATGTGATTTATTATATTTTATATGGTTGTCTTGAAACGAGTTTTTTTCAGGCATTTTCAATCTAAATGAAAAGGCAGATTTTTTTTGACAAAAATCTGAAAAAGAGATTTATTTTTGGCTTATACGCGCAAGAAATCAATGCGGGAACATCAAGAATTGCAGCAGAGAATCATGAGAAAAAATAGGAAGACTTAAAGTATATAAACTAAGATAAGGTTAGTTCCTAAATCTCTTATGAAACCAGATTTCAGATTCCATAAGAGGTTATTATAGATGGTGCTTTAATTTTACATTATTTGGCTTTTTCTGGATTTATAAGCAGGAGCATTATAAATTATTTTTTCTAAGGTTTTGGATGCCTTTTCTGTCTCTTCTAATTCATTACAGCCGGTTAACTTTCCATCATTAAATACAATTTTGCCGTTAATTATAGTTTTATCCACATAAGCAAAGTGCCCAACTCTGCTTAGAAAACTTTTTGGACTATGGTGTGTGCCTATGTATTCAAGCTTATTCATATTTATCATAAACAGATCAGCGGCTTTGTTTACTTCAAGAGAACCAATATCACTCCTGCCTAACAGGGATGCTCCTCCGTTAGTAGCCAATTTCAAATAATCATATGCTTCAGGCAGAGGATGATTTCGCTTATCAGAAACTAGGTTTTGCAACTGATAAGTCATTCTCGGAAGTTCAAGCATATTTGAATTATCATTGGATGCAGAACCATCTACACCAAGTCCTAATCTTAGACCTTTGGCTATCATTTGCGGAATATCAATAATATTAAAATGTCCCAATGCTACTGGGGCGGGACAGTGAGAAAGCCCGCTACCGGTTTTTACAAGAGTATCTATTTCACTGTCTGTAAATTCCCAGCCGTGAGCAAACCATACGTCTTTTCCTATAAACCCTATATCTTCACACCAGTTTAAACTTCTTATGCCATAGCGATCCAGCATTAATCTATTTTCGCCTTCTCCTAGATGTGTGTGCATAAAAACTTTTTTTAATCTGGCTAACTTAACAGCTTCGATAAATGTATCTTTGCTAGATTGCGAAACATTGCATGGCGCTACTACAATTTTTTTCATAGAATATTCAGATTCATCATGATATTTCTCAATTATTCTATTGCAGTCATTTAAAAAATTATCTGTACTTTCACATAATTCGTTAGGGATTACACTGCCTTCAGACATTGGCATAGTATTAGTTCCCCTGCCTGCATGAAATCTGATGCCAAGTTTATCGGCTGCATCAAACTGTCTGTCTATTAAATTATTTCCTGCATGTTTATTAAAACAGTACTGATGATCAAAAACGGTAGTGCAGCCATGTTTTATTAAATCAGCCATACTTACAAGACTGCTGTAATATATGGAATCAGCATCTATTAGAGTAAAAAGCTGATATATTATATGAAGCCATTCTATCACATCCATTTTAGTGAAATCAAGACCTGGGTTATTTCTTACGAAAGATTGAAAAAAATGATGGTGGGTATTTATCAAACCCGGATAAATGAACATATTTTCAGCATTAATTACTTCTGCTTCAGGTACATTTATATTCTTAGCAATTTGAGTGATTTTCTTCCCTGAAATTAATAGATCATGATTATAAAAAACTGAATCATTACTATCACATGTAACAATTGCTTTCGCATTTTTAATTAAAATATTTTTTGTCATATAATCCTTTATTTTATGTGAATTAATACAGTTATAAAAAAAACCGACTGCTTATATTTGCGCAGTCGGTTTATTTATTCAAATATATTTCTGTAAAATTATTGCATATCCTGATACATAGCCATGGCACCTTTGTA
>DASCNA010000176.1:0-72415 GCA_036011305.1 Victivallales bacterium
AACAAAGAAAAAGAAAGGAAAGACAGATGTCCAAAACCAAAGTAAATGTTTAGAAAGTTATAGTATAATTGAGAAATAAAGAAGAATGCATAATACGTTAACATTCAAGGTTTTCTATTTCGCGACAGCGACTATATAGCCAAATTTTTTCAGTTCTGAAAGTGCCGAATAAATAGTTTTAATATTCATATGAAGTTCTTTGGAAATTTTCATATTTGTCAATCTAGCTGGTTTTCCAAAACCGCCAGCATCACAATATAAATATAAATAAATTCTAACAGAGCTGTCTTTTAAATCTGATTTAAGAAGTTTAAAAATTGTTGTTGCTAAATAATTCATAAGTTCAAAATTAACGCCATACACCGAAAAAAGGTATATGATAAAAACATTTAACTATTAATAAATTGTTAATAAATGTTGACTGCTCTTAAGATAATAATTATAAACTCAAGAAGCAAAGGTTTTTATAAATTAATACAAAAAGAATCTTCAATCTTTATTCATTCATAATACAAAAATCAACGACATATACCTAAAATAGGGATATGATAAAAACATTAAGGTATTGATAAATTGTTAATAACTGTTGATAGTTTTTATACTATTTTTATAAGATAAACAGATAAAACACTTTCAAGTTTTTGTTACATGTTGTTAGTTGATATAAAAAAGAAGATTCACATACTTTACTATATTCGAAAATCTAAAACTCAAACTTAAACTCGTCTAATACTCTTACCTATCTTAAAAGAGCAGATATATATTTCAACCAAAATTGCAGAAATAAATCCGGCAATATGAGCTACAGGCAATGAGCGAAAATCTGTATTACTAACGAATATAGAGGTATCAGTTGATAATTCATATCCTATCTTTGCAACAAATAAGAATAACATTAAGGCACCTAATAGTTTGAGTGTACGATTTACACGCTTTGACATGAGTTCTAGACTCAATAAAGTGAAGAGAGCACTGTCTAGCCCTGAAAGCCCCCTATAATATATTATAGTCGGCTCTAAGAGTATGACTGAAAGACTAATAAATAAACTAGCAATTGTCATCACCATTAAAAATTTAAACATTGATGTTTTAGCTGAAAGCAAACTTAAAATTGCAAATACGACTAAATCCCATGCTAAATGCTGTAACGACCAATGAGTCCAATGACAGGTAAACAACCGCCATGGTTCCAAATATATCAACCGTCTATCAAACTGTAAATGATCCCCAATAGAGATAATAAAAAATATATATAAAGAACTTATCACAAAAATAAAAATGAGTAAAAATATTTTGAATTTGTCAGTCATACTTAATAATACCGGGCATTACCTATATTTCATCGTTAATAGTAGCAGTTCAGATTACTTCAGCTATAGTAAATTTTATGATTCCATTTGGTAAATTATCATAAATATATTTGTTCCAGAGAGTTAATATCGTTTTTTGAATATTACAACAGCGAATAGACCTGCAAAAACTATCATAAGTATTCCTACAATCGGAGTTATGGCTCCTCCCCCAGATCCACCACCTCCACCACCGCTAGGAGTTGTCCATGCGTAGGACGGGTTTATTGCAGAACTATATAGAATTCCTAAAATATCAGGAAGCGCATTCAATGCGTCCCCAGATACATCTGTCGGGACTGGAAAAGAGTCATACATCTCTTTTCCATACGGAGTATAATAAGTACCATTCCCGCTTGGAGCACCTCCATTTACTTGTATATAACGCCCAAACATCCCTCTGGTTATTAGGTCAGCAGTAAGAACATCACCAGTATTGCTATAGTCACTATATTTTAAAATCTGAGCACCTTCCACATCAATTACATTAGGGATAATATTTATTCGAACTTGTGGCGATACATTATCTGCGTATGTATTATAAGCCTTCCAATACAAGTTAGGATATTGTGATGCTACACCTTTCACCGGAGTAGCTTCAATATTTAATGTTACTGGGGATCCTCCCCATGCCAAAATAGCAAAGACACGTTCGTTAACATCTTTACCTTGAAATCGATTTACCAGCCCTCCAGAATTTTTGCTTGAAGGATAATTTCTAAAACCTGTAACTGCAAAATTGTTTGAGTCTGTTCCACCACTGACAGGATAAGTAGATATACGAATCTGCACAGAATAAAAATAATCACCTGATACGCTACCAACATTATTTCCTGGGTTATTATCTGTTAGAAGATTATCCATATCAACAAGAGTTGGCGGAGGGGTTCCGCCAGGCGTTGAATGAGGATATGGATTAAAAGGCAAATTCATATCGTATAAAGTTTAAACATTGCGGGATAATGTATTAATATTAATGCTTTCATCTCCACGAGGCGGAGGCAGTTCCCAGTCTAACATACCGGTTTTAGCATTATAAATTGACATAAATCCTGATACTGCAGATGGGAGAACATAGTCGCTCTGCTGCATATATGGAAGATAATCTACTGAAAAAAAATACAGATACAGCTTATCAGAAGGTACATTAATAATAATTTGCTCTTCAACAGAAGCACCAGCTATTCCTGTCAGATAAAAACAGTTAAAAAATGCTAATAGTAGTGATATTAAACTCAATAATATTTTCATGTCATACCTTAAATATTTTTTATAAAATTGAACTCATAAATACTTCAGGACACTACCAGTTGTAGGAAGGGTTTATGTCAGGACTGTAAAGAATTCCTAAAATATTAGGAATGGCATTCAATGCGTTTCCTGAAACTTCAGCCGGAATAGGAAAAGAGTCATACATCTCCTTTCCATAAGGGGTATAATAAGTACCATTCCCACTTGGAGCACCTTCACTTACTTGTATATAATGCCCAAACATCCCTCTGGTTATTAGGTCAGCAGTAAGATCATACCCCGTATTGCTGTAATCACTATATTCTAAAATCTGAGCACCTTCCACGTCAACTACATTGGGGATAATATTTATTCGAACTTGTGGTGATACATTATCTGCATATGGAATATACACTTTCCAATATAAATCAGGAAGCGGGGAAGTTATACCTTGCACTGGAGTTGCTTCAATATTTAACGTTACTGTTTGGGGTCCCCAAGCTAAAATGGCAAAGACATGTTCGTTAACATCTTTACCTTGGAATAGTGTTGCTAAACCTCCAGAATTTTTGCTTGAAGGATAATTTCTAAAACCAGTAACTGCAAAATTTCTTGAGTCTGTCCCATCACTGACAGGATCAGTAGATATACGGACCATTACAGAATAAAAATAATCACCTGATACGCTACTAACATTATTTCCTGGGTTATTATCTGTTAAAAGATTGTCCATATCAACAAGAGTTGGCGGAGGAGTTCCACCAGGCGTTGAATGAGGATATGGATTAAAAGGCAAATTCATATTATCGTATAAAGTTTCAACATTGCGTGATAATGAACTGATATTAATGCTTTCATCTCCACGAGGAGGAGGCAGTACCCAATCTAGCATACCCGTTGTCTTATTAGTAATTGACATAAATCCTAATACTGCAGATGGCAGATCATAATCGCTCGGTTGCATATACGGGAGATAATCAACTGAAAAAAAATACAGATACAGCTTATCAGAAGGTACATTAATAATAATTTGTTATTCAACAGAAGCACCAACTATGCCAGTCAGACAAAAACAGTTAGAAAATGCTAACAGAAGTGAAATTAAACTCAATAATCTTTTCATGTAATACCTTAAGATATAGATATATAAACTACAAAAAATACAAGCATTCACACAGAATTCTTAGTTTATTAGATTTTTTTGTTTCTGCGTTCAAATGCCTTATAGTAGAATGCTGAAATAGGTAAAAATATTCTATTCACTTATTTCATTATAACTGTATTAATAATAATAACAATAAAACTGAAAATTTTGAATTTTACCCAAACTGGTTATTTTATATTTGGTCTGTTTTTGAAATTTAATTTTGATTCAACAACTTCTCTTTTTTTTTATGAAACTTGGATTATATATTGTCGTTGTTTATCTAACTAACATTAATTATCATATTTTTAAAAGAGAATTTGAAAATCATAAAAAATTAGTTTTAGTTTATAATAGAGTTCTCATAATCTCATAAGGAGAATTAAAGAATGCTCAGTTTGCTCAAATCAAGAAGAAGTATTAGAAAATACGAAAACAGACCTGTTCCAAAAGAAGTTGTAGAAACACTTATCGAAGCTGTCTTATACACTCCATCAGGAAAAAATACGAAACCTTGGGAATTTATTGTAATCGATGATAAAAATATTCTTTCAAAACTCTCTGAATCAAAAACACATGGTTCTAAATTCTTAAAAAATGCACCTCTAGGGATTGTCGTAGCTGCAGATGAGACAAAAACAGATACTTGGATAGAAGATGCTTCAGTAGCTGCAGCAACACTGCATTATGCAGCAGAATCTTTAGATCTTGGATCATGCTGGGTGCAAATTCACAATAGATATACAACTGAAAAAATCCCATCAGAAAAATATGTTTCTGAATTATTAAATATTCCCGAACATATTAGAGTAATAATGATACTTGGCATCGGTTTTCCTGATGAAAAAAAATCTTTACATGATCCATCAAAATTTAATCTTAATAAAATAAAGTATAATAACTTCAACGAAAGCTATAACTTTGATAATTAAAACTTAATCAGATATTTTGGAGATAACGTCATGCCTATGACATCACGTGAAAGAATGCTTACTGCATTGAATAACGAAAAACCTGACCGCCTTCCCTGTCAGGTTCACGGATGGATGAATTACTACCTAAAAAATTATCTTGGAGGAATGGATGAATGGCAGGCCTTTGAAAAATTTGGAATGGATTATGCTATATATGTAAGTCCAAGATATTTGTATAATGAAAAAGACCTGGCCAACTGGAATGAAAAACATATAATTCTCGGTACAGACAGCAGTGGAAACAAAAAAGAACGTATTGAAATAACCACACCTAAAGGCTGTTTGTCAAAACAAATAGTTCATACAGATGTTACAGATTATGACAGTGAGCATTTGATTAAGGACATTGCTGATTTTGAAATATGGAATGAATACTGTCCTGTCCCTTCAGGAATAGACTTTACTCCTATTTTAAATGCAAAAGATCGTCTTGGTGATAAAGGAATAATAAGATCACACCCTTTCAGTCCAGGACAAGGAAGTCCATGGCAGAGTTTCTGTACACTTTACGGAACTGAAACATCAATCTTTTTAGGAATGGATGAACCAGATACTCTACATCATATACTTGAATCCATTGTGCAAAAAACCTTAAGAGTCACTGAAATGTGGCACGGAACGCCGGCAGATATGGTGGAAGTTGGAGGAGGAGCAGGATCAAATACAGTAATAAGTCCTAATTTTTATCGTGAATTCGGTTTACCGTATGATCAGCGTCAAAATAAACTCCTGCATGAAGCCGGACTTAAAGTAGTTAATCATTTCTGCGGAGGTTTGATGGCAATGCTTGATATTGTAGTAGAAAGCAATGCAGACGGACTGGAGACAATGACTCCTCCTAATATGGGAGGTGACTGTGACCTGCATACAGCTTCTCAAAAAGTAGGCGATAAATTATTCTTTATCGGCGGTTTTGATCAAAATGCAGGCTTTGAACATGGAACACCCAAATATGTAAGAAAACTTGTATTTGACTGTTTTGAAGCAACAAAAGATCACGGAGGCTATATAATCTGTCCTTCAGATCATTTTTTCCACGGAGATCCGGCAAATATTCAGGCTTTTGTAGATGCAGCTAAAGAGTGTGTTTATTAACTCCTGATTCTCATTTGAATAATGAATTTTAATTATGTATTGGATGATAATTTAAAATGAATAATAAATTAAATAAGTTTATTGAATACATGCCAAAAATTGAACTGCATGTTCACCTCGAAGGTTCATTAACACCTGTAACTTTAATAAAACTTGCCGAAAAAAACAGTGTACAATTACCTGTAAAACAAATAAATGAGATAGAAGAATGGTATAAGTTTACAGATTTTAATCATTTCATGTCAATTTATTTAAAAATGAGCGAATGCATAAAAACACCTGAAGATATAGAAATGATAGCAAAGGATTTTTTAATAAATCAGAAAAAACAGAATATTATTTATACTGAGATAACTTATACTCCATATACTCACTATACCCAAAAGGGCATATCATTTGATAAACAGATAGAAGCTTTGAATAAAGCCAAATTATGGGGAGAGAAACATTTAAATATTTTCTGTAATTTCATTTTTGTTATTTCCAGGGGTGTAACTACAGAAGAAGGAATTATAACAGCTGAATGGATTAAAGATCATCCCGGGCAAATAGCAGCATTAGGACTTGGTGGTCCGGAAAAAGAATTTCCACCAATAAGACATAAACCCTCATTTGATATTACTAGCAGATGCAATATCCCAGCAGTAGTACATGCAGGAGAAACAGCTGGTACTAAAAGCATATGGGGTGCTTTAAATGAACTGAATTCAATAAGAATAGGACATGGTGTTCTTTGCTGGGATGATCCTGAGTTAGTAAAGTACCTCAAGACAAATAAAATCATATTAGAAGTATGCCCATCAAGCAATATCTGCCTTGGTGTCTTTAGAAATTTAGAAAGTCATATTCTACCAAAGCTTGTAGAAAGAGGTCTAAAAATTACAATAAATTCAGACGATCCACCTATGTTTGACACTACCCTTACAAATGAATATAAACTGATTGCTGAAGCTTTTGAGTTTGATGAGAATAATTTTTACGATTTTAATTTAACTGCACTTAATGGATCATTTATTAAAAACAGAAAAAAAAGAGAGTTATCTGCAAGATTTGAAACTGAATGGAAAAACTGTCTTGAACTTTTATCCTGAATTCTAAAATTACTATGAATTATTCATAATAAATTATAATATTAATACTCAATATCATGAAAATCTATATTTACTTTAAGCTATTTATTTCATGACCTTATTTCCACATCTGGCATTATTGAACTACACTCCTTATAATAATTTATAATTTTGTATATATTGATTAATTAATTATTCTGGAGAAGTACAAATGAAAGTTAAAGTTTTATTATTAACAGCAACTCTATTACTTACATCTTTACTTTATGCCGCACCTGTTATTAATGTAACAAGTCCTGCAGCAGGACAAACGTGGAAATATGGACAGACATATACAATAAGCTGGACCAGACCATCAAACAGCTCAGCGAATGTAAGAATATATCTAAAAAAACCAGGCTCTCAGGCTATACTTAGAACGATAGCAAACTCTGCACCCAACTCTGGAACATATCATTGGCGTACTGACTATTATGATGGTGAGTATGTGATTGCTGTAAGTACAATTCCTGACAGTAATTCTCCTACTTCCTCACAGGGAATAAGCAAGGTAGTTAAACTTACCGGCCTATATCCTGATCTTCATATAAACTGGGTGAAAGTAACACCTAAGAAAAAAAATGTAAGAACTAATATTAAGTTTGTAGCCAGTATTTACAATGCTGGACTAAATACGGCAAAACCAACAACAGCAAAACTTGAAATAAAAGGACCTGTTAAGAGAACAATCTATTTACCTTTTGGAGAACTTAAAGGACATATGACAAATACTTTAACATATGACTATACCTTACCTCAATACGGCATATACAGAAATACTTTGACTTTGGATGCAAAAAAAGATCTGCATTCTACCAATCCCCAAATCTCTCATGAAACAAATTTATCAAATAATGTAAAATATGTCACATACGGAGTAAATCCACTGCCCGATCTCGTAGTTATAACAAAACTGTATCAACATGTAAAAGTTCCTAAAAAATCAACTATTGTGGTTAAAGTAAAAAATATTGGAGACACCCCATCACCAAAAAGCAAACTAAGATTCTGGATAGAGAAAAAAGGTGTTAAATTTTATACAATACCGGTTCTAAAACCAGGTAAAGTTTTTGTTGTACGAAGAAAAGAATATTGGGGAACTTCAGGCAAACGTAAATTTTCTGCCTTTATAGACTATAACAATGTTGTCAAAGAGAAGAAGGATAATAATAATAAACTGTCTGGGCGTATACAAAAAGGCGGAAAATATGGAGTACAGAACGAAGAAGTCAGTTCAGATAATGTTCCTAACAATTAGTTTCAATATATAAATCCTGAAAACCATACTAAAAATAACTGGTTCTATATGTAAAGCTATATAGAATCAGAATTTTTAATATTAAATTATCACCTTCACCATAAATAAACCTCTTACTACCAATGATTAATAACTACATGTTTATTATGCAAAAAATAAATTGACTTTATATGAGTTTGATTTTACGTATTTAAAAGCTATCTATAATATTCCTAAACTAAAATATTAAACAGTTTTATCAAATATGAAGAATTACCTAATTGAAAGACCGAAACTCGGAATCGGTGTAATTATAGTAAACAGTGATAACAAGATTCTTATTGGAAAAAGAAAAGGCAGTCACGCACAATATTATTCTATACCCGGCGGACATCTTGAGCTTGGTGAAACTTTTGAAGAAGCTGCAATTAAAGAAATAAAAGAAGAAACATCACTGAAGCTAATAAATCCAAAAGTAATTTCTGTCATTAATGATTTAGAAACATACAGAAGTGAAGGTAAACATTATATTTCAATCTGTATGCTAGCAACTGAATATAGAGGTACTCCTAAAGTAATGGAACCTGATAAATGCGAAGGTTGGCAATGGTGCGATCCGAATAAACTTCCTACACCACATTTTGAGGCTAGCAGACAAACTATCCAATGTTATTTACAGAATAAATTTTATCTTAGTAATTAATTAATTTATCGATTAAATGCAATATATACTTAAATCAGCTATAATTATTTATTAATATCAATTAAGCAATAATAAAATAAAATGTTTAAGAATATATATATAAGTTTACTTCTTTTGTCCTGCTTTATTTTTGTAGGATGTGCGCTGACAAGCACCAATTTTTCTAAAATGACAGACCTGCCTACTGAAAATTTAGTTCCTTATCGTAGTGATATAGGTGCGACCAGTTATGGTTATACCATAATAGGTTTGATAATTATTGGTTCACCTACCTATCAGGAAACAATTAATAAAATATGGCGAGATTCAAAAATTCCTAAGAACGAAAGAGAAAATTACTCTCTTGTCAATATTAGAACTTCAAGCGGTACATCATGGAGTATATTTGTAATGAGCAGAAATTATTTAAATATAAATGCAGATATAGCTAAATATCGAAATTTAAAAGATCAGAAAAACTTCTAATGTTTACTAAAATATTTAAGTATAGAATAGAGTTACTGCTAATTATTCTCATAATTTTAATAGCAGTCATTTCTATATTAGCTAATTTTAAAATAGACCGTTTGATGAACAATATGAGTGATATAAATCATGGTGTTCTCTCTATAACATCACAATGTAAGAAAATGGTCCAACTACTCTATAACATTAAAAATTTTTAATATCTAAATATTATTTAAGCTTTAATTAAATACTCATCAGAACCATTTTTTATTTAGTTTCTGATACTCACCTGATTCAATAAATTTAAAAAGACTGATATTATATTTCTTGCGCAGTTCGCTACCATTCTTAAATGCGATTGCATAGTCCTGATAAAATGATTTGATAGGGATTATATCATATTTATAAATTTTATTTTTTTTAAGATAAAATTTCAAAAGCGGTTCATCATCAACCATTGCTACAGCCCTCTCATCACTTATTAAAGATATTCCGCTGGTAATTGTTTTGACTTCTACCACTCTAACTGCATACTCTTTTAGCTCATTTGCTACAATTGCATCTTTAATTACAGTCACAGGCCTGTCTACCAAATCCCTTAAACCGTTAATATCATATTTAAGCTGTTTCATTGTGACAGTCGAAGTTAATAATGCTATTAACATACTAAACAGTGCAATTCCGCTAAATATTACAAAGATGCCGAAAAATTTTCCAATAGAACGTTTAGGATAAAAATCACCGTAACCAACTGTAGACATTGTAGTAATTGTCCACCAAACACCTAAAGCAACTCCTTTGAAATATCCTGACTTCATCCAATCGCTCTTATTTCTTTCAATAAACCAGATAATATGAGAAGAAATGATTATATAGACGACAAGAACAATAATCCACTCAAACACATTTTTAGATATAAATATATTTCTTATGGAATATAAAACAGATTTTTTAGGAACCAAGATCCCTGTTTTTGCACGATAATAAGGATGAGAGAAATCCATTTGATTTTCGTCTTTAGAAGATATTGCTATTGCACCAATACCTAAATTAGCACCCCCGTCTCTCACAGTTTTTTTAAATTCGCTTATATCTTTAAAAACCTTATATTTTAGCATAATGTCAGGGTTAATATTTTTTGTCAACTGTTTCAACAGCTCAATTGAGTATCCAGATACATTACCATTTTTCCCAATATTAACAAAAGGTGGAGAATCATAAACTGCTACAGTATAAACACTGGTAGCAGCATATGAGATTATAAAGAAATTTAAAAAAACTAAAAGTACAAATATATGTTTCCGATAAGTCATCATATTAATGATTTTAATATAAAGAAAAAAAATCTCAATAAAATCGCTTATCACTTTCGTTTAATAAAGGTATTTTTAAAGCTAATACTTATCAATAAAAACTATTGATCAATAATATCATAAGGCTTTATTGGAATTTTTTTAAACCTTTTTCCTGTGGCATTATAAATTGCATTTGTTATAGCAGATGCAACCGGAACTATAACAATTTCTCCTATTGCCTTAGCACCGAAAGGTCCGCTTTTATCTTCATTCTCAATAAATATGGATTTAATATTAAAATGTGAGTCAAGCGAGGTAGGAATCAAATATTCAGCAAATGAATCATTCCATTTTCCGTTTTTCTTTAATTCTATTGATTCAGTGAGGGCATACCCCATTCCCATTATAACACCGCCCTCAACCTGTCCTTCGGCAGCATCCTGATTTATCACTTTTCCTATTTCATTTATAGAAACAGTATCTTTCAACTCTACCATTCCTAATTCTTCATCAACCTCTACCCTGACAACTACAGCACCAAAACAATACTTAACATGCGGCATCCCAAATGGCAGATGTGTAGGTGCATTTTTATAAGAAAAAGTAAATTTACCTTCACTAATAAGCTGTTTGCCAAGTTCATTACATTTATCTGTCAGATCATATAAATCTACAGGAACAATGTTTTCAGAATTCTTATTAAATACTTTCCCGCTTTTATAAACAAGCTCATCTTGTTTATAGTTATAAAGTTTCGCTGTTGTTTTCAATATTTTATTTTTTAACTTTTCAGCAGCTCTGAGAAGAGAGTTGCCTACGCAGTATGTCATTCTTGATGCACATGTAATACCCCCATCAGGTGATGTTCTTGTAGATAAATCACTGACTTGAATTCTTGAATAATCAATTTCCATTGCTTCAGCCACCATCTGGGCGGCAACGGTTTTCAGCCCCTGTCCCAAGTCTGGTGCCCCTAGATGTATTAACAAATTACCGTTAGGTAAACATTCTATTCTATTTTTAGATATATCGGGAACACCTTTCCCAAGTCCATAAGGTTGTAATACAAGCCCCATTGCAACGCCGCTGACCTTACCACTAGATACCGGAATTTCATTAAGTTTATCAGACTCATTTATTGCCAACTCAAGACATTTTGCTGCATTTTCAGCCTGTTCAACTTTAACTTTTGTATAAGTTGAATCACCTTTTTTAAAAATATTGATTTTCCTTACTGCAACCGGTTCCAAATTTAGCTTATGAGCCATAATATCAATCATACTTTCAAGAGCAAAATTACTTTGCGGAACACCAAAACCCCTAAATGCACCTGCAATTGGTGAATTTGTATATGTCAGATAAGCTTCGCCTTTCACATTATCAATTTTGTATACACCTGAAATAGTTTCTGTTAAGAGCTGAGCTACTGGAGGGCCATAAGTTGCGTAAGGTCCTGTATTTACATACGATTTGACATGTAAAGCAGTAATTTTTCCATTATTCCTTATACCTATTTTACAATGTATCTCACAGGCATGTCTTTTAGGATGAGCATTTATTGACTCTTCTCTGGTATTTAGAAGTTTGACTGTTCCTTTTATCTTCCAAGCAGCCAATGAAGCAAGGATAGGTAAACTGGAGTCTTCTTTACCACCAAATGCACCACCTACGGCATTTATTCTTACATCAACTTCTGATTTATCAATATTTAGAGTTTCCGAAATCAGATCCCTGTCTATAAAAGGTGTCTGTGAACTAACCCATGCAATAACCTTTCCATCATCATATTTTGCTGCAGCAACTTCCTGTTCAAGATATGCATGGTAAGTTGTTGGTAAATGAAAAATTTCTTCAAAAATATTATCTGCAGCTTTAAAACCTTTTTCTAAATTGCCATCTCCGATATTTGTTTCAGATACTAAATTAGAATTATTATGTATTTTAATACTATTGCTCTTAAGCGCTTCAATAGGATCAAATACTGCTGGCAACTTTTTATAAGCAACCTTGATTTTTTTCATAGCCTTTTGCGCTATATCATAAGATTCACCTATAACAATTGCTATAGGTTCACCTATAAATCTGACTTTATCACAAGCTAACACAGGTCTGTCGGGAATGATAACCCCATATTTTTTGCTTCCCGGTATATCTTTATAGGTAATAATTTCAACAATTCCTTTGATTTCTACAGCTTCTGAAAAATCAATCTTTTTAATTTCTGCATGATGATGAGCACTTCGGAGAATTACTCCATATTTCATATCCTTAAGAAAAAGATCTCCAACATACTTTGTTTTTCCAGTTACTTTTCCTGCAGCATCAATACGCTTTTCAGGTTTTCCTACTGTCATATACTCACTCATAATTTATGCATCCTTTCAGAAGCAATTTTGATAGCCTCTGCTATCTTGACATAACCCGTACATCTACACAAGTTTCCTGATATAGCAGTTCTTATCTGAGTTTCATCAGGTTTTCCATTCTTGTCAAGCAATGCTTTAGCTGACATTATCATACCTGGTGTACAATAACCGCATTGAACAGCTCCTGCTTCTATGAATGCTACCTGCAGTTTATGGAGCTTTCCATTTTTCTCCAAAGATTCAATAGTCTCGATTTCACTGCCATCAGACTGTCCAACAAGAATCAGGCAGGAGTTGACTGCCTTTCCGTTCATTATTACAGTGCAGGCCCCACATTCACCTTCACCACAGCCTTCCTTTGCTCCTGTCAAGCCTATATCTTCACGCAATAATTGCAGAAGTGTTCTATTTGGATACGTCTCTATCAAATATTTTTCTTTATTAATAATAATTTTTATTTTTATTTTCTCCATCATGTACTCCTTTAGTTCTCCAGCAGCAAATCATTTAATATTCTAGATAAAAGTTCACAAATAGTTTTCCGCCTATATCCAACAGTAGACCTTAGATCACTGATTGGGGAAATCTCGTTTATTAAAATATCTTTAGCTTTACTAATAATCTGATCATCAATTATGTTTTCAGATAAATATTCTTCAGTCTTATAACATCTTAAAGGTACAGGGGCTACAGAACCTGCTGCAATTCTCACATGATTAATCCTGTTATCTGCATCCAAAACTATTTTGACAGCCAAACTTGCTGTAGCAATTACAAGCCCTTTTCTCAACCCGACTTTTTTAAAAAAATCTTTACAGTTTCTTCTTTTAAAGAAAGTAACTTTGTTTATTATTTCATTAGGAGAGATATCAGTAACTCCCTTGCTTTTAAAAAAATCCTCCAATTGCACTTCCCTATCTCCTTCTTCAGAAGATACAGTTAAAACAGCATCAAGGCAGATTAAAGGCAAAACTGAATCTGCAGCGGGAGATGCATTAGCTATATTACCTCCAATAGTCGCTCTATTCTGGATCATAGGAGAACCAATTTGGCTTGAAGCATCAGCCAAGCCTGGTGCATATTCTCTAATTATCTCACTTTCATATATTTCTTTAAAAGTAGTCAGTGCACCCAACTCTATTTCGTCATCAAACTCTCTTATGTAGTTAAGTTTTTTAATTTGAGAAATATCAATAAGATTTTTAGGTGCAGTTTCTGTCTTCCTAAAAAATGGAATTAGATCAGTTCCTCCTGCAATAATTTTACTTTCATTACCTAATAATTGAAATAAGTCTTTTAAACTATTAGGCTGCATATAATCAAACTCAACGTTCATCTACTTCTCCTGAATTATAAATTTTCGGAATAATTAAATCTACAATATATTATTAACGCGATCTATCGCTAAGAAGGAATATATCTTTTAGATTATCTTCCCCTTTAGCATTCAGCCACTTTTTCTGGAAATCTTTTCTGTCTATAGTCTGGGCAATTGCGGCAAGAGTTTTTAAGTGAAAATTACGTTCATCTTTTGTGCCTATAATAACAAAAACAGCATTTATATTCTGAGCACCGTCAGATATTTTTATTCCATCTTTGCACCTGGCCATCAAAATAGTAAATTTCTTTTCACCTTCTATTATAATATGAGGAATTGCGACTGTTTCAGTAAGTACTGTACTGCTTTCTTTCTCACGGTTCACAAACTTCTCAACAAGTTCTTTAGAAGTGATATTGATTTCAGGTGCTAAAATATCAGATGCAGACGTGATAAATTTTTCGCCATCTACCGATTTTTCAAAATCAAGAACATGACATTTTTTTATCATGTCATCGAATCTGTCATGAACAATTTCATCTCTTTCTACAAGGATGTTTTTCAATTCTTCTTCCAACTTGTTTGATGCTATCTGTTTATTGGTAATCCTTGCCAATAGATGAAGCAAAGCATATTCGTGTTTACTTCTAGATTTACCATAGAAATAGTATATTGCTACTGCTAAGATAAGAAGCCCCAGAAATATTTCAATTGTGGCTAATCCCATATCAATAATAAAGAAACTGAATACAATAATACTTATAATCTGAAGCCATGGATAAAATGGTGCTTTAAAACTCGGATTATAGTTCTGGAGTTTACTTTCCCTTAATATTATAACAGCAACATTTGCAAAAACATTGGCTGCAAGTACAACTGTAGACGCCGCTTTAACAAGTGTGTCTAATTTTAGAAACAGTGATAAACCTATGAGGATACCTGTTGTTACAAGTGCTATAATCGGTGTTTGACTACGTTTGCTCAGTTTCATAAAACCTTGAGGGATCAAACAATCTCTGCCTAGAGCCACAGGATAGCGTGAAGCTGACATTATACCGGCTATTGCTGTAGTAACAAAGGCAAGAATAGCAGCTATGGTTATTATCACAAATCCTGGAGTTCCCATAAATACTCTTGCAGTATCCGCCACAGGAGTTAAAGATACAGAAAGTTTATCCCCCGGATATCCTCCTACAGTAATAAAAAGTAAAACAGTATAGATAATTGTAACAATTATAACAGAAGAGATGAGTCCCAACGGTATATTTTTTTTGGGGTTTTTTACCTCTTCAGAAATACTGGTTATACTTATAAGTCCTCCATAAGAAACAAATACGAATCCTGCTGTTGCAAAAATAGGATTGATTCCTTTAGGAAGTAAAGGTGTAAAATGATGAGGTTGTATATTAAAACTGCCCACAAAAATATAAATTACCATTAATAATAAAAGTCCCAGCACGAGAATAACTTCAAGCTTAGCTGTTTCCTGAACACCGTAAATATTTATAACAACAAAAATAACACATAAAATTAAAGCTGATATAATGAGCGGAAATCCAGTTAAAAGATAAATAATTTCAGCCATACCAAATATTGCAAATGAGCTTTTCAGAGCTATTGCCAACCAGCTAAACAATCCCGATATTGTTCCGCTCAAAGGTCCGAGGCTCCTCGTGACAAAATAATAATCTCCACCTGCCTTGGGCATTGCAGTTGAAAGCTCAATTACGCTTAGAGCTCCGAGAAGAGCCATAATCCCTGCCAGACAGTAGGAAACAAAAACCAAAGGTCCACTATTAGAATACGCCATGCCCGGCAGGATAAAAATACCTGAACTGATCATTGCACCGGTCGCAATACAAAATACGTGAATAAAAGACAGTTCTTTCTTTAGCTTCATACAAAGGGGGAGCACTTTCTTTATTTATAATTCTAAAATTAAAGTTAGTTCTATGATGGTTTAATTAAAAAATTTTGATTTATGAAAAAGAATTTTCTTTAAAATAGCTTTATTAGTATTATTTAAAAGTTTTTTTACAACATTTTTATATTTAGATAAATCTCATATTACTTTACTCTTCTAAAAATAATTACAGTAATATCATCAAATCTGTTTATTTTTTCGAATCGTTCAACACTTTCGAAAATACAATCACATAGTTTATCAGGATGTAATTTTATGTTTTCTTTAATCAGATTTTTCAGTCTTTCCTCTCCGTACTCGTCTCCATTTGGCGAAACGGCTTCAAGTATTCCATCAGTATACATAATACTTGTATCACCAATTTGAGATTTTTCACTTTTTGTCTGGTAGACAGCATCTTCAAGTATCCCCAGGGCAATACTGCTGATTTTCTCAAATTCAATAAATTCTTCGTTTCTAATTAGCAAAGATGCATGATGTCCCGCGCTTGAATAATAAACTATTTTATCCTCCATATCATAAAACATAAGAGAGGCAGTAGTAAACATCTGTGCATTATTGTCGAGACATAATGTATTATTAACTTTTTCAAGTACTTCTCCAGGGAGAAGGTCAGGCTCTCTCAAACAGCAATTTTTAATATGAGATTTACTCATAGCCATAAAAAAAGCAGCAGGAATCCCCTTCCCCGACACATCTCCGATCAAAAGAGCAAGTTTTTTCTCATTGATATAGAAAAAATCATAGAAATCTCCTGAAATGTTTTTAGCGGCATTAATTCTGGCTGAAAGTTCAAAGTTTCCTCCTGTCGGAAATAGGTATGGACTTGGAAGTATAGAATTTTGAATATTTTCTGCTAACTTGATCTCAGTTTCAATTGACTGTCTAGCTTCAGTTTCATCTTTTAAATTCTCCATATAATCTCTAAGTTTTTTCCCCATAAAATTAAATGTCATAGACAATTCAGCTATTTCAGATGTGTTGTACTCATTTACATTGACATAAAAATCACCTTCACTAATTTTTTCAATTCCACTTATTATCTTTCGAATAGGTTTCAGGAATAAATATCTGAAAAATAAAAAAGCTGCAAAGAATGCAAGGACAAGGAAAATAATGCTGATCCATATAAATTTATGTGTCAACTTGGCTACTGTTTCTTTCACTTTTCCCTGGGTTTTTAAAACAGGATGAAGCAGAGATTTCTGATTGACAATATAGCCTAAGGTCCAATTACATATATCTACTTTAGAATATGCAACAGTATATGTTTCATTCTTGATAACAAGATTTGTTACTCCTGATTTATTTTTTTTAATTTCCTTCCCTAGTTTTCGCATATCGAGATTTTTTGAATCAATTAATTTTATTCTGTTGTTAAGCTGGTTATTCTTAGGGATTAGTTCTCTTTCCGGTAAAGAAAATTCTTTTCTATACAACTTAGGAAAAGTAATCAAACTCCCATTTTGATCCAGTAAAAACATAAAACCTTTAACTTGATTCTTGTTTATAAACTTAGAATTTTTAGATAAACGATTGTCAATTCTGACAAATAGTTCACGATTCGTATATAGTTGCTGTTCTGTTAACTCTTTTTGAACTTTATTAAAGTCTACTGTAACTCCAACATAAGCAAGTATTCTGCAGTCATCACCGTAAATAGAATTCTCAATATATAAATCTATTAAACCATTATGATATAGATTTCTAACAGGAGAATAAATTCTTACAGGAGATACTGCATTAGGGTCCTTACTTTTCAAAGGAAATTGATTTGTAACACAGTCATAAAATTTATTGATAGAGCTTAGATATGGAATTTTATTAGCGTCAAGTAAATATGATGTATAACAAAATTCAAGTTTATCTGTAGTTATCACCCAAACATATTTCATTAAACTTTGATTCTTATTTACAATCTTTTTACATGCAGACAAAAGATTAGAAAGGGAATCAGCTTGCGTAATAACTTTTTGAGACACTTCATTTTTATCACCAAAATAAACCAGATCGAATTCTCTCTCCGCGAATAAATATGCAGAAAAATTTCGATTGGGATATTTTTTAAAACCATAATTCTTTTTTATAGTTTTTTTCGTAGAACTATTACTTTTTAACTTACTTAGGACATTCTCAGCGAAAACATCCAGAAATGTAGCTACAAGATTAATTCTTTTAGAATAACCATCCGATGCTTCATTTGTAAGTTTCAAAAACAACTCTGAAGATAGTACATCATTGTTTTCTTTGTCGATCTTAACTGCATAAACTCCAAGATCCCTGACTGAATCAACTGAAACAAAAGTTAATACAGCAGATAATAATATTAAAACCACTAATAGACCGATTATAAAAAGTAATGCAAGTTTTGGTTTTCTCTTTTTTTTCATCGAGCTCAATAACTGAATATTTATGATTTATAATTAATTAAAAACTCTTATTCAAGTTTTATTTTTGTTACATTTCCCCAGTAACGCCCTATCATAACAAAATACTTACTGTCATAACTGAATGAAAATGACCTGCCTTTCACATTTTGAACAGAACCTATATCTTTCATTTTCAACGTCTCAAGATTCAGCATTTTAATAAAATAGCTGTCACCATAACCAAAAGGATACATGATAATAGCCATATATTTTTCATTTGGGCTAATAAGTAATTTATGCGGCTCTAAATCTTTCTCACCAAAATCAGAAGCTATTATTTCCCATTCACCTTTTTCCAGATCTAATCTCATTACTTTGAAATCCATAGTTAATCCATAGTAATGTTTAAATTTTGTTCTATATGAATTAGTCGTGTACATTAAATCAAAAAAAGGAGCCTTTTTCCCTTTACTTTTGGTTTTTTCAGCTTTTAATTCCTCAAAAGTTTTAGTTAGACTTTTTACAGGCTTTACAGCCGATTCCTTATTATAATTCCCACCTATTAGAGTAATCGAAGTCATAGAGAGTAAAAAAAAGATACTGATCAGCATTAATTTCATAGCTTTACCTTTTTATTGTTATATTTAAATTATTGAGGGAGATAATCACAAATATCATAGTACATTTCAGGTCTTCTGTCTCGAAAGAACTGCCACCCATCTCTCACTTTTCTTATCTCTTCCAGATCTAGTTCTGCAGATATAACTTCATCCTTATCCCTTGAGCCTTCAGTTATGATTTCGCCTTTAGGACTGGCAAAATAGCTCTGCCCGAAAAATTCACCGAATTTCCACGGTTCTTCAATTCCAACTCTGTTGATTGCACCTACAAACACTCCGTTGGCTGCCGCCTGTGCTGGCTGCTCAAGTTTCCATAAATACTCAGCTTTACCGGCAACTGTAGCTGACGGATTAAACAATATCTCAGCTCCATTTAGAGCTAAAATGCGGGCACACTCAGGAAAATGTCTGTCATAACATATATATATACCAATTTTAGCGTATCTGGTATTGAACACAGGAAACCCAAGTCCTCCCGGTTTGAAGTAAAATTTCTCCCAGAACCCTGGCCAGGTATGAGGAATATGAATCTTCTGCATTTTCCCGAGAAGTTCTCCATCAGCATCAATAACCGCAGCAGTATTATAATAAACTCCCTCCTGAACCTTTTCATAGATAGGAGCTACAATTACCATCTGATATTTCTTAGCATATTTAGAAAGAATGTCTATTGTAGGGCCTGGAATTGTTTCAGTAGCAGCATACCATTTTTCCTTCTGCTCACAACAGAAGTAAGGTGTAAAAAATACTTCCTGAAGACATAGTATCTGCACCCCTTTTTTGCCTGCATCGTCTATGAGTTTTAAATGCTTATTCACCATAGCATCCTTTATTTCTTTGATAGATCCTTTAGATAAAGGATTTGACGCCTGGATTAAAGCGCATTTCACCATTCTTCTCATAACCAAATATCCTTCAAAATATTATAATATTTCATACAAGACATAAAGTTCATTATATCATAATATTATTAAAAATATAGAATATAATTTTTAATTACTTTCAGGATGAAAACCCGACAATAACGTATATAGTGATTCCTTAATGTTTATTACTTTAAGGAGATAACAATGCGTTTACTGCACACAATGATAAGAGTAGGTAATCTAGAACGTTCAATTAAGTTTTATACAGAAATACTGGAAATGAAACTACTTAAAAAAAATGATTATCCTGATGGTAAATTCACGTTGGCATTCCTCGGTTACGGTGATATGTCAGACAGTACCTGTATTGAATTGACTTATAACTGGGGACAGGAAAATTATGATATGGGAAATGCTTTTGGCCATATTGCTCTTGAAGTTGATGATGTTTATAAGGCTACTGACAAAATAGAAGTAGCAGGCGGAAAAATCTTACGTAAAGCCGGTCCTATGAGTGCTGGTACAACAATAATATCTTTTGTAGCAGATCCGGATGGATATCAAATAGAACTTATTGGCAGGAAATAAAACTAATAATTTTCAATAGATAAGTGAGTACGTATAAGCAAGAACGTTTATTATGAACAACTCACTTATCAATTCCCTTTTTAATTCCTGGATTTACTCTGTTTGCCAAGCTTATCTGCTGCTATTATAGCATTATACACATTTTCAACCGTTATTTCTAACGGCATATTATATATAGTTTCACCTTCTGCACACGTGAGCTCTGCAACTTTCATTATTTCATTTTTTTTAATGATCTTAACTCCTAAATCTTCAAGACATACAGGTAAGTTTATAGAATTACAGAAGTTCAAAACTTCTTCAATTTCATCATCTTCAGCATTCTCCAAAACCATCTGCACTAAAGTACCAAATGCAACTTTTTCTCCATGGTAATAATTATGACACTCTTCTAAAGCTGTCAAACCATTATGTATTGCATGCGCAGCTGCAAGTCCACAACTTTCAGCGCCTAAACCGCTCAGCATGATATTTGCTTCAATTACATTTTCTAGGGCTTCTGTAACAACATTATCATTGCATGACAACTTGGCTTTAAGTCCATCTTGCAGTAATATTTTGTAGCACAAACCGGCTAAATTTAAAGCAGCTTGAGTTCCCAATCCACAAACCAAGTTAGGCCTATTTGATCTGAAACAGGCTCTTGCTTCAAAATATGTCGACAATGCATCACCCATTCCTGCGACTAAAAGCCTTGTTGGTGATTTTGATATGATGCCAGAGTCAACAAGAACTACATCGGGATTACAATCCATCAATAAGTATTTATCAAAAGTTCCATCATCATTATAAATTACAGATACTGATAGACAGGGACCATCGTTTGAAGCTACAGAAGGAACAGCGACACACGGAATTTTCCTGTAAAAAGAAACAGCTTTTGCTGTATCTAACACCTTGCCTCCGCCAAGCCCAACGACAACATCGCAATCCTTAATTTCAGCATAGTTCATCAATCTTTTTATCTCATTATCAGAACATTCACCGTTAAAACCATTAAAAAATAATTTTACTTGAGTTCCTTTAAAACTTTTGTCTAATATATTCTGTACTCTCTTTTTTCCAGCATATGAACATATAAGAAGTGGGGTCTTACCTAATTTAGTTACAATTTGGGATAAATCTTTAAGAGCATTCTTTCCCTGAATATATTTCCGTGGTGCTGCAAAGATTTTATTCATTATATTTATCCTTTCATATCAAAGAGAATCATTTTATCAAATTGTGTTTTTATATAAAGTCCCGATTAATATTATGTAAATATATAATACATACAAATTAGAATAATAACTCTGTATATAATTAATATATTAAGATAAGATTATAATACGGACATGCATATGTCGCTCTATTAGTATATTTAGTTAGTATTCATTAATACTCAGCTGGAAAAATATTTTTTAACGGAGACTTATCTATGGGACATAAATTTTGCTACATGGTTATATGTTTTAGCTCAATGTTAATTACTGTTCTCGGTGCGACAGCACATGCATCAGATGCAGAGGATTACCTACCTTTCGGCAAAGTGTGTAAATATGATAAAAATCCAATATTGAGAGCTACAGGAACAAAATTTGAATCTATGGCAGTTTTTAATTCAACTGCAATCCTTGTTAATGATACAGTTTATCTATTTTACCGGTCAGAAAATTGGGGTATGGAAAATTGGAATCCAGCAAATGTACGTCCAAAAGGCTGGACATGGCGTGATGAATGGCCTGGAGTATCAACTATTGGAATGGCTACAAGTAAAGATGGGATTAATTTTACACGAAGTAAAAAACCTGCTATTGCTCCTGATCATGATTATGAACAAATAGGTGGTTGTGAAGATCCCCGTATTACAAAAATTGATGATTTCTACTATATGACTTATACAGGAGTCGGTTTGCCCAACAGAGTTTCAAAGTTATGCCTTGCTACATCAAAAGATTTGGTTAACTGGGAAAAACACGGACCAATACTAAAAGGCTGGGATAACGGCAATAATAAATCCGGTGCTATTTTACCTAAAAAAATTAACGGCAAATACTGGATGTATTTTGGGTGTACTAATATTTGGCTGGCTTCTTCCGAAGATGGTATTCATTGGAAAAGTGACATAAATAAAGATGTAGTTTTGAGACCTAGAAAAAATCATTTTGACTCAGCACTATGCGAATCAGGTCCTTCTCCTGTATTCACTGATAAAGGTATACTTCTTATCTACAATGGCGCTGCAGATAACAATGTACTGAGAATGGTGGACTATGGAAATCCTTCTGTTCTGACTGCAAGTAAAAAAGGAGATAGAAAATATGCTACAGGCTGGGCTCTTTTTTCAAAAGATGATCCATCTAAACTTATTGCCAGATCAGATAAACCGATACTTGAAATTACTGAAGATTTTGAAAAAAGAGGACAAGTTAATAATGTTCTGTTTTCAGAAGGTTTAGTCTTATTGAATAACAAATGGCATATTTATTACGGCTGTGCCGATACCTATATAGGTGTTGCGACAGCTGAAAATATAGGAACGGAATGACTGTTTATAATAAAACAGCATGGTTGAACTTCTACCATGCTGTTTAGTAAGGGTTACTGTTATATTAAGCCGTTTAGAATGTTATCTTTTTTACATTAAGATCTTTTGCCCTGGTGCTTGAAAGTTCACTGCTGCGTTTCATTAATCCCACTAGTTTCTTACTGAGTTTAGCAGGCTCAAAGTGATAATTTACGTCAGTAGGTTTAATATTAATCGCCGGATTACCATCTCCAATACCCGAACCTTGAGTGTATAGTATCTTTGTAACTTCACAATCAAAAGGTGCTGTATAAAATCCCATTTTTGTTTCACGAATAAAGGATGCAAAAGTTGTCTCAGCACCTATCAAACCATGCCTGGCAGTGTCGAAATCATCCCAGGAAACTGAATGAGTTTTTATAAGTCTCTCCATTCGCGCATAAATAATTTTATTATAGTCAATATCATTTTGCAATTCGAAGAATTTACTTGGACTATTGGCATTATTCTCTACAAAAAACAACGGCGTTCCTTTTTTAACTTTCTGCCCGGGTTTTACATAATATGTAATGTTTCCTTCTATTGACGTATAAACCTGCTTCATTGATGAGTTTTTTGTTCCGGCATTTGTAATTAAAGGTACAGCAAGAAAAGCAGCTACAATTGCAATTAATAAAACAAGTTTTGTTCTTTTTGTAAAAATATTATTTTTCATTTTTCCTCTCCTTTTTTATAAATACTCTTTCTTTTCCTATTGAATATACTCTTAAGTTATTCATTGAATTATTCTTATCTAGAAAAGGATTAAATTTTCTAAATAAATCAACATTTATTTTAATTTATTGTTCACTTAATGTTCATATTTTTTAAAAAATGGTTAAACTTATCATAAAGAGAGAGGTATATATGGATTTTTATAATGATAAACTTGTCTTTCACAGAAAACAGAGTCATATGTCAAGTGGAAGGATAGCCGGTGTGATGGGCATCAGCAGGACAACATACTGGAAATGGGAAAAAGGTATATCATCTCCGAACAAGAAACAGACAAGAACACTTGCAAAAATACTGGAAATTTCTGTTTCTGATTTTTCAAATCTTGACCCTTTACCTAATGTTGATATAGCAAAAAGCTCCGGGTTATCAGGAAACATTGATTCCTGGTCATCTTTCTTTGATATTCGGGAGAAAAAAAGTTTTCAGAAAACTATTACAGAAACGCTGAACGCAAGTATCAAATTAAGTAATAAGCTGAGTGAAGCCGGTATAATTATTGAAGCACTGCTCACTGGAATAAGCTCAATATTCTATGTAAAAAATAATGAACTGCTGTATTTAACAGCCAATGACGGTTTTCTGAAAAATATCTCACTTAAGCCATCATTTGTAGTATTTGGCAAAACAGATGATGATTTCTTCAGCAGGAAAGAAGCTAAAGAAAACTGTTCCAAAGATGAACAGGTTCTTATTACAAAGGAAAAGAGTGTTGAGGAAGGATATATACCAGGTTCAAAGCACAGGAAATGGGGTATAATTTCCAGAATTCCCATTTTTGATCTGAACAATAATATTGCAGGTTTAATAACCAATATTGTTGATATTACTCAAAGAAAAAAAGCTGAGTATGATAATGGTTTGCTGAGAACCTGTATTGAAAATATGTCTGAAGCTGTTTTGGTTTTTAATCACACTGCCGAAAAAACAGTTTATGCTAATAAAAGTGCTTCAGAAATAACAGGATATTCCTTAAAAGAAATTTATTCTAGGAACAACACTCTCGAATTAGATATACTAGTTTCTGCAGAAGAAAGAGAAAAATCACTCCAGTATAGAAAAGATGAATCCTGGCCTAAAATAAGAAAATTACAGGTTAAATGCAAAAACGGCACATTAAAATGGGTTCAAATATATCACTCAAATCTTATAGATTTTATGAAAGACAGGTATTTGATAGGTGTAACTACAGATATAACAGATACCATAACAAACGAAAATCAAAGCTCCGTTTTACATGCATTACTGGACAGTGCAAATGTCGGAGTAAGATTAAGAAATGACAGTAAAGACAATGTAATATTTGTTAATAAAGCTTTTGAGACTATTTATGGCTATCCAATTAAGAATTTTGTAGAAAACTTAAACTTTAGAATTAACACCTGTGTTCATCCTGCTGACATAAAACTCGAAACTCATTACTTTGAAACAAAGAAATACCCTAAGTTAAGAGAATATCGAATTTTACGGCCTAACGGTGAATTGAGATGGCTCAAAGAAGTCTCTTTCAATACAGACTGCGATGGTGAGAAATACAGCGGATGTATATGCAGAGACATTACAGAAGAAAAAAAATCCGGCTTATTAAATCCTTACAAAGTTGCAAAAATATTAAAGAGTAGAAATGTCGATCAAAAAATCATCTCAGAAGTAAGCGGACTATCTGAAAATACTATTGAAAAGTTTGACAGTCAATATTTTCAGTATTAATACACGAAACTGTATTTATCAACATTATCTTCAGTAACAAGGATACTTTTGACTTTATACATCGCAGGAGGAGCTGTATCGAAAAAAGTCGGGATCCCTCTATTCTGGACAGCTAAATATACTAAATAAACAGCATCACCAGCCATATACGGAGGGTAACTTGAAGTGGCTATGCAGGAACTCCTATCCGATTTAATCAACCTAAGCATTTCACTGTTCCCGCCAATTCCTGTGATAAGTATTTTTTTATCTAACTCTGCCTCCTTTAAGGCATTATTTGCTCCAATTGCCATAGAATCATTAAAACAGCACACAGCATCAAGACATTTGAATTCTCTTAAAAGTTTTTTCATAACCAGCTTGCTTTTTTCTGCTGAGAAATGTCCGGGTATTATTGATAAAAGGTTAATTTCATTATGCTTTTTCAATTCCCTCACAAATGCCATTTCCATACTCATTGAATCTGATGTATCTGGAGAACCTGAAATAAAAGCAATATTACCACTATAGTTCAGCTTTTCTACTAGAAATTCTATCTGTGATTCAGCAATATAATCAATATCACCATCTATTCGGATAGTAAATTCATTTAAGGAAAACTGTCTGCTTACTGAAGCTACCGGAATTTCAGCAGATCTGATTTGTTCAGTAATAGTTGGGGGCAGCAGACTGTTGACAGGAATTATTACCATTCCTTCAACTTTGTTCATTAATAGAGCTGTAATATCGTGAATTTGATCATTTAATGTATCGGAATCATATTTGATTAATAAGTCGCATTTATCTCCTAAAATCTTTGCAGCCTTAACAATGTACTCTTCACATGCAATCAGCCACGGATGATCAAGGTTAGGTAACACTACACCTAGTTTTACTTTCTTATCCTTTTCATTAACGATAGAACACGCATGCATAAATTCGATACCGACTATAACTTTTATCTTTAACTATATGTAATACTATAATTTAAATACTGAATATTTTAAAGAGTAACTCCGGATTTTAGTATAGCAATTTCTCTAAAATTATTTATTTCATTTCTAACTTTTTGTCCATCAGCTATTTTTACTATGAAATCAATAAACTCTACTAACAGGTTCTCCATATCTTTATCCTCAACCAGAGTTCCAGCATTAAAATCCATCCAGTTAGATTTTTTTGAATAAAGTTCACTGTTAGTAGAAATCTTAACAGTCGGTACAAATGTACCGTACGGTGTTCCTCGTCCAGTAGTAAACAGAACCATATGGCATCCTGAAGCACCTAAAGCTGTAGCAGCAACCATATCGTTTCCTGGTCCGCTTAATAGATTAAGACCGTCCATTTTTAACATATCACCATAATTGATAACATCGATAACTTTTGAATTTCCTGCTTTCTGAGTGCATCCCAGTGATTTATCTTCAAGAGTCGTTATCCCCCCATTTTTATTCCCGGGAGACGGATTCTCATATATTACCTGATTATGGCTTTTGAAATAATTTTTAAAGTCATTAATAAGCTTAACTATTTTTTCGAAAGTTTCTCCATCTTTTGCTCTATTCATCAAAATAGTTTCGGCACCGAACATTTCAGGGACTTCTGTTAAAACAGTTGTTCCGCCAAAATATGTTAAGTAGTCAGAAAAAGCACCTAAAAGAGGATTTCCTGTTATCCCAGACAATCCGTCAGACCCACCGCATTTTAAACCAATTTTCAAATTAGAAATCGACATAGATTCACGCCTGTCGTTTTTTACAGTATCATAAATTTCTTTTAAGATTCCGGCTCCCTCTTCTACTTCATCCTCTACATCCTGAATTATCAGAGTTCTTATCCTTTTCTTATCATAAGAGCCTAATGTTTTTATAAAATCGTTAATCTGATTATTTTCACATCCCAAACCAAGGATCAATACACCTCCAGCATTAGGGTGAAGAGTTATATCACTAAGAATTTTTACAGTACTTTCGTGGTCATCGCCCATTTGAGAACAACCGTAATTATGTGGAAAAATATAAATTCCATCTATATCTTCTGTATTCGATTCACGTGTAAACTTCTGAATCATTTGATTCCCCATAGCATTTACACAACCAACGGTGGGTACAATCCAGATTTCATTTCTGATCCCAACACTACCATTTTTCCTTTTATATACATTTATTTTTTTCTCCGGAATATTAATACTTACTTCGCTGTATTCTGGAGTAAAAGTATATTCTTTAATATCCCCCAGGCAAGTTGTAATATTATGTACGTGCACATGAGAGCCGGTTAAAATATTTTTAGTAGCAGCTCCTATCGGGAGAGAATATTTTATTATCCCTTCATCTTTGGATATATCTATAATAGCAACTTTATGCCCTTGAGGAATAAAATCCAGTAATTTAATTTTATGATCATCAACTTCAATCACACTCCCCTTATTCAGGTCTTTAAGAGCTATTACTACATTATCCATTGGAGTTATTTTTATATATTTCTTCATTTTACATAACCTTGTTTACGGCTTCTATTATTCCGTTTTTCAAAATATCAAAAATAGAGATTGTAACAAATTCATTCATACCAGCAAAATTATTCAAATCAACTCCCCAATGTTCTTTCATTCCAAGAATATGCGTAGTTATTTTCTTTACTCCTTGTTTTGATCCGTCGAAATTATTCCATAAACCGTTATACATTTCTATAAACTCGGCATTATCTACAGGCTGGTATGTTTCACCATTTCTCACTCCTCTATAAAATACTATTAATGCTGCAAGAGAAAACAGAAGTTTTTTAGGTAAAACACCGTTATTCATTTCCATATACTTAATAACAGAGGGGAGGATACGTGTTTTGTACTTGGTGGTTGAATTTAATGATATAGAAAAAAGTTCATGCCTGATGAAAGGATTTTTAAATCTAGTAATCACATCATTGGCAAATTCAACTAATTCGTTATGCGGAAGATTAACTGTCGGTACAATCTCTTCAAAAATAACGTCTCTTAGATATTTCCCTAAAATATCATGTTCTACAGTTTCTCGTACTGTATCAATTCCATATAAATATCCAACTGGTACAATTGAAGTATGAGCTCCATTTAATATGCTCACTTTCCTCTGTTTATATGGTGTTATATCATCTACAAACAACACATTTAAACCTGCCTTATCTGCAGGAAAATCTTTTTGTATTTTTTTTGTTTTATCCTCAAGAACCCATAAATGATAAATTTCCCCCTGCACTAAACAATTGTCTATATAGCCAAGTTTTTTATATATTCTATCAGCATTGCCTTTTGGAAAACCAGGTACAATCCTGTCCACAAGAGTATTTGTAAATAAACAGCTATTATCAACCCAGTCCTTGAAGCCTGTACCTAATTTCCATAAATCTATATACTTTAAAATAAATTCCTTCAGCTTACTTCCGTTATTATCAATAAGTTCACATGGAATAATGATTAAGCCTTTTGATTTATTTCCATTGAAAAACGTAAATCTTTTATATAATAAAGCTGTTAATTTTCCAGGAAAAGAAGTTTGAGGTTTACTATACAATTTATCTTCTGCATTATAGCTGATACCCGCTTCTGTAGTATTGGAAATAATATATCTTAAATCTTTACCACAGACTAAGTCCATATATTCCTCATAATCACTGTAAGTATTAATGCACTTTTCGATAACATCAATCACTTCAGTACTTTCTACAGGTTTATTATTTTTGATGCCATTAAGCTGTAAAGTATATAGGTTATCCTGTGCATTTAATCTGTCAATATTACCATTTTCAATCGGCTGAACAATTACAACTGAACTGTCAAAATCTATTTTATTATTCATCTGCTGAATTATCCAATCAACAAAAGCTCTTAAAAAATTACCTTCTCCAAACTGAAGAACTTTAGGTGTATATTTTTTCTTTTTTACTGATACTGCATTCAAAGTTGGTAATTCCTTCATAATATTTTCCCATATCTCAATTAATAATTAACAACTAACAATTAATGATTATTCAATTTAATGTATAAAGAAGAGACGGCTTTTCATTTGAAATTAGATAATAATACTCTTACAGTTAAGAGATTATGGATGCGAGTATTATATGTTTAATATTGAGTATTATTTTTTTAGGATCAATAGTCAGATCGACTTTCGGTTTTGGTAATGCATTAATTACGATGCCGTTAATGAGTCTCATTATCGGACTGCAGACTGCTGCCCCTATTTCGGCATTAATTTCTACTACAATTGCACTGGTAATTCTGATAAACAGTTGGCAGTTTGTAAATTTGAAAAGTGTCTGGAGGCTTGTAGTATCTTCTGCAGTAGGAATACCTGTAGGCATATTTATTTTGACAACAATGAATAATAAAATCCTTGTAATTATCCTAGCTATATTTCTGATTTTATTTAGTCTCTACAGATTGCTTGTAACAAAAACTATTAAAATTAAAAGCAATAAACCTGCATATTTATTTGGTTTACTGGCAGGTGTTTTCGGCGGAGCATATAATATAAACGGACCATTTATTGTGGTATATTCAACCCTAAAAAACTGGTCTCCTGTAGAATTCAGGGCTACACTGCAAGGATATTTTTTTCTGGCAAACCTTCTTATCATTTTTATGCAGGGGGCAAGCGGCCTGTGGACAGGAAAAGTATTTCTGATTTATTTACTGGCACTACCAGTTGTAGGTATCGCCATATATATCGGAGGAAAATTCACTCTACTCATACCAAAAGGAAAATTTGATAAAGTCATTTATATATTCTTAATATTGATCGGACTGTTTTTATTAATACAAAATTGAGAATACTTTTAATCGACGTCCCGATTAATATATTTTGCAGTGTATGGACAATTTGCAATACATATTCCACATATTGCTTTATTGATATCCTTACTAACAAAATTATTTATAGTTTTACGGCATAATCGAGCATTATAAAACTCATCCAAGTTAATATCCTGATACCAATTTTTTCCCATTATAGCATTTCCTGGGCAAACATTTTTACATTTCATGCAATTCCCACACTTTACTTCAGTTATCGGATCGTCGTATTCAAATACAGCATTTGTAAATACAGATCCCAGTCTTACAGCAGAACCATATTTTTCTGTTATAAGCAAAGCATTCTTACCTATCCACCCCAAGCCTGATAAAGTAGCTAATGTCTTGTGTGGAATATTAACTTTAAAATTATCTAAATCTGACATTCTTACAGTCGCTCCGGGCATATCAGCCAGATACCCTAGATGTGTTAAATAATCACTCGTTAAGCATGTCAGATTATCAAGTAAAAAATTTACTCTAGAATATTCCTCGCAGTAATGTGCAGTTGGCCCATTGCCTGTTTCTGCGATAATTTCAGGTTTCAATTTTACTAATATCGATATTCCTGAAGCATAATTAGTATCCAAACCTAAAAGATAATTTAGGCTTGCAAAACCTACTGATGTTGCCCCAGATTCTATTAACAGCTCCTTAAGTTTAGACTGTTTTTCTTTTTCAATAGTTATCATAAAATATTTTATATTTAAGAGTTTTATCCTTCTGGCAAATCAAATATACTTATAACATATCACAAATATAGAAATCTACTTTTATTTATCATTTAATCTAATATTTTATATAATTGAACTGTTCATTTATTTTACATAATTTGCCTAAGGAGGCTGAAATGAAAAAAGCCAGAATTATTGCGACATTAGGACCTGCTTCAAATAAACTTTCCATCATTGAAAGCATGGCAAAAGCCGGCATGAATGTATGTCGTTTAAATTTTTCTTTCGGAACGAAAGAAGAGCATCTTGAGATGATAGCAAAGATACGTCAGGCTAGTAAAAATATTGGAAAATCACTTGCCATTATGCAGTGTCTACAAGGTCCAAAAATAAGAATAGGTAAACTTAAGAATCCTGTAACTGTAAAAAAAGGACAGGAAATTATTTTATCTGGAAACAGAAATCATGACTGCGAGTTTACTTTCCCTACTACTTACAGCCAAATAGCATCAGATACAGAACCCGGGAAAAAAATTCTTATAGCAGACGGAAGAGTGATATTAAAAGTTATTGAATCCTATCCTGACAAAAAAGAAGTAAAATGTAAAGTTATTGAAGGAGGAACAATACTAACAGGCAAAGGCATCAATCTTCCGTATACTAAGATTTCACTTCCTACTTTAACAGAAAAAGACATTGAAGATGCTAAATTCGGAGCAAAAGCAAAAGTCGATTATATATCATTTTCTTTTGTGAGAAAAGGATCAGATATTGTTCAGTTGAGAAAACTGCTTGATAATAATGGTGGAAAACAGATACCTATAATTGCCAAGATAGAAAAACCTGAAGCTGTTGAAAATATCGATGAAATTATTAAAGAGTCAAATGGTATAATGATTGCGAGAGGAGACCTGGCAGACGAACTGTCATTTGCAAAAGTCCCTATTGTGCAGAAAGAAATAATTAAAAAAGCAAATAAAAAAGGGAAAATAACAATTATCGCCACTGAAATGTTAAGCTCTATGGTAGATAATCAACTACCTACACGTGCAGAGGTTAGCGATGTTGCAAATGGTATTTTTGACGGATCAGATGTTGTTATGCTATCAAATGAAACAGCCATGGGAGAATTTCCTGTATTAGCCGTTAAAACGATGTCTGATATAGTAATAGAAGCAGAAAATGCATTTATAGATGAACCATTCTATAATGATTTGGAATTACCTGATGTACATAAACTGAATGAAGCATTGTGTTCTGCTGCTGCACATTTATCTTATGACCTTAATAATGATGCTATAGCAATATTTACAAGATCAGGATTAACTGCACAGATATTGTCTAAATATAGACCGGACTGTACTATTTTCGCAGCTACAAACAGGAAAAGAACTTATTATAAACTTGCATTCTCTCACGGTATTTTTCCTATTTTGCTTGAAGATAAAATCTTTAAAAATGAAAAAGCAAATGCCAAAGCCATACCAGTATTGATTAATCAGCTTACAGAAAGAAGGCTAATTAATAAATCTAGAAATCTTATAGTTATTGCAGGTGATTTTTCTGAAGGAAGATGGAAAATAAATACTATAAAAGTTATGAAACTGCAATACTCTTAGTTTCAAATTTTAGGTTTTGTTATTAGGAGTACAAGCTTTAGATATATCCCGTTAAAAGCAAGATTTTGATTGGTGAAAAAATAGCAATGTCATTAACAACAAAATTTCTAGGATGGAAGAAACCGTTGCTATATACTGCTGTTGAAAAGTTACTCAACAACAGCAGTACAGGTTTGATTGATTTGAGCAATATTATGGTTGTCACTCCAACCACCAACTCTGCTCAAAAATACAGATATTATCTGGCTAAGCAATTGGCTGAAAAAAATACGGGGTTAGTGCCGCCCAAAATAGTGACACCTGAATACTTTATTACTGGTAGCTGCCCACAGGAAAATAAGGCAAGTTATTCAGAAAGTCTACTTGCCTGGCTGACAGTATTTGAAAATTATAATATGGAAAAACTGGACAGCTTATTTCCAAATCTGCCTGATAAGAAAAACAGATTCACTTGGAATCTCAATGTAATAAAAAGCATAATAAGTTTAACAAATACCATAGCAGAAGCAGGTCATACAATAAACAGTATTGTCAGTAACTGTCAGGAAGAAATAGCTGATGATTTAGACAGGTGGAATGACCTTTTTAAACTTGAAAATGAGTATTTTAAAATACTTAACATTTACGGTTTGACGGATCCTAATTCTAGTAAAATATTTTCAACAAACACACCGGTTATGCCAGAAAGAATATGCAAAATAATTCTAATAGGAATAATTGATCCTTTACCTATAGTAACAAATTCATGGGAAAAATTATCTGAACAGATACCAATAGAAATCTGGATTCACGCACCAGCATCAGAAAGTAACAGTTTTGATAAATGGGGCAGACCTGCAGAGATATGCTGGAAAAATAGAAAAATAGATATAGCTAACTTTGAAAACATTGTTCATATTACATCTCCTGAGAATATGCAGTATAAACTTGCTGATATACTATCAAATTTAACAGACAAAGACTCAAACTGTGTTGATTTGAACAGAACATCAATATTCACAGCAAACAATAATCTGATCCCTTATATAAGAAACTTTTTTTCAAAATACAATGTCACAACATCAGATCCTGCTGGTTCCGAATTTACTATATCTAAACTGTATATTCTCCTGAACAACCTATATAAATTTCTATCAAACAAGAACTACCAGAATTTTTCAAATCTTTTAAGAAATCCTGATATATTAAACTACTTCAGATATAGTGATGATAGTTTCAATATAGCTATTCTACTGACCAGCTTAGATCAAGTGCAAAATAAATATCTTCCTGAGACATTTGATGATATAAATTCAATTATTATTTCTGAATCTAAAAACAGCAGTAAATACAGAATTAACATAGACTTCATTCAAACCGTATACAATCATTTTCTTTGCTTTATAAAGAGAGCAAAGATTAAATCACTGCATGATTTTCTGAATTATTTTTTAGAAGAAATTTATTCAGGGAAATCTTTTCTGAGTAATAACTTAAACGACAGCCAATTTATCGATACACTTTCGACATTTAAAACAATATTAAATGAATTTAATGAATCACGAATTAAAATTAATCATTTATCAATTACAAAACAGTTTAATATTCTTCTAAACATCTTAGCAAAAGAAAAAATATATCCTGACAGCAAACTGGATAACAGCATTGAAATTCATGGCTGGCTTGAGACTCAATGGGGCAGTTCTGACAATATAATTCTTACAGGAGTAAATGAAAAATATCTTCCAGGAGGCATTCAGTCAGATGTTTTCCTGCCAGATTCCTTAAAACATAAGCTCGGTATCAGAAATATTGATACCAGATTTTGTAGAGATTCATATCTTTTAACCGCTCTACTAAAATCCCATAACCAGGAAAAAATACATTTCGTAGTTAATAATGTTGATACTTCAGGAGAACCGTTAAAACCATCACGTTTGCTGTTTTTAACTGAAGGAGACAATCTGATATCAAGGTTGGATAGATTGTTTTTCCATATTGATGATAAAAATAACAATAACTCAATAAATGATTATTCTCCATCCTTCACACTCAAACCCACCAAGAAAAATATTGAACCTATTTTAAATGCGACTGATTTCCGTAATTACCTATCAAGTCCTTTCATCTTCTATCTCAAAAAAGCATTAAGAATGGAAAAAATAGATGATAGGCAAAGTGATATTGATCCTAGATATTTTGGTGAAATATGTCATGCAATATTGCAAAAATTCTCAGAAAAAATAGATATAAATAAAATAAATTCACTGAGTAATCTACAAAATATACTTAAAAAAATCACTAAAAAGGAAATTATAATTAGATATGGTAAAAATCTTTCACTACCATCAATTATATCTGCTGCCAGCATAGAACAGAGAATCGTAAAATCGGCTGAACAGATATTGGAGGATTACAGAACAGGATGGCGAACCATTGAAGTTGAAAAAACTTTCTCTTTAATCATCGATAATAATTTTATTTATAGATGGTCCGATTTTCCTATCGAATTAAAGGAACCTTATGTAATAAAAGGAAAAATAGACAGAATAGATAAAAATATTAAAACAGGTAAAATTAGGATAATAGATTATAAGACAAGCGAAAAGGCTAAGCAACCTGATAAGGTTCACTATAAATCTCCCCAAAATTATGATAAATTTCCCGTATATGCAAGATTTTCACTGGATGATAAATCATATTGCTGGCTAGATCTACAATTGCCTATCTATTATTTAATGTTGAAAAATTCTGAAATAAATATCGATGGAAATCTATCTTGCTCGTATTTTAATTTACCTAAAACAATTTCAGAAACCGGAATAATATCCTGGAATGATATTAATAACTTTATTCCATCTGCTTGTAAAGCTATTGCTGATATCATTATAAATATAGAGAAAAATATTTTTTGGCCGACTTACAACCTGACAGGATTTAATGATATTTTCAATGAATTCTTATTCAATTCACCAGATAAAACAATAGATGTAACTTATATGAAAAACCTGTATAGCAATGAATGATCATATGCATCAGAATTCAAAAATAGGGAATAAGGTAATATCCGCCTCGGCAGGAAGCGGTAAGACGTTTCAACTTGCTTTGAGGTATATTGGTTTGATTGTTAAAGGTGCTACGCCTGAAAAAATAATATGTCTTACATTTTCAAAAAAAGCAGCAGGAGAAATTTTTGACAAAATTATTCAAAGACTTCTAGACTGGTACAATAACGAAGACTGCATGTTAATGGAAGTAAAAATAGCAGATATCAATCCTTTATCAAAAGATGAAATTGTATCAATAATAAGTAAGCTGCTGGTTAAAATAAATAAACTGAATATTAGTACACTAGACAGCTTCTTTGTTAATATCCTGAGCAGTTTCCCATTTGAGTTTGGATTAAACGGTAATTTTCAAATTATTGATGAGTATGAACAGTATCTTACAAAACAGGAACTATTAAGAGACTTACTGTCATCAAACTCATCTGATCAGGAAAAACAGATCATTTTTGAAGCTTTTAAGCAGGCAACTTTTGGCAGAGAAGAAAAAAGACCTTTCGACAAATTAAATGAATTTATTGATAAATATCATGACTGCTTCATAAATGATCCAAATCAGAGTCACTGGGGCAATAAAAATATCATCTGGAAAAATAAATCAATAATAAACAAACCGTCTCAATCATATCTGGATAATAATATTCTTGAGTTTAAAAAAAATCTTGAAATAAGAAATGATATAAAAACTGCACAGTTTGACAGATTAAATGAATTTCTCGGAGAAATCAGTGTTTTTTCCAGTCAATATAAATTTACTGACAAAACCAATAGGTTTTTTGAAGAAAATATAATCTCTAAATTGAAGGAAATTAAATCAGGTTTGGCAATCATAACAGTTAATAGAGGAAAGTTAAAACTGGAGCCTAAAGAGTGCAAACCTCTACTGAATATTATTAACTCTATATTTTCACTAATATTTCATCAACTGCTTGAACAGACAAAGGGCATATATAAAACATTGAACCTATATGAAAACAGGTATGAAAATATAATAAGAAAAAATGGAAAACTGACATTCAATGATATTACTTATTTACTAAGCAATACTAATGGCGACTATAAAATATCATCATACCTTAACAAGGAAAACAAACTTTATATAGAATATCGTCTAGATTCATCATATGATCATTGGATGCTTGATGAATTTCAGGATACCAACATAGCACAGTGGAATATTATCAGCAACCTGATAGATGAAATATTAATGGATGATACTTTCAGCAGAAGCTTTTTTTATGTAGGAGATGTTAAACAGGCCATCTATGGCTGGAGAGGCGGAGATTATTATCTTTTCGATTATATTTACAATTTATATAAAGACAGGTTTACAGTACCAGAAAAACTTTCAACATGCTATAGATCTAATGCACAGGTAATTGAAACTGTAAATAAGGTTTTTAATAATTTATCGAACATAGATAAACTGCCATATCAAACATTTGATATCTGGAAAAAAGGATGGACCACTCACTATCCGTCACCAAAAGAGAAAAATATCGGTTACACTTGTCTAATTAAATCGCCGTCAACTAAACCGAATATCGATGATAAGAAACAGTATATACTGGATATTTTACAACAAATAGAACCAGTAAAAAGAAATTTAACTGTAGGTATATTGACTTATAAAAACGATACGGCTAAAAACATCGCAGAGTTTCTTCAGACAAATAATATTCAGGTAAGTTGCGAAGGTACCCATTCATTAACTGACAACCCTACAGTTGCATTGATTTTATCACTTATTAAATCTATCACACATCCCGGTGATTTGTTCGCATGGGAGCATGTTCTCATGTCTCCCATTCATAACTATATACAGTCGAATTATAACTCACAGTCAATATTTATAGCAGATGAACTTAATTATATTTATGATAACAGTTTTGCCAAGTTTATAAGTAAATGGGTTAAAATCCTTTCTAAAATAATTAATTTGAAAGAGTTCGCATCTGTAAGAACCTCACAGCTGATTAACGCAGCAGAACAATTTGATAAAACAGGAAATAAAGATTCACTTGATTTTATTCAATTTATTAACAAATATAAAATATCTTCTTCTGCACAAAACAGAAATATTCAGTTATTAACGATTTATAAATCAAAAGGTCTTGAGTACGATATTGTGATATTACCTGAACTAAAAAATAAATCAATGAACAGAATATTAAATATCGGTGCACTTCAACAGAAAAAAGGCATGGATAATATGCCAGAGTGGACAACATATTTACCTAGACGTAAAATAACAGAAATTAATGATACCATCGATAATTTTGTAAAAGAGCTGGATTTTGAGCATTCTTACGAGAGTTTGTGCTGTCTCTATGTAGCAATGACGCGGGCAAAGAAAGCTTTATATATGATAGCAGAATCCGGCAGCAAAACAGGTGATTCGCTATATCAATCAGATCTGCTTATTAATACTTTAGGTACAACTCATTCAATTAAAAACAGGCAACTGGCTCCAGTTTATGAATGTGGAAATCATCAATGGTTTACCAACTATATCCAAGAGGATAAAGTATCAGAATATGTTAAATCCTGCTCTAAATTAAATTTTAAGCTGTTAGACACTTCCAGAACAGTAACCCCTTCGCAAGTTTTAGACAAAAAAATAAATATATCAGAAATACTGAATATTGGCACCGACTCATTTATTCAATCCGGAAACTGCATTCATTATTTATTTGAACAAATTACATGGTTAAACGATTATTGTTTTGATGAAGAAAAACTATTCGAATTATTGAAAAGTCAATATTCAGAATCTATTACAAAAGAATCAATTAAGTTATTTAAAAATATAATTTCCGATAAAAATCTTTCAGAATTATTTACTAAGCCAACACCTCAATCGGAAGTATGGATAGAAAAAGAATTTTCACTAATAGACAATAATAGATGGCTTAGTGGTAGATTTGACAGAGTGACAATAATTAAAAACAGCAGTAATCACATAGAAAAAGTTTATATTTTAGACTACAAACTAGGTACCTCAATGGATACCGGCAAATATAAAGTTTTATACGAAGAACAGTTAAATTTGTATGCATTTGCAATATCAAAAATACTAAAAATACCTTCTTCTAATATTGAAAAAAAAATATTACTGGTTAAAAGTTGTAATATACTTTATTTTTAAATTGAATCTTATTTAAGGAAATCTAAAATGAATATTTCCGTATTAGGTGACGGTGCCTGGGGAAGTGCTGTAGCAAACCTGCTTTATCAAAACAAGCAAAATGTAAAGCTGTGGGGCCCGTTTTCTGATTATATAGAAGAGATGAACAGAACAAGAATTAACTCCCGTTTTTTACCAAGCTACAGTTTTCCTGAAGAGATAGAATTAACATCTGATTTATCAGTAGCAGTAAAAAATGCCGATATATTAATTTTTGCACTGCCAACTCAGTATCAGCGTGAATTAATTATAAAATTAAAAAATCTGTATAAAAAAAATCAAATTATAATTAATATAGCCAAGGGTATTGAAAACGAAAGTTTAGAACGTCTGAGTGAATTGACTGCAGAGATTCTCGGTGATGTCAAATATGCTGTTCTATCAGGTCCAAGTCATGCAGAAGAAGTGATAAAAGGTTCACCTACAGCTGTAGTTGTCGGCTGTAAAGATGAAAAAATCGGTAAAATCATCCAGTCTATATTTATCAATGATTTTTTCAGAGTCTACTATAGCAGTGATACTGTTGGAGTAGAGTTAGGCGGCGCTCTTAAAAATGTTTTTGCTATTGCAGCAGGCATTGCTGACGGAATGAAACTAGGTGATAATTCAAAAGCTGCTCTTGTGACTAGAAGTATTGCTGAAATGTCAAGACTCGGGAAAGCTCTTAACGGTAAGTATGAAACTTTTTCCGGTCTCAGCGGTATTGGTGATATGATAGTAACTTGTTTTAGTAAGCATAGCAGAAACAGACATGTTGGAGAAAAACTCGGACAAGGGTACACATTGGAACAAATACTGAAAGAAATGGGAATGGTCGTAGCCGAAGGTGTAAAAACTACAAAAAGTGCCTATAAACTGGCAGAAAAAATTAATATTGAAGTTCCGATTATTAATGAATTATATTCCACACTTTATGCTGATAAAACACCATATGACTGTATTAAAGATTTGATGAGTAGATCAGCTAAACCTGAAATATACTGATATAATTTTCTTAACAAAATATAAATAGTAATTGATTACTATTTATATCCTGACTTTGTATAGCTTTTTGGCACTAAACAACCATTTATTCTTAATTTTTTATTCTTAATTTTTAATTATGAGTGTGAATTATCTGTTTTATAATTACAATTATCGATAAGATAGAGTTTTGCATTTTATATACACATTATAGACAGTTTATATTTTTACAGTTCAAGGAGCAAATTCTGAAGTGACAAGGTCTTTTTCATATATTATATCATTATATATTTTTACTTTTTTATTCTTTAATATTCTAAATGCTTCAGATGAAAGATCGGATCATACATACAATTCAGCACAAAAAGAATTCAACAAAGGCAATTTCAAAATGGCGGCACAGGAGTTTAAGGCCGCGGAACTATATGCTGACAGTTATAATTTAAAAGCTAAAGCACTTAAAAAAGCTGCTCTTTCATATCGAAAAGCTGATATAAAATTCGAAGAATTCAAATGTTTGACTAAGCTTATTGAAAATTATCCCGATCAGATTAATTTTAATCAAACAGTTAAACGGGAATATGAAATAGGCAATGCTTACTATGATGGCTACAGAGAGCGCCCTTTTTCTTGGTTTCCATGGATAGAAAATGATAATAAAACAGAAGAAATTTACAATAAAATTTTAAAACAGTCCCCTTATGCAAAATTTATACCTACACTACTGTTAAAATTAGGAGTTTATTATTTAAATAATGATCAAACACAAAATGCAATAAATATATATAGAAAAGTAATAAATCAATATGGCAACTCTAAGGTTGCATATATAGCATATGTAGAATTGGCAAATATATATCTTCAATTATCAAAAACAGGAGATGGAGATGGATCCAATGCGAAATCTGCCAGACAGTTATTAAAAGATTTTATTGATAAATATCCAGATTCAAAAGAAATACCATGGGCAAAAACTTCTTTGGAAGAGACATATCAATATCAGGCAGACGACTTATTAAAACTGGCTGAATATTATGACTCAATGGGTAATACTAAAGCATCAAAAAGATATATAAGAGAAATTTTAATAAACTATCCGGAAACATCCTCTGTTAGAAAAGCAGAAATTTTACTGAATAAAATAGAACTGCCGATGTTTCCAAGAGATGTTCCGATGGAAAAGAAAAAAGAAACTAAATATGCAGAATATAAATTTGAGGATTCACCAGCGGATGTTTTGGTTATTCCTCAAAACAGTTCAGGTAAATGGCTAAATCCTATTGACGATATCGGTCTGAAAAGAAATAAATTTTTAGAAAAAGAATTTAAAAATAAAATTTGATCTTAATTGAAGGAATTGACAGTGCTTAAAAATATTAAATTATGCTGTATTTTGTTATTTTTATCAGCAATTTTGTGCGGTTGCGGTTACAGCATGGGGAATCTAGGCAATCCGCAAATAAAAACCATTGCTATAGCTCCTATTAAAAATCAGACATATATACCTAATATGAGCGAAAAAATGAGAAAAGTACTGCATGATAGATTTCAATTTGACGGTTCTTACAAAGTTGTCAGTATGGACAGAGCAGACTGCGTTCTTTACGGCAATATTAAGGCAATCGAAATGACAGCTTACTCTACAGGATACTCAAAGGAAGGTATTACATATATTACACAGGAATTTGGACTAATTATACAATTTGAATTTACAATAGTAGTTCCTGGTCAAACTAAACCTCTACTTCCATCTACAGAGGTAGCCGGACAATCCATAATGCAGATGCCTACAGATTACTATACTGCACAGCAAAATGCAATGGAACAGGCCTCATATCAAGTAGCAATAATGGTAGTTTCTGCTTCTACTGAAAACTGGTAATATTTTAAATGGATATAAGAATTGGACAAGGGTTTGATGCTCATAAGTTTATAAAAAATAGACCGCTAATACTGGGAGGTATCAGCATCCCTTATGAATTTGGTCTGGATGGACATAGTGATGCTGATGTGCTGACTCATGCAGTAATAGACAGTCTTCTCGGGGCGCTTTCTATGGGAAATATTGGTACATGGTTTCCTGATAATGATCTAAAATATAAAAATGCCGACAGCATTCAACTGCTTGAAAAAGTTATATCAAGCAAAGAGTTAAAATCCTGGGAACTTATAAACCTGGACGGCACAATCATTGCTCAAAAGCCTAAATTACTTACCTATTTGCATCCTATACAAAAGAAACTTGCTACAGTATTAAAAACAGATGCAGATAATATTTCTATTAAACCTAAAACGACAGAAGGTATGGGATTCTGCGGCAGGAAAGAAGGTATTGCTGTATTAGTGAATATTCTGTTATGTAAAATAGAACAATAACTTCAAAGGCAATTTATGACTAAGATAATAGGATTATGCGGCAGCCCCCGCAAAGGCGCCACTGAATATTTTTTACAATACGCTTTAGATTACATTAAAAAAATGGATAGCAGTATTGAAACTGATTTAATCTTATTAAGAGATAAAAACATTAAGTACTGCAACCACTGTTACAGATGCGGCGGCGATACAGAAAATCCAATTGATTACTGCATACACGATGGTAATGATGATATGGACAGCCTTATTGAAAGGTTTATTGATGGGCATGGATATATAATCGCTTCTCCGGTATGCTATGCTAACATGTCAGGTAAACTAAAAACTTTTATGGACAGAACAAAGACACGCTGTTTTGGTTTAAACAAAGGTTTCAGACATAAGTTCCGTGTTGGCGGAAGCATGGCAATAGGCGGAGTCAGACACGGCGGTCAGGAATCCACTTTAAGCTCTATTAACAATTTTCTTCTATCATACGGTTTTATGCTTACAAGCGGTGAAGCCTGTTCCGTGCAAGCTACAGGAAACTATCTTGGAGCTTCAATCTGGGTACAGGATTTAAAACCCCCATTTGAAGATGAAGTCGGCATTAAAAGAGTTGAAATGCTAGCCAAAAGAATAGCTGAAACTTCAATAATGATATCAAAATTCAATGATTAAAATATTAGTCAAAGAACATAATTTAGACATTAAACAATAAGAATAAGCAAAGCTGGTTTTATGCATTCTAATTGATTAACATTTCATTATGTTTTATAATGAAAGATATCATTCTAACAAAAAAACTATTGTCTTTCAGGTAAATTATAAGCTTTCAAACAAATAATACTTTTACTTACATATCAAAATTAAAGGAAAGAAATGAAAAAATTAACAGTAACTTTTGTTCTTTTTCTTTTTATGACAGGATGCTCTAAAATTGAAAATATTAAAACCATGTCAGATCATATAGATGATACAACTAACCCAAATGGAGTGAGTTATACTGATTATGATGACTATATAGACTATATTGATACAGATGAGGAGAAACAAGAAAATAGGATAAAGACAAAAGAGTTAAGAAGAAAGCGGAAGAAAGCTGCATATGAAACAATGAAAGCATTGTTAGCACAGGGGAATGCCAATAAAGATAAAAAAATAAATAAAAACCTGCAGAAAAAAGCTTATGAAAGAACCTTAGAAGCACAAAAATCTATTAAAAAATATCAACAATCTGCAATCAAATATAATAACAGAAAATGGAAGGTAATTGCAGATAATGCACTACAGGCTCTTTATAAAGCAAAATATTTTCAAGAAGTAAACAATTTTAGAAACGCTGAAGATAGATTAAAATTAACTCTGCTCTATTTAGTAAATAACCAGACGGCATTGTGGCTTTATCAGAAGAAGGGAAAACATGTCTTTCCAGATTATCTAAAATGGGGAGAAACTTTGACCAAAAGCAGTAATAATATAGTAAATAATCCTGATTCTTTGGTTTTTTCAGGTGGTGGATCCAGAGGACCTGCTTATGCCGGAATTCTGAAATATCTGCAGGAAAAAGGAAAACTAAAAAATGTTAAACGCTTTGTTGGAACATCATCAGGTTCTATAATGTGCACATTTATGAGTATTGCGACCTATTATGATAATAACAGAGATAAAAAAAGTAAATCTTCTGTGGAAATAGTATATGAAATAGTTGAAGGAGCAAATTTTATTGATTTCATAGATAACCCGAAATTGAAACAATCCATTATAGAACAAAAATTTACCCCCTTTACGGATGACCTATTTTCTTCAATTGCTTCAGTTTCAGAGAACATGGATAATCAATATGCCCTTTGCAGTGGAAATAAAATACAAACCTTTTTTAAAAAATCACTGACCAAATTAGGTCTTAATGAAAATATTACTCTTGGAGAACTTTATAAGCTGACTGGAAATCATTTGGTTTTGGTTTCCTGCAGCTTGTCATATAGAAAAACAGCTTACTTTGATTATAAGACGGCACCAGATTTACCTGTAGTTGACGCAATGAGAGCAAGTATGGCAATTCCGTTTGTTTTTAAACCGGTAAAATACAATAATGACTTTTTTATTGATGGCGGAACACAAAACAATTATCCAATAGAATATTTTGACTACGATAGTTTTGGAGATGATTCTAAAGCCGTTGTTTTAGGAATTATGCTCTTTTCTGAAAAAGAAGTACTTAGAACTCAATGGCAGGTTCTTAAAGGTACAGTTAGTTATATTAAAGCTGTAGCAAATTTGGCTATGTATAATACCGGTACTTCTCTTTATAAGAAAAACGTTGAACGAACCGTTTTTATCGATTGCGGTAGTGTTGATATTATGTCTTTTAATCAAACTAATGAACAAAAAATTAAACTTATGCAGGCTGGATATGATGCAATAGAAAAATATTACAATATCAATAAATAACCGAAGAATTCTAAAAAAATGAATGATAAATCTAGTTCTACAACACATTAGATTGATAAAAACACTAAAAAATCTCAATTAATAAATAAGAAAATAGAAAAAGAACAAAAAAAACAGAAGAAATATCCTGGCATGTATTTTATCCTGAAATTTTATTCCTAACTCCTAGAATGGGATAATGTCTTTGGAATGAATTTTGGGATTCAGCTATCTTATGTTAATAATAATTATGGACTTGCTTTTGGTTTGCTCGTTTGTGGTGCAAAAAATATATACGGTGTTCAAATAGGTGTTGTTAACAAAGCAAATAATGCTCATGGAATTCAATTTGGTTTGATTAACGTAATGTGGACTTCATGGATACCGTTTATGCCCTTTATTAACTTCTCATTAAATAATGATAAATAATAGAAAAACAAGAATAAATAACTAAAAAAGATATCAATGTTTTCTCTATTAATAAACTATTAGTCAAACAGCATCATCTGTTTTGGATCACTAACTTGCTTTTTCTTTTTTCTACCTGTTTTCTTATGCTCAGCTAAAGTAGGTTGGCCTTCAGTTATAGCATTATTTTCAAGATTATCTAAAATTTCTTTAGCCCTACCTAAAATCTTTTCAGGTAAACCGGCAAGTTTCGCTACATATATTCCATAACTTTTATCTGCAGCACCAGGTATTATCTGCCTTAAAAAAACAACTTTATCGCCATATTCACGAACTGCAACATTGAAGTTCTTAACACCTTTGCAAGTCAGTGCAAGTTCAGTTAACTCATGATAATGAGTAGCAAAGAGTGTTTTAGCTTTACTTGTAGGAGTATCATGTATAAATTCAGCAACAGCCCAGGCAATACTCAACCCGTCAAAGGTACTTGTTCCTCTTCCTATTTCATCAAGAATAATAAGGCTTTTGTTTGTAGCATGATTTAAAATATTTGCAGTTTCAACCATTTCCATCATAAAAGTACTCTGACCTCTGGAAATATCATCAGAAGCACCTACTCTGGTAAAAATTCTATCAACTAAACCTATTTCGGCTTCATCTACAGGAATAAAAGACCCCATCTGAGTCATCAAAACTAAAAGTGCCACCTGTCTGATATAAGTTGATTTACCTGCCATATTAGGACCGGTTATAATAATTACATTATTTTTCCTATTATCTATATAAGTGTCATTAGGAACAAATCGTTCATCTTGTAAAGTTACATCTAATACAGGATGCCTGCCTGCACTTATTTTTATTTTATCACTCTCAGTAACCACAGGTCTTTTATAATTATTCTTTCTTGCAACTTCAGCCAAACTTGAAAGCACATCTACCGCAGCTATGGCAGAAGCTGTTTCTCTAATGGCATTTGTAAACTCAACACACTTATTTCGTACTTCCTGAAAAAGTTCATATTCGAGTGCCTTAGCTTTATCATCGGCGCCAATAACTTTACTTTCCACTTCTTTTAATTCAGGAGTAATAAAACGTTCAGCATTTACTAGTGTTTGTTTTCTAATATAATCCTCAGGGACAGAACTCAGATTAGATTTTGTAAGTTCTATATAGTATCCAAACACTTTGTTATATCTGATTTTTAAAGATTTAACTCCTGTTCTTTCCTGCTCTTTAGCCTGTAATGCAGCAATCCAGCTTTTACCTTCACTCGAAGCTTTTCTAAATACATCTAATTCCTTACAATACCCATTTTTTATTAAGCCACCGTCAGTAATTGTTTGCGGCGGTTCATCAACAATTGCTTCAGTTATTAAATCTGTGAGTACAGGAAACGGGTTAATTTTAGAGTTATATTCTGAAATAAGTACTGCACTATAAGTGCTGAGAATATTTTTTAAATCAGGAATAATACCCAAACTTTCAGACAGTGCATTTAAATCTCTGGCATTTGCATTACCAATATTCAATCTGGCAATGATTCTTTCCAAGTCTCTCACCACAGCTAGCATTTCTTGCAGTTCAGCAAGTGTAAGAGGTTCATATCTGAAATCGTCAACACTATCCAATCTTCTATTTATTTCAAGTTTATTGTAAAGAGGCCTTAGCAGCCATTCTCTCAGTAAACGCCCTCCCATTGAAGTTCTGGTATCATCCAGTATTTTTAATAAGGTTTGTTCTTTACTGTCTGTTCTAATTGATTCAACTATTTCAAGGTTTCTTCTTGAAGCAGAATCAAGTATCATAAATTCATCAGTATGGTAAGTTTTAAGGGAGTTAATATGTCCGGCATCCTGTCTCAAATTTTCTACAGCATAATATAGGGCAGCACCTGCAGCTGAAACAGCAACATTAAATTCTCTGCATCCAAAACCATCAAGTGAAGCTACAGCAAACTGCTGTTTTAGAAAATCTCTTGCAATATCATAAGCAAAATACCAGTCTTCAATTGAAGACCATACAATTGATGTCCCAGCTAATGGTTTTACTCCATCATTCTCCCACTCTTTCAGAAGAGATTCAGAAACCAAACACTCTTTTGTATTTAATCTTGCCAATTCATCTTCTAAAGCATCAAAAGAAATAATTTCCGTAATTTGAAAATTTCCTGTACTTATATCAAGACAGGCAAGTCCGTATTTTTTCTTGTTGAAAGCAACTGAAACTAAAAAATTGCTTTGGTCAGGTGCAAGTATGGAACTATCAACTATTGTTCCTGGAGTAATAATTCTTGTTACTTCCCGCTTGACAATGCCTTTTGACTGTTTAGGATCTTCCACCTGTTCTGCAATAGCAACTTTTACACCAGAATTAATGATTTTAGGTAGATAATTATCTAAAGCATGATAAGGGATTCCGCACATTGGAAGTCCCTGTCGTTTTGTAAGAGTTATATCAAGCAGCCTGCTGCCCCTGACTGCATCTTCAAAAAACATTTCATAAAAATCACCCATCCTAAAAAGAAGTAATGCATCCTGAGGAATCCCGGCTTTTACTTCTTTAAACTGCCTCATCATAGGTGTTAATTTAGCTTCATTCATATATCTTAATTTCGGATTTTAGATTTTAAATTTTAGATATAACTTAACAGTTCAAATAATTAAATAGTAACTAGAAAGTTATAATTATACTGAATTAATTTTACAAAAAATTAATATTACTGATATTATATAACAACTTAGCTTAATATCTTTATAATAAAAAATACGTTAGTATAAAATATTATACTAACGTATTTGAGTGCTGACTATATAAAATATAAATCTGAAATTTATATTATTCCTGCAATCTTTTTTAACTCACTGTAAACAAATTTACCTTCAACAAGTGTTGCTACAGCTTTACCTTTTACTTTTTTCCCGTTAAAAGGTGTATTTCTTGCTTTTGAATAAAACTTATTAGAATCAATAGTAAACTCAAAATCAGGGTTAATAACTGTAAGATCAGCAGCCTGACCTTCTTTAATTGACCCAATATTCAAACCAAGGACATCAGCTGGGCCTACAGTAAATTTAGATATAAGTTCAGGTAGTGAAAGAATACCCGTATGAACTAATTCTGTCATGCATACAGGAAGTGCTGTTTCCAACCCAATAATACCGAATGGAGCAGAAGCAAATTTTCTCTGTTTTTCTGTTTCTGTATGAGGTGCATGGTCTGTTGCGATTACAGTAATAATATTATCTTTCAAAGCCTGAATCAACTTCTCTCTATCGTCTTCAGCTCTGAGTGGCGGATTCATTTTGAAATTAGTATCACAATCTTTAATACATTCATCTGTCAAAGCAATGTGATGAGGAGTTACTTCTGCTGTAACTTTTATACCTCTCTTCTGGGCATCTCTAATAAAAGCTACACTCTCTTTTGCACTTATATGCTGTATATGAACTTTCCAGTCTACAGTTTCTGCAAGAACTAAATTTCTTACAACCATTAAGGTTTCTGAAGCTGAAGGAATACCTTTAATATCGGTAATTGAAGCCCAGTAGCCGTCATGCACTGAGCCGCCTTTACCAAGATATTCATCTTCACAGTGATCCAGAACAGGCAGTCCAAAAGTTTTTGCATATTTGATAGCCTTCTGCATCAATTCATTGTTATTAACGCATTTACCGTCATCAGTAATAGCAACTATACCTGAGTTTTTTAAACTCTCGATATCTGCCATTTCCTGACCTGCAATATTTTTTGTAATACAGCCTGAAGGAAGAACATTAACTACAGCATTGTCTACACAGTGGCTCTTCAAATAGTCAATGGTAGATGGTGTATCTGCTGCAGGTTTGGTATTAGGCATTGCTACAATTGATGTAAATCCACCGGCTGCTGCTGCTCTTGTACCTGTAAATATAGTTTCTTTATCAACAGCACCGGGCTCTCTTAAATGCACATGCATATCAATAAGGCCCGGGGTAACAACTAAACCTTCAAGGTTAACTCTTACCGGGTTTGTTACTTTTACAGGATCACAAATAACACCGGCTTCAATACCGATATCGAGCTTTTCATTAATACCGTTGCGGGGATCAATTACTGTTGCACCTTCTAAAATATAATTAACTGAATTTTTCATTTTATCCTAAACAAGTTTTGAGTTAGCAATATTAATTTCCAAGCAGTCTGATATTAAATAAATACATCCAAAGACTATTTAAACTATAAAAATCCGTTAACATCTGTTAATCCCATATTTCCTTATACTCATGCTCTTTTTCACAGTAAAAACAGGTAAACTTGTTTCCCCCTAAATGACTGAATGAAGCAGAAGCTTTTTCGTTGTATTCTGGACGTGAAATACAAGCATCATTCTTACAGTGAATGTCTGGATAATTGTAAATTTTAGGAGGTAACTCAAATCGATATTTTTCAATAACACAATGGTTTTTAATTACGTTTAGAGTGCAGCCAGGAGCAAGCGCTGCAAGTTGTTTCATTTTTTTACTATCAATTTTTTCAAGGTTTGGTATTGCAATTATGCCTTTATTAAGATTTGTTTTTTTAGAAACAAATACGCCATGAGAGCCAATTTTATTTAATTTAATAATGTTACGTATTTTGTTGATATGGTCCCAGATAACTTCAATCCCATCACCCTTACCTATATGATCAATAACGACTCCGCTTTCAAGAGGAATTATACCGACTTTATGATCAAACTTGCCGGATTTGTCGGAAGTTATTTGAATTTTCTGTTCATGAATAAAGCTTCCCTGTTCTTTAGTTTCTTTTTTAATTTCTCCGTCAAAATCTTCACCTAATTTCCCACCTAACATTGCTATTTCAATAACTCTTGTAAAATATCCATTAATAGACTGCTTTTCCCAGCCATTAAAACTTGTCTTATCTAAGAAAACAGGAATTGTCGGATGTTCTCTATGTCTTGGAAGAGGATGATAAAGTTTAATATTAGGATTTATTTTATCGAGATAACCTTCCTTGAATGTAACAGCATCTCTTAATGATTGTGATCTATCTCTGATATCTTCTCCCATGCGTTCCAATTGCAGTCTTGTAAAATACCAGCTATCAGCGACTTTTTCCTCTGCTGAATATTCTTCAAGAGATTCAAATATTCTTACATTGAATCCATTCTTCTTCATTTTACTAACATATTGCTCAGGCATTTTTAATTCATTTGGAGCGACAAGGTCAACTTCTACATTTTTAAAAAGTTTAAGTCCGTCTGCTTTTGAATGTGTTGTTCTACCATGGAATAAGTCACCTATCAAGGCTATATGTATATGGTCTCTATTCCAATTTCTCTGCTCATAAAAACTGAATTCGTCTAAAATTTCCTGAGTTGGATGTTCATGTTTGCCATCTCCTGCATTTATAAAAGCCGGTTTCTGAAAGCTGTTTCTTAAAGCAAACTCATCCATAGAGGTAGAGACCCACTTACATACCCCTTCGAGCTTACTTCTAATAATAAAAATAGAATAGTCACTGTACCCGCCTAATGTTCTGAACGTGTCAGCATAGCTTTCCATTTTATTGAAAGATGATGATGTAGTGTCAAAGATACTCATTTTTGTATTATGGAAAAGTGCTGCATTTCTAAAGGATTCTTTGGTTCTTGTTGAGTCTTCTAAGAAAACTAAATATATTCCAAGATTTCTATCATTGATAATAAATTGTGAGAGGTCTTCTTTTTTTTGAACTTTCTCCTTTAATTCTTTCGTTTTACTGAATAAATATAACAGTTCATCCTGTGATAAATCATTAATAACAGAAATCGACCTTCCCTTAAATATTTCATTATTTATCATGTCTTATCCTTAATTAAAATGTTCCCATTTTTCGTGATATATTCTTTGACAATATGATCTTATACAATACAAATATAAATGCATGCATTCATGAAACGAAACCTTAACGTGAAAAAAAATGCATTTTTATTGAATGATTTATAAATATTAATCTTTCCTTGCAGCTTTTATTAATTTATCTGCATTTTCCCCAGTAAGCTGCCAACTTAGACACCTTACACTACCTCCGAGCTTAGATACATTTTCCGCATCAATAGGAATTATCTTTTTATTACTCTTCATCTGTACCGTTTGAAGGGCAGAACAATCTATATTGTTGTTAAAAATCGGCATATAAATATAATTATATGTAATCAGTGAATTAACATATAAGCCATAAGCTGAACCGTAAGGACCATAGGAACTATCTTCACATCCATCTCCTGAAACTTCAAATATATTAATATTTTTTAAACCATCTTTTAATGATTTTATAAGTTCCAATTTTAGTTTTTTATCTGCTGAATAATCATTAATAACAACTGTATTATCATTTATAAACATGACCATGCCATCTGCATGTCCCAAATACTCTTCATCCATAGGAATAATAGCAACATTCGACACTCCAAGAATTTTCTTCAGTTTTACAATTATGCTTTCTTTAGTAAAACCAGGATTTCGCCTTAATATTTTCTCTGTAACAATGATACTCTCTCTATTATTGTCTACAATGTTACCACCATCGACTTTTAAATCTGCTTGTTTGAACCTCAATTTATTCATTAATGAAAAATTTTTAAAACTATTCTGAATGTATTTTTCTTTTGGCCTATCATAAACAAACTGTACCATTTTTGAAGGTATTACTGTAGAAAAATCTCTTATCCAAATATCAGATATATTTGCCTCAAGGAGTATATCATCAGGAAGTTCTTTTTTAAAATATTTTATTGTATCATTATCGACAAGTACGATAATATTATCTCTGCCCATAACAGCCTTAGCAAAGTTTATGTCAAAGTTTATTATATCTTTAAAACTCTTTCTATAATATTTATCATTCAGAGAAGGCGCTGAAATAACAATTAACATTCTTTCCTTGGATATTTTATTTGTATAATTAAATAAATTCATATTACTATCTCGTGTATTTCCTTTAACGGCTATATTTAAAAATATCATAATTGCCAAAATGCAGTATATTAATAAACTCAACAATTTATTAATAATCATAAAATTAAAACCTTTGTGTTATCACATTCTGTTTAATAAATACAATAAAAACTAATATTTATCAGCCAACCGGTCAACAGCATATTCAATAATTTAGCGTAATAATAAAATATTATAATTACACTTACACAAAATTATCATTTTAAAAATATTTTAAATCGTAAGTGTATTGATTTCCTTGTATAATATATTATTGAATAGAAATAACTACAGTAGCAATAAATTAGCCATAGCTAAAAAATATTGGATTTAATAGATCGATATGAAAATAACAATAGCAGAAAATAAAGCAGTAATCAGCAAAAAAGCTGCAGAAGAAGCAACAAGAATACTTAAAAAAAGTATTAAAAAAAATGGTTCAGCCAGATTACTGTTATCTACTGGAATATCTCAAATCGATTTCTTTAAAAATATGATTAAAAAGAATATAGACTGGTCAAAAGTTGAAGTTTTTCATATGGAAGGTTTTATAGGTCTTTCATTAAATCATAAAGCCAGCTCTGTAAGCTTTTTAAAACACTATTTCCTAGATCATGTAACTGTAGGAAAAGTAAACCTTATAAGTACCAATGAAAATATAAATAGGACTATTTCCATTCTCAATAAAAAAATAAGAAAAAGGCCAATTGATTTAGGTATTGTCAGTGTAGGTATATCAGGGCACATAGCATTTAATAATCCTCCTGCTAACTTTGTTATAAAACAGCCTTTTATTAAAGTAAAAGTAGATGACCTTACCAAGAGATATTTCCTTAGGACTCAAAACTTTAAATCCCTGGATGAAATACCTGAAGAAGCAATAACAATTACAGTTCATCAAATTCTACAGACAAAAAATATCATCTCAGTGATACCTGACAAAATCAGAGCCCATGCAATTTCAAAAATACTCAGAGAAAGAGTTACCAATATGGTACCTGGAACAGCACTGAAAAAGCATAAAAAATGGTCTTTATATTTAGACCATAACTCTGCTTCAGAAATAATTAAATGCTATTAACTAACCGTTTCCAACAGGAGTTTCAAGTTCATCAACAATCTGCAATACACAATTTTATTATCTAAAGGTTTTCTCTATAAACGGAGGAACAGGATCACATACCGACCAAATCCAATACATTAATAATTTATCATTAACAATTAAACATTGAAATGATCCCACCCTATATCATATACTGAACATAGATCTTCTTCTGATTCACTATCAATAACATGCATTCCATTGAATGGCACAACTTTTCCTATTTTTGTTAACGGGACATCTTTAAATTGCCATAATTCATTCATTTCTTTTTCATTTTCAGGTTTTACAGTAAAAATTAATTCATAATCTTCCCCGTCACTAAGAATATTTTTAATAGCTAAACCCGAAGTTCTAGGTAGTATTTTATCCAATTCTAAAGAAATAGTAACATAGGACTTTTCTGTCAACCTTCCTAAATCTATGAGAAGTCCATCACTGACATCCATCATAGTATCAGTATATCGGCCTGCTAAAAATTGCGCCTCATTTATTCGAGGTGTAAAATCAAGATGATGCCCACTCATAAAAGAATCTCCAAACCTGCCAGTTGCATACAGAGCATCACCTGCCTTTGCATTTTCTCTAAGACATAATTTCTGTTTATCTACATACCCGGTAATAGAAAGAGTGCATACTTCTAATTTCGGAGTTTTCAACTTTGCAAAATCACCACCGCAAATACTGACGTTCCATTTATCTGCTTCAGATGTCAACCCTTTATAATATCGTTCAATTCTGTCAATATCATTATTAGGAATAGCCACAGTTACAACAGCGTGTGCCGGAAGCCCGCCCATAGCAGCGATATCACTTATATTTCTATTTATTAATTTGGCACCGGCTTTTATAGGATCTGTATTTTTGTATTCATAGTGAATATCAGAAATGAGTTGGTCAACTGCGTATAGCAAATATCTGTCTGTGTTGCCTATATCAATTACAGCACAATCATCACCAGGTCCTATTACCACATCACTTCCCTGTCTTAACATCGGAGTTATTTTCTCAATAAAAAGTTTTTCATTCATATTTTATATATTATACTTTCATTGCAGTCGTTAATAAAATAAACACCAGCAGTTCTGTTTATAGAATATTTATAAATTTTTGTACTAATATATTAACTACTTTAAAAACAAACGGGTTAATATAGTTTTATTATATCGAAAACTTGTATTATATTAATAAAAACTACTCTATAATGTACCTTAAAATATGATAAATAGTAATAATGATAAACAAACTTTTTGACATACTAAAAAATATATCAGATATAATAGCCAATAATAGTGATACTAAATCTATACTGGGCGAAACTGTATTAACACTAGCAAAAGGACTAGATGCCAAAGTCTGTTCCGTCTATGTTTTCGACAAAGATATGGATGCTTTAGTATTAACGGCAACTCATGGTTTAAAGAAAGAATCTATCGGCAAAGTTAAAATGAAATCCGGTGAAGGATTAACTGGTATCTGCTTTAGAGATAATGAAATTCTGAATATTATTAATCCAGAAAATCATCATGATTTCAAGTACTTCGCATCCACCGGAGAAGAAATTTACAAGTCCTATCTTTCTGTTCCTCTGGTAATTGCAGGAAAATGTTTAGGAATCCTTGTAATACAAGGCGATGAACCTAAAAAATTCACTGAGAATATTGTCGATACTGCCAGATCAATAAGCACTCAACTTGCAAGTCTAATATTAAACACTGATATTTTAACAGCTTTAGCCAATAACCCATCTGAAAAAGATAATTATAATTCTTCTCCCAATATCCCTGATATATCACAGACAATTAGCGGAATATCCGGTAATACAGGAATTGCTATTGGTAAAGCATTAATATTTCAATCTTCTAATATCTTAAATGATATTGTACCATCTAAAACTGATACACCTGATAAAGAACTCACTGTTTTATCAAATGCGATAACAATTACTAAAAAAAAGATAATCGCTCTTGAAGAAAAAGCTTTAACTCAAATTTCGGAAGCAGATGCTTCAATTTTTTATGCCCATCTGCTTTTTCTCGAAGATAAAACACTTCTAAATGAAATTAAAAGAGGTATTACAACTAAAAAACGTACTGCTGAGTATAGTATTAAACGGGTTTTTAATGAGTATAAAAAACGTTTTTCATTACTAAAAAATGAAGATTTCAAGGATAAAATAATGGACCTTAAAGATGTCCTTATCCGATTGATAATAACATTAAATTCATTAAAGAAAAACAATATATATAGTGAAGATATAGATTTTACTGAATCTCAAAATTACATTTTGATTGCAAAAGAACTGTTGCCTTCAGATCTGCTAAAACTGCCTGCAAATAATATTAAAGGCATAATATGCGAAAAAGGAGGAGTTGCAGCGCACATTGCTATACTCGCAAGAGCATTTGATATACCTGCACTTTTAAAAACACCTAATATCACAAATATAGCAAACAAAGACGATGATATTATTTTGGATTGTTTTACTGAAACAGCCTATATCAGGCCGGATCAAAAAATAAAAACGGGATTTAATGATATAATTAAATCTCGTTTACAATCTGCGCAAAATTCAAAAGTAGATACTCAACCGGCTATTACATTAGATAATAAAAATATCAAACTGAATGCAAATCTTGCTTTAGTAAATGAAGTAAGTCTGCTACAAAAATACGGAGCAGATGGAATTGGGCTTTACAGAACTGAATTTCTTTATATGATACGAGATCGACTCCCTTCTGAAAGAGAACAGTATCAGATTTTTTCTAAAGTGCTTAAAGAGGCAAAGGGTAAAACAGTTACAATAAGATTACTTGATGTCGGTGCAGATAAACCTTTACCATATATTCACACTCCTTATGAAGATAATCCTGCATTAGGTAATAGAGGTATCAGATTTTTACTGAATAATGACAGCATACTCAGATCGCATTTAAGAGCTATTTTAAGAGCAGGAAGACATGGTAAATTAAAAATACTCATTCCAATGATTTCTAACAAGGAGGAAATAATCCGTCTTAAGGAAATACTTGTATCAGTTAGAGATAAACTAATAGCTCAAAATTCTCAGTTTTCTACTGATTATGAACTTGGAATAATGCTTGAAGTACCATCAGTTTTATTCGACATTGAAAACATGATTTCTGAGGTTGATTTTGTAAGTATCGGCACGAATGATTTACTTCAATATATTTTTGCAGCAGACAGGACTAATGAAGTACTACCTAATAAGTTCCTACCGCTTCATCCAATTTTTCTAAAGGTATTGAAAAACATTGGCAGTATTTTTGCTAATTATCCTGATAAAGAATTATCGCTCTGCGGGGAAATAGCAGGAAATGTTTATGCAGTACCTTATATTTTAGGTGCAGGCATATATGAATTTAGCATGCCTCCTAAATTTATACCTTTAGTAAAAGAAGTAATCAATTCTATCCGTTATGAAGATTCCAAACGCCTGCTTGATACAGCTATAACATTTAATAATACTGATTCAACCTTAAATTTGATTGATGAATTCTTTAAAATTAATAATTTAACAAAATTTATTAAAAAGTAACACTTTTAGGATAAAATATGAAAAACTATAAAGGTTATCTTTTTGACTTAGATGGAACTCTGGTTAAATCAGAAGAATTAAAAGGTAAGGCCCTAGCCAAAACATGCAATTTATATGGTGGATATGTTAAGTCCGATATTTATAAAAATGTTATGGGCGAAAATTGGGAGACAGTAACTGGATATTTTTTTTATAAAGGAAATATTACACCTTCTAAAAACGAATTCAATGAAAAATTCAAACTGATATACCTTGAACTGCTTAATAATGATTTGACTTTAACTGATGGCATTCTGAATTATTTAAGAAGATTATCTGAAACAGACAGTAGATTAGGTTTGGTCAGTTCTGCCGCCGAATGGATGGTCAATAATATTTTAAATAGATTTGAACTATCACATTTTTTTGAGATAATCATAACTCAGGAAAACGTCATTAAACATAAACCTGACCCTGAACCATATATACTGGCACTCGATAAACTTGACCTTCAACCCGATGAAGTTCTTGTTTTTGAAGACTCAGAAGCAGGTTTAAAATCAGCAATAGTGGCAGGTTGTAAAACGATTGCTGTAAAACATGAATTCAATGCACAAAACGATTTAACTGCCTCTTTAAAACAAATATACAGCTTTAGAGAATTGACGGCTTAGCTTACTCTTTTAAATATTTTTTAAAGAGCCCTCTCAGCCATAGATTTGCCTGATTATTATCATTTGCCTTTTCCCAATACATGTTATAGTTAATAGATTTACACATTAGAGGAAGGTCAAAAATACGATAGTCAAAAGTATCTGAAAAATAATTAGCCACAGGTGCTAAAGTAATAAGTAGATATTTTGTTCGTTCCATAATACTGATTGCAGCACATATATTCTGAATCGTAATAGCAGTTTTGATTTTTTCGTCATATAAATTATAAAGTCTAATATCTAAATCATCCCAAAAATCATCTCTATATTTTACTCTAATATGTGGAGTTGATAAAATATCTTTAACTGTAAGCTTTTTATTTTCAGATAATGGGTTTTTAGTTGAACATAAACATACAAGTTGAGTAGTAATGAGTTTTTCATTATTAATAAAATCAGAATTAAGGCTAAAATTTCCAAAGGCTAAATCAATACAGTTTGCTTTGAACTCTTCGTAACTTAATAAATTATTAATGTGAATCAGATTTATTTTAAGGTTCTCATTGTTTCTTATTTTAGTTATTATCTGAGGCATATAAACCGAGGTAACATGATCAGGCATTCCAATATTAAATGTTAGATTATCTAACTCAGGATTAAATTTATCATCAGTACTGAATACATTATCAATATTTTTTAAAGCAGCAGAAACAGGAGAAATCAGCATTTTACCCTTATGAGTTAAAAGCATATCATGCCCTGATCTTTTTATTAAAAGTTCATCACAGAATATTTCTCGTAATTGTCTTAAAGTATTACTTAAAGTAGGTTGTGCTAGATTCAGCTCTTTAGCCGCACGTGAGACACTTTTGTTTCTAAGAAGAGCATCTAGAGCTACCAAAAAGTTCAGATTAACATTAGATAAGTTATTCATAATTTCACTTTCTTATATATATATATAAATCAACAGATATCCTTGCAAATATTATAACACTATCATTTGTTTTATCTATCCAATTCATTCAAATAATAAATTTTACAAATGTACCATTGCATAATATCTTTATATAACTAAGAACAGAAAGGAGATATAAAATGAATACTTTAATAAAAATTAAAAAATTTCTTTTAAAGTTGATGTCAGGTTATATCAAAGGTCTTGACGAACATGGAAGTGTTTATACACCACTTATTTCAAACGAAAGTATAAATAAAAATGAGATAAATGATACATGTAAGTCACATATGCATAAAATACATCAAGGTTAATAATTTTAACTGAAATTTAATAAAAGAAAGTATTAAAAAATTAATTAAAATTGAAAAGAGTATAAATTTATTATGACAAATTCAAAGATCAGCAATATTTCATTAGAAGAAAGTAATTGGGTCCATAATTTTGTGATAAACAATAAGTATGTTTTTATAGGAATTATTGGATTGATTATCACAACTTTTGCACTATTTTTAACTAATCTTGAAATGGCTCATTTTTTATTTTTCTTAGGACAGTTGATTATATTTATTTCAACTATTTTAGCCAGAGATAAATATTTTTTTTATCAGACATGCATAACATTTACAGGCAGTATACTGGGGTATTTGGCTATAGCAAATGGTATAAATTTTCTTATATTGGCTATTATGAGTATTGCAGTTTTCATTTATTTCTATAAGATAAAACTCTTCAAAAATGATCCATTTTTAATTTTGGGCTGTTTTGGAATTATTTTGCTTGGACTTGGTTATTCATTTTCTGGTCTACTGTTCTCTTCTATAATCTTTATTGCTGGTTCTATTACTATTGTCCTATACTCTTTTATTTCTTTAAAAAACGGTACTAAGATAGCTTTTGTTTTCCTTGTTCTAAATATTGTTTTTCTGGTATCATCCATTTCCAGACTTATCCTTTACATGAAATAATAACGGGCACAATTAAAATAAAAAACTATATAAAAAAAGTTAATAATGAAAAATCTTAGAGACAGAAATTTATCAATTATACCTATCATGGCAGGTCTTTCACTTGGTGTTATGAACGTAGCTTTACTTTCACCTGCCTTACCGGCAATAAAAGAATATTACCATATAGCAGTTTCTCAATCACAGTTTGTAGTAATAATTTTTCTTGGAGGTTATGCTGTAAGTCAGCTGAGCTTTGGGGCAATAGCAAAAAAGTTTGGTTATCAGAAAAGTATGTTTTTGGGAATTATGACAGGAGCTATTGGATCATTTATATGCATTTATTCATCATATTCAGGCAGTTTTTTCATGTTGATGACAGGACGGTTTATTGAAGGTTTTGGTACATCATGCGGTTTAGCGTTAGGTTTCGCTATAATTAACGAACTCTATATAGGTAAGGCAGTTAGAGATATCACTACTTACGGGTTAATGGGGTTGGCTTTTATTGCTGCTTTTTCAAGTTATATTGGCGGTTTTTTAACTTCCAACTACAGTTGGATTTCATGTTTTTACTTTTTGACGGCATGTAATATACTCACAGCATTTTCCTGTTTCCTATTATCGAGATCTTTGGATGCTAAAAAAAAATCACTGTTTTCAAACAAAAGAATTATATGCAGTTATCTATTAGCTTTTCGTAATAAAAAACTTATTCTGGGTTCAATTATATACGGTCTATTTTTAGCAATAATATATTTAACCATAGCTCTCCTGCCATTTATAGGAATTAGAGATTTACACCTGTCACCGGAAAAATTCGGATTCTTTTTCCTCTTATCTTACTTGGGATATTTTATAGGGACAATTTTAACCAGATTTTCTACAGGCAGGTTAAATGCCAATGCATCAATATTACTTGGTATGAGTATAACAATAACAGGAGGATTTATCTTTTTTATAAGCGCATTTTCATTAGAATTAAATATGTCAATTATATTTTCAAGTATTTTTATATCTCTTATTGGAATAGCGTTTATATTTGTTAACATTTCATCAATGGCAATATCTTCACATAGAGATAAGGCCAATGGGTCAGCTGTTTTCAATTTCATTTACAGCCTGTTTGCACTGTTTTCAGTAGTATTACCTCAATTTATAGATTCAAAATTTGAATTGATACTACCATCTGTAACCATTATTGCTACAATACTAGGATTTTGTATCTATATTAAATTTGCTGGTTTGCGTATTCCATACCTTAAGCGTATGAGAAACTTATTAATGGTATCAGAGCATTAACCCTGTTTACTCAGTTAATATTATCTATTTAAAACGACCGAAGGAAGTAATTAAAAATAAAGGAGATATAACTATGAAAGCTCTTTTAAATATAAAAAAATACTTTTAAAAATAAACTCGCTCTATATCAATGGATTGGATAAATACGGAGATGTTTACACTCCGCTAATTACAGACAATTGTAATAAACCAATCCAAATAATACATATTAAGCCATGAGAAATACTATTATTATTATGACAAATTTAACTTTAGACAGTATAGTTTTTAGCAGGTAAGATATGTTTATAAAATACATAAAAAATTATAAAAATGTTTTTATAGTAATCATCTGGCTTGTCATTACCTCCTATGCTCTTTCATTTCTTTAAAAAACGGTACTAAAATAGTTTTAATATTTTTATTGTTAAACATCGTATTCTTTATATCATCCATAACCAGATTAATATTGTATATAGAAGTAAAATTAATTATAATCTAAAATAGAGGATAAGATTATGTTAAAAAATATTATAATAGATACTGATTGCGGCACTGATGATGCATTAGCTCTTTTATATGCTCTTGATTCTGATAAATTTAAAATTACTGGAATAACCACTGTATTTGGAAATGTTACGGCAAAACAAGCAGCATTTAATGTTTCATATATCTTGAGACTTACTGGAAAAGAAAATATTCCTCTAGCAATCGGTCAGGAGAAACCAATTAACCAGCCGCTAAGGCACTCACCCCCCTCAATACATGGAGAATATGGGCTTGGTACTATTACATCAACTTATATGTCTAAAACCTTAAGGTCAATAACAGCGGTTGAATTTATAATTGATACGATTTCAAAATCGAAAGAAAAGATAACTTTTTTATCAATTGGTCCATTAACCAATATAGGACTTGCACTGACTCTAAGACCTGAAATAGCTGAGAATATTGAAGAGATTATAATTATGGGTGGAGCATACCTGAAAAATGGAAATGTCACGCCTGCTGCAGAAGCCAATATATATAGTGATGCAGTAGCAGCAGAAAAAATATTTAGTTCTCCATGCCAGGTAACTATGGTAGGACTTGATGTAACTACAAAAGTTATTATGTCTAAAAAGTATTTAGAAACAATGTCAAGTCATAAAAAATATGGCGCATTCATTAAATCACTTACAAGTACATTCTACAATTTTCTTTCAGAGAATTTTAATATTAACGGAATATTTCCACATGATCTTGTTGCCATTTTTTATGCGGCGGATAAATCACTTTTTAAAACGATTAACGGCAGAGTATATGTCAATACTCAGGGATTAATGCTTGGGCAAACTTATATTGACCGAAGGAAAAAATATATAAAAGGAACTGAATGGGACAATAGAAAACACTCTAAAGTTTGCACTGAAGTTAATGCTGAGAAACTATTAGATGAGTTCAGAAAGTTTTGAAAAATAAAAAGTTTAAACTCAGAAATAAGTTCAAGTAAAAAACTATCAATTCCTCAAAATTAAAGGAAAATAAAATTATGAATTATAATTATGACCAAGAAACATCATTAGATTACAAAAAAGCAAAAAAAAATTATGTCTATGATATACAGGATTATTCATTATACAATTATATTAAAAACATAGTAACGCAAAAAAAAATAATTGACTTCGCCTGCGGATATGGACACATAACAAGAAAGCTTCATGAATGGGGCGCTGGGAGCATTGTTGGTGTAGACGTATCAAAATATATGATTGAACTAGCAAAAATAGAAGAATTGAATAACCCCGTAGGAATCAAATATATTCATGCTGATGCTTCAAATTTAAAAAAAATTGATGAATTTGATATTGCCACAGCATCATGGTTATTTGAGTGTAGTAAAAATAAAATTGAATTACTAGATATGATGAAATCTATAGCTCGTAATCTCAAACTTGGAGGTAAATTATTTTGCATTGGATTTATAGGGTGTTTTGAAAGATTAAATTTAGATTATAGTAAGCAGGGGTTATTCATTGAAACTTATTCAAAAAATAATGATATAGCAAAAGTTAAATTTTCTATACAAAATCCTAAGTTTAAAATCGACTCAAATCATTATTCAAAAAAAGTTATGGAAAAAAATTTAGAAAAAGCAGGTTTTCAAAATATTATTTGGCATGACTTAGTGTTACCTGAAAAAATAATAAAAGATAAAGAGCTATTTGAAATATGGTCAGAATATATAGCAAAACCACATTCTGCAATTTTAGAATGTACCAAAGGGTACATTTAACAATACAGTCCCCCTTTTTAAATTATGATTTCACCTAAATTTTGAAAATTACTAAGAGATTATAATATGACAAATACAAATGTAAAAATTTCATTATTTCCACTAATAATGGCTGTGTCTCTAGCTGTATTAAATACAGCTTTAATCAGCCCGGCACTGCCAGCAATGAGAACTTTTTATTCAATTTCCGTTAATCAGGCGCAGTTTATTATTCTTACTTTTATTGTCGGCTATTCTATTTCACAATTACTTTCAGGCTCTTTGGCAAATATTTATGGATATAGAACTTTTCTCATAACTTCAATAGCATTAGGAGTATTTGGAACAGCTATGTGTATACTATCATATTATACATATAGCTATAGTATAATGATTATAGGTAGATTCATAAATGGCCTGGGAGTATCAGCTGGACTTGTCCTGGCTTTTGCAGTAATAAATCATTTCTTTAAAGGTAAAAAGGCGACTGTAAGTATCACTTATTGTCAAATTTCACTGGCATTAGTACCTGCTTTTTCTAATATGATTGGAGGATATTTGACATATCATTTTGGATTTATCTCATGTTTTTATTTTCTATTTATATACAATACTCTTTCATGTATTCTATGTTTCAAACTTCATAAAAGCATTGATAAAGATAAAACAGGTTATTTCTCTATAACAACTATAGTTTCAGAGTTATCTTCAGCATTTAAAAATAAAAAAGTTGTTTCAAACTCTTTTCTATATGGCTTAAGCCTTTCGTTAATATATGGATGCATAATCACCCTTCCATTTATCGGTATTGACTACCTTAAGTTGAATGAAGAAATTTATGGAACGCTTTTTTTCTGTTCATATCTAGGATATTTTACCGGCTGTTTAATCATAATTTTTACTCACCACAAAATAAAAGAACTAAATTTTATCATGATTGGAAATATAATTTCTATTGCAGGTGGAATTGTTCTATTTCTATCAATAATATCCGGGTACAACAGTGTTGCTTTAATATTTTCCTCAATATTCACTGTACTGCTTGGTGTACCATTTGTATTCGTAAGCACTATATCTCTTGGAATATCTTCTCATCACAACAAAGCAAATGCGTCTTCCGTATTTAACTTTATCTATGCTGTATTTACTGTGTCCATCTTATTTATGCTGACATTTACGAAGGGAAGTTTACTTTTAGTAGTCCCTTTGGGAATAATATTATTAATGGTAGTATCCATGATATTCTTTTTTTTAACAATTAATAAATGGTATAAAAATAAGATTGAATAATCAGTAATTATATCAAAAAACATCAAAGGAATCGATTGGCATAAATTTTATATGCCAATCTAGAAAAGTAATTACCTATAATTTTACTTCTTCTTCTTTGATATATTTATCTAAGAAAGGTTTTACAATTGCAATAATCACTGCAATAATTGTAGATAATATTCCCACATATAAAAAGAATTTACCATAAACAGGTAATGCACCTATTGCTGTGGTTATATGCTTGGATGGAACAGAAAAATCTGCCAATCTACTTCCGACCATACTACCAATTGCAATCGTTAGAAAATAAAATCCGTAAACAAAACCTGTATATCGTTTGTGTATCAATTCAGCTATCATAGCAAGTCCGAGAGCAGAGATTAAAATTTCTCCTGTTCCCTGGAATATATAAAACAGGAATATCCATAATGAAGACAACATTCCCTGAGAATTAGCAAAATGTGTACTTAACAACAGTATAAAAAATGCAATAGAACAACAGAAAAAACCGATTGTAAACTTGGTTGTAATTTTCAAACTTTTCCCTTTTCTGGCATTATTGATAAACCACATAGCAAACAGAGGGCTAAAAAGTATAATTATTATGGAATCAAATCCCTGAAATGAAACTTGACTCATGTGGATACCTAAAAATGACGGGAACGAGTTTTTAATGGCAAAGAAATTTACTGAAGTGTACATCTGCTGGTACAGTACATTAAACCATGCACCTTCAATTAGAAGGACAAAAGCCACAAGCATTTTTTTTCTAGCCAGAGAATTTGAAATTTTAGCAACAAATACGAAATATAATATTAATGCAATTATACAGATTACATAGAAAAATGGATATACCATATCCATGCGTTTAAGCATGTAGGCAGCTAAATATGTCAATACTACAGTAATAACAATCATGCCGATAAGTTTCATAAAATTAAAAGGCTGTTTATCAGGTTCTGAACCAACGTGTTTGATAGCTTTCTTATAAATAATAAAATTTGAAAGAGCAAGTATCATACCTACTGCTGAGAATATAAATGCAATACGCCAGCTGAAAGCAACTGCAAGTGCAGGAGCAGCAAAAGTAGCTATTAAGGCACCAATATTTATAGCCATATAATAATATGTATATGCTGTGTGAAGCCTATTATCATTTTCTTCATAACATTTTGAAAGAAGACTAGCAGGGTTAGCTTTAAAAAGCCCTTCCCCGGCAGCAATCAGTCCAAGTGCAATATATACTGTATTAAGGTCAGAAAAAGCTAAAAAGAAATAACCGCAGAAAAGAACAATTGCACCAAAAATAAGAGTTCTTTTTGTTCCAAAAAACTTATCCCCGATATAACCACCGAAAATCATAAATCCCCAGAGGAAACCTGTAAATGCACCAAATATATTAAATGCATGAACTTCGGTAAAACCGAGATGTTTAACAAAGTAAAAATAAATAATTACTGTGTTCATTACATAAAAACCGAAACGTTCCCAAAATTCCATGAAAAAAATCATATAAAAGGATTTTGGCTGTTTCTTTACTTCAAACTCATTTGAAGCTCTATCAGAACTAGATGTAGCCATAGCTCTCTCCCCAATTAAATATTAATAAATATTTTAAAATAAAACAAAAAACTTATTAAGTTACATCATTGTGAAAAATAAACAAATTTGTTTGACATGATTACGTCAAACATAGTGTAGAATTTTAGAACATATAAAACTGTTAATAAGGCTGACTACAGATTATAATTCAGATAGATACTTTCAATAAAATTTAATTTTATTAACCATCAAAGACCGCTTTATGAATATTCAAAAGAATTATCTAAATTGTTTCTCTCTGCGTAACATAGTTGTTTTTTTATGTTTTACTGCATTGTTTATTTCATATGAACTATCCGGCAACACCGAAATTAAAAGGACTTATGGTGAAAAAAATTTAAAGGTAGGCTGGAGTATAATATTTATCCATATGAATATATAAAAGAAATACATGGCCATGCATTCTTACAGGGGCTTGATATAAAGCTCGCAAAATCAGTCGCATCAAAAGCTGAATTTGAATTTAAATTTGTCGAACTACCATGGACTAAGCAGTTGGAAGAACTTAAAAACGGCAAGATTGATATGATGCTCAGTGCTTTTAAAACGCCAAAACGGGAAAAAGAGTTCCGGTTCAGTATCCCTGTCCGTCAAACATCAAATGTTTTATATACTCATAGAAATACTCTAAAAAATCTGAATGTTAAAACAATTGATGATTTTTTAGAGTATATAACAACAAATAATATTAAATTTGGTATAACAAAAGGTTATGCATACAGTAACGACAAACTAAATAATTTTATCTCCAACCATGCAAATTCTAAATATATACTTGCTGCGCATGATGAAGTTAAAAACTTTATAAACCTTAAAAAAGAAAAAGTTTCGTTCGCTTTTATTGATAGACTAATAGGAGCTTCGCTTATATACGAAAATTCATGGGAGAATGAACTCGCAAAATATAGTAAAATTTCACTACCACCAAAAGATGTGTTTTATATCTTCAATAAGAAAAATATTACTAAAAGTGAAGTTAGTAAAATAAACATCGCATTACAAAAGTTGAAAAATTCAGGTAAGTACTCCCATATAGTTAAACATTATTTATTTCCTATAATGATTAATCAAACAATAAATTCATGGTGGTATTTTTATATTATTTTTATAGGCATAATTGCCTATAGTATTTATTCTCTCAAATTGGCAATTGAAGAAGGCTATAGCTTTATAGGAGTGCTTTTTTTTGTAACAATTTTTACTTTGGGGGGAGGAATAATACGTGATATAATAATGGCCAGATATCCCATGTACTTTGTCCTTGATCCACTTTTTCTGTATATGATATTTATCACCATTGCTATTGGTTTTTTACTTATAAACATATATAAAAAACTATTACTAACAGCCCAAAAAGCTAAATTCACATTGGCTCTCAGTAACGCAGCACAAATCTTCACTAATATATTTTTCAAATATATATTTGTTCTTATTGATGCATTAGGGCTGGCTGTATTTACCGTATTCGGTGTTTTAGCAGCTTTAGATTCAGAAGCACAGCCTCTAATTTTATGGGGACCTCTTCTAGCTGTAATAACAGTAGCAGGTGGCGGTTTTATATGCGATATAATTAGAAGGCGCAGTGTATCAAGTATGACAGGAAATTTTTATCCTGAAATTTCTGCTATTTGGGGATTTATACTAAGCTTACTCCTAAATAATATGGCAGAAAAAATAAATAGTGAATATATACCCTATGCTGTTTTTTTTACTGTAGCAGGAGCTTTTTTAATGCGCATAACAGTATACTTTTTAAAAATCCCTACACTGACATTTGTTTTTTCAAAAATAAAGAACTCCAGATATAAATAAATAATAATACTTAAATTATTTATATTTTTGAACCAATTCTGAGTTTTTAAACATATTTTTACAAGCATAAGCATATCAGGAATTTCTATTTACACTCCAGTTACAGTAGCAAGTGCCGCCCCTTGAAGATAAACCGAAAAGCACAAGCATTATCAGAGAATTAACTGCAACCATAACTAAAGTCAAACCGTCATTTCCTTTTGCAAGATAACCCCATATTAAAACCATAGCAGTACATGGTGCAACACCAAGGAGGCTGCATCCGGCAAAATCAACCTTAACCATAATTGGATACATCAATAAAAAGAGACAGACAGCTATTGGTATAGATAAGACAGGAGCACCTTTAATATTGAGAGAAAGACCATCCAGTATTTTGCCGAGGATAATTCCTACAATAACAGAAAAAAATCCATAATGTTAAATAACGTTAAAAAATATTTAAAGGTTTTTTTATTTACCATAATTTATTCCTTGCATTTCAATATTCTCGGAAGTTTTCCCACAAAAGCTTTTATTTCATCTCCTACGTTTCTATAACATTCCAGCTTTTTATCATTATCACTATATACGGCTGCAAGCTTAGGAGGATCATCAAATCCTGCATGGATAACTTTCGTTCCGTCAGGATAATGCTGACAATTTTCACTGGCATTTCCGCAAACTGTTATAACATAATCAAAATCTAAGTTATCAAATTCAGATAAAAAATTTGAAGTTTGATTGGAAAGATCAACACCTGACTCTTTCATTACTTTAACAGCATTTGGATTTAAACCATGTTTTTCTATTCAAAACAACCTCCTTTTTATTATAATTATATATCTAAAGATTATACTAATTAGATTTTTTCCTCAAAACATTATTCTATTCAATTTAGAGTTAATTAATAATCTAAAAAATGTTAAAATTACACGTCATAAAAAAGTTGATTTAATTAAATAATAAACAATATTAAATTTTGAGTGAAGTATAAAGTTATTAAAAACTTGGGATGGTATAAATTTTGTTGAATTTAGGGAAAGAATAAAATGAAAATTAAAAAAACCTTCTTAGTACTAGGCCTAATAAGCAGCATTACATTGCTTTTATCCGGTTGCGGTGAATCGCATAAAGACAGCAAATCTTCTAAAAATGACAGTACAGTTTCCACTCTTAAGTATATGTACAAACATCCTGACAGTTCCAAAGCGATAAAAGCAGATTTAAACCTGTATTTTAAAAACATTAAAAATGTCAAAAATTTCTTTGTCTGGAATACTTCTGATATCATGAAAGCCAAAAGATCTCTAGGTATCGTTTATGTGATTGATAAAACAAATTTACAGGATTCACTTAAAAGCGCATTTGAGATTGACAAAGGCCTTTTAATATTTATGAAACAACGCAATTATCCTTATAACGAAGTTGTAATTAAAACTACTTCAAACAATCAATATTCCCAGAAATCAAGTTCGACTTTAACAAAAATTAACTCAGGAGATATTCTCAGGGTAGATATCCACCATTTAATAATACAGGACTTTACCGATGTTAATACACTCCAGGAGCTAATGAATTTATCTGACAAAGAGTATTCTTATATAGCAAATAATGGACAGGAAAAATGAAATTTCAACCAGATTACAATTTATTCATTGACGTAATGAAAAATATTCGCCCAAAACGGCTTCCTATATATGAACATATAGTAAGCCCAAATGTAATGGAAAAAATACTTGAAACAGAATTTGCATCACTTTACTCCGGAAATAAATCTGATCTGTCAGAATTTTTTAGAAATTATTCTCTTTTTTTTAAGGAAATGACTTACGATATCGTTTCCTTTGAAGAATGCATAACTACAATTTTGCCTGGCGGTGGAGCTATTCACGGAGGAAAAGTCGGTCCAATCCAGACAAGATCAGATTTTGAATCCTATCCCTGGAATGATCTTCCAAAATTATTTGAAGAACATTCCACTCCAAAATTCGAAGCTTTAATCAAATCATTACCTCCTGGTATGAAAGCTGTAGGAGGCATAGGCAATGGCGTTTTTGAGATAAGTGAGGATCTGGTTGGACTTGAATACCTGCCTTTTATGATGCTGGATTATCCTGATTTATATGATGATCTGTATAAAAAAATCGGGGATACAATGTGTATGATCTGGAAAAATTTTCTTGACAGATATAAAGACAGTTTTGCAGTATGTCGCTTTGGTGATGATCTTGGCTTCAGATCATCTTTACTAACCAATCCGCAAACAATTAAAAACAATATAATTCCACAATATAAACGAGTAATAAATATAATTCATGATGCCGGCAAACCTTTTCTGTTACATTCATGCGGATGTATATTCGACATCATGGAAGACTTAATACAACTGGGAATACAGGCAAAACATTCAAATGAAGATGCAATAGCTCCTTTTGATAGGTGGATTCAGGATTATGGAGATCGAATAGCTGTAATTGGTGGATTTGACATGGACTTTCTTTGCAGTAAAAGTGAAAATGACGTTTATAGTAGAGTCTTGGAGTTAGGGACAAAATATAGAAAATCTGCTAACGGTTATGCTTTAGGTTCAGGAAATTCCATACCTGATTATGTTCCTGTTGAGAATTATTTAGCAATGATTAGAGCAGCACAAGAAATCAGAGAACTTGAATCAAAACTTTGAAATAATTAATATTGAAGGGAGATATAAAATAATGATAAGAAAAGCTTTTGTTATGCAGGTAAATCCTGATAAGCATGAAGAATACGAGAAAAGACATAATCCGATATGGAGTGATCTTTACAATATCTTAAAATCACATGGTGTCTCAAATTATTCTATCTTTCTCAACAAAAAAACCAACCATCTTTTCGGTTATGCTGAAATTGAAAATGAAAATAAATGGGAACAAATTGCTTCTACAGAGGTTTGTAAAAAGTGGTGGGCGTATATGAGTGACTTAATGCCATCCAACCCTGACAATAGTCCGATAAATGAATCACTTTATGAAGTATTTCATATTGATTAAATAAATTTCTACTTCAGAGGAAATTGAATATGACTATAATAAAAGAAGTCAAAATAAAACAAACATTCATGGGTAAACTTAGTCATGGAGTTGATTTATTTGAAGAAATCACCAAGATTTGTTTTGAAAATAATATAACCTTGGGCAGAGTCGAGGCTCTAGGTGCGGTTAAAAAAGCCCGACTTGGCTTCTACGATCAAATTAAACGTGAGTATGCTTTTTCTGAAATAAATAAACCTCTGGAAATCACAAAATTAGTTGGAAATATTTCAACAAAAAATGAGAAACCTATCATACACGCACATATTACACTTAGTGACGAAAAAGATAATGCATATGGTGGCCATTTAGCACCAGGAACAATAGTCTTCGCATGTGAGTTAATTATTCAGACCTTTGACGGACCGGAATTCTCAAGAGGATCTGATAAAGAAACAGGTCTTCCTCTCTGGGATTTCGGTTAATCCTAAATTCGATATAGACTGATGAATAAAACTCATATTAATAAAGAATTTAGAAATAGAGATTTCACTAAACTTAATCTGCATGGGGATGAATTTGAAAATTGCAAATTCACTGATTGTAACTTTTTAGGCTGCGATCTGTCAAATCTAAATTATACAGATTGCACTTTTGATGACTGTAACCTGACCTTAGCAAAACTTGACAGTACAGATTTAAAAAATATTGTTTTCAAAAGCTGTAAAATAATAGGTATTAATTTCAGCAAATGCAATAAACTCTTATTTTCTGTTAATTTTGAAAAGTGTATCTTAAATAATTCTTCTTTTTTTAAACAGAATCTAAAAAAAACGAATTTTATAAACTGTCAAATTGAAGAAACAAGTTTTATTGAATGTAACCTTACAAATTCTGATTTTACCGGCAGTTGTCTGACAAAAACAGTTTTTCAAAAAACAATACTCAAACATGCAGATTTCAGTTCTGCCGAAAAGTTTTCAATTGATCCTGAAGCGAATAATGTATATAAAGCAAAATTTTCTATTACAGGGTTAAGAGGACTGCTATCCAGACATGACATTATTGTAAAATAATAATAACAGTTAATTCATTTCAATTTAAGATTATAATATTTCTGTATTCTTTCTGCATGATTTTTATCATCATTGTTTAACTTTTGAAAAATATCTAAAGCAGTGGAGTGAGTAGCTTTGCTCATTGCTATTTCATAATGAGACTCACCTGTAGAGTTTTCAATTTCTATTGCTTGTTCGAAGGCCTTTTCCCTGCATGGTGTTGGATTATTATTATATTCTGAAATAAGTTCAGTTACTCTATTAATGGAAGTCTCTAGGCTTGATATATCATCAGGAATCATTATTTTCGATGAGAATCCGGTAGTAAACATTGCTTCTTTTGCAGTCTCTATTATAAATGCATGATTACTCTCTTCTTCATGCAGTTCTTTCCAAAAGCAAGCATCCTGTGGAAATAATTCTGAAAAAAGAGTATATAATTCGCCGATTTTTAATTCAAGTTCAATTGCTTTTTCAAATAATTTTTCAGTTATACTCTTCATCTTATATCACTATTTCAAATCATATAATAAATAGACTTAATTGATTTAATTTAAACCTGATAAAATTAAAGAACAATCTTTCTTTTGAATATTTAATTCTAAAATTGATTTTATTAGGGTATCAAGAATTCTTAAATTCAACTTACAAGTGCAACCCCATCTAATTAATTCCAGAAGCTAGAACTTCATATGGAGTTTTATAGCCCAATGTTTTTCTTGGGCGGCTATTTATTAGGTGCTGCACGTGCAGCACCTCATCCTCTAAAATATTGTTAAAGTCAGTTCCTTTTGGAAAAAACTGACGTATCAATCCATTAGTATTTTCATTTAATCCACGTTCCCATGGTGAGTATGGATTTGCAAAATAAACAT
>DASCNA010000177.1:0-2137 GCA_036011305.1 Victivallales bacterium
TGCTTTTAAAAATACAAGAATTTTCATATTCTTTTTTGTTACGATATGTGCAATACTTTGACCTTTTCTTAGAAATTCCCCTTCATTTGCATATATTGCATCTACAACTCCGGATTCTGGAGCAGTAACTTTTAAGTACCCCTTAGAAATATTAAGTTTTTTAATTTCGTTGTAATTACGGCGGATACTTCTATCTATGTCAGTTTCAAGAAGTAATTTACGCTCTAGATGCTTCGCTTCTATTCTACGTTCAATTTCATGAACCTGCTGGCTTGCTTCATCAAAATCTCTCTGTCCTTGCTGAACTTCCTGTATTTTTCCAAGCCCTCTTCGCCTGAGATCTTCCATTGTATCTAGATATTTTTTTGTTTTTTTTAAGTGATCTTCTGCTTTTTGTTTCATACTTGCTAAATAGAGCAATTGCGGGTTTTTTAGCAGTTTCTTTTTTCTATCATTAAGTATTAGTAATTCATTATTATGATACTTTAAATCATTTTCTATATTCTGATTAAATAGTTGAGCAATAGGCTGGTTTATTTTTACAGTTTCATGCTCTTTAATAAAAATTTCTTCAACATAGCTGTCACTGGGTGCTCTTACTATTTTATCATCAAAAGTCACATAGCCTGTTCCTATTTCAATGAAAGTATCAACAAATATTTTTGAACCTAAATATATAAAGGGCGATATGATTAACAGGATTAGTATATACCAATAAATTTTTGATATATGCCTTTTCCCAGGGGTATACTTAACTTTCTGATCCAGTTTATTTTCCTTTATTTTTAGCTTTAATCCCATATTTATCCTTTTGAAATATAATAAAATATTAATGTGTTTTTTTTATTACCCACCATGGAGCCATACTGCTATCCTTATGTGTGGATAATGTGAGTTCAAAAACAGTAGCAACCGCAGTCCATATTCTCATAACATACTGATAAATAGGCATGAAAGGTATCATTACTATAAATTTAAAATCTTTAGCCTTTCTTTCAGATGCAAATAAAATATAAATGGTAAAAAGTATTATAGTTGTTAACAAATAATAAATGTAAGTGACAATTAACATTGTCAAAGCAAAACCTAAAGAAAAAGCAAAAAATAGATAAATTGTATAAATTATTGTCATAAAAGGTACACATAAGCAGAAGAAAAAATCATACCACAAAATTGCAAAAATACTTTTCCATTGCATATTTTTTGGTGTTAGAAGTTTTGGATATCTTTTAAAATAAAGATAGGATATATCACCATCCCAGCGTAAGCGCTGCTTGAAGAGCTTCACCCATGTATCAGGCCCATCTGTATGTATTGTTGCCTGATGCGAATGAATTATTCTTAAGTGAGGATATTGTTTAAGGTAACCTTTTATCCTAGTAGTTAAATCCAAATCCTCAGCAGTTCCATTTTTCCAACCGCCGATTTTCTTTAGAAAACTTTTTCTAAAAATACCAAATCCGCCTGAGATATTATTCAACATATTTACTCCGGCTAATCCTGTTTTAGATAATTGCAATCCTATCATATATTCTACTGCCTGAAATCTTGTAACAATCGATTTTTTTGAATTTCTAATCTTAATGTTACCTGAAGAAGCAATAATATTAGGGTTAGAAAAAGTAGCTACAGCACATGAGACAAGATCATTATCTGCAGAACAATCTCCGTCCATTTTTATTATTATTTCCCCTTTAGCAAGCTGTAAACCAAGGTTATTGGAAGATACCATGCCTCCACGTTGTTTTTTAGGTATTAATTTTATATACCTTGAAGTTCTTTTATTATGAAAATGATACTCTTTAGCAAACTTTGAAGCACTTTCATAAGTTAATTTATTGATATTAGCACCATCAACCATCACCAATATTTCAATATTTCCAGGATATAGCTGTTCTATCAGAGATTTTATGGTATAAATTACGTCTTTTCCTTCATTGTAACAAGTCAATATACATGTTACGTTCGGATGATAAACTGATATTTTTTTTATAGAAGAAAAAATATCACTATAAAATATTCTTAAATATGAAATAATTATTATTAAATATAAAGGTATTTCTATACAGAGTACAAATGGAAAAAATGTCACATAGACTTTCCAAAATTCTTCAGTATTCAAATACACTAATAGAAA
>DASCNA010000178.1:0-6068 GCA_036011305.1 Victivallales bacterium
ACTGTTCACTGCCACTGTCCGAGCTCCTCTAACCGGCATAGTACTTGTAGCTGAATTAACAATGAACTATCAGATTATTCTTCCCCTGATTCTCACCTGCTTTACCGCAACAATTGTAGCCCATTTGCTCGGGGGTAAACCTATATATGAAACAATGCTGTTTAGAACTTTACGTTTAGAAGGGAGTAATTAAGAATTTTACGACATAAAAAAAACAGCCTGAATTAAATAACAGGCTGTTTTGAAATAAATATAAATGAACTATATCTGTTTTTTATTATGTCTCTCCCGTGTCAAAGTTAAAAATTTTACAAAATCCTGAAGTTTAGCATTTTTATCAATATTTTGGGGAACTATATCAAAAATCCCTATGGAATTAGGACTGTCACCATTAAATTCATCGAGTATATCAAATTGCAGTTTGTCTGAAAGGTTTAGAAACGCTATTAATTCATTCTTGAATATATCATTCATGCTTCACCCCCTCAGTTCTGTTCATATAGTAAACATTGTTAATTCATTCATATAAATAAAAGAAATTCAAATACTTATACATAGTACACATTTCATTTATTAAATATAAATAAGTTATTAACCAGTAAGCTTTATTATAACAAAAAATAAACAATATTTAAAGCATTGAATTTATAATTTTTGCTTTAATAACAGAAGAGTGATAGTTCTATAGCTAAAATCAATAAATGTCCTCATTACATATTTTTTTTATGTACAGAGATAGTTTTGTCATCACAGTTGATCCCAACAATATAGAAAGACAGTGTTACGATTGCAATTATACTGTAACTGATAACAAATATATATAAACTTGGTTTTGTACTAATAGAAGATAACATCAGTACCATTATTACTGTACTTACACTTAAAACAAACATCAGTTGAGAATTTGCAATGGCAGGGACATCAGGGTAGCATTCCACCACCAATGTATGAATATTTGCATATATAAAGCCCATACCAAATTGAATACCATAGATTGAATAAGCAAAGTTATTAAGATTTAATCTATGTGTTAGGTACAAAATTATTAGCCCAATAATACTGATAATAATAATAATATATCCCAGATTGCAGATAGATTTGATCTTACTTCTTTTTATAAGATACATATTTAACAGTGCACCCAACATATATATTAATCCTGACCAAAAAGAAATTATTCCAAACTTCATCGCACTTCCATGAAGTACTGTTTCTACTATAAAAGGACCAAAAGAATAAAATATTGAAAAAAATACAAGGAGAGAAGAACCGGTAAAAATCAGGAAAATATATCTTTTATTATTTAATAATCTTATATGAGAATGAAAACATTTTTTTATCGAAATTTTATAGTTATGACGAGTATTCGTTTCTTTAAAAAACAAAGCGTATAAAATAACTATACTTACAGAAAAAAGTCCCATAACAAAATAATTGGCCTTCCATCCATAATAATTTTGAATATAACCGCCCAATAACGGCATTAATATTAATGCCAGGCCATAGACTATTTCATAATAACTGTAAAATCTAACCAGCATTTTTTCTTTTTTCGAAAGATCTACCATTGCTCCACAAACAGTTACAAATACTACTCCGTTTGTGAACCCCTGAATAGCACGGTATATATAGACCTGATATATCGAAGTTGAAGTCATTGTAAGAAAACAGGAAACAGCAAAAATCGATGTTGAATAAATATATATTTTTTTACGCCCCATAAAATCAGAAAACGGTGCATAAACCAGAGGAGATATGGCAAAAAAAGACATGAATATATAATATGTTGCCTGAGTTGCAGGCATGCTAACATTAAAAAATAGTGCAATATCAGGCAGCGACGAACTGTTATATTCAGTTCCAAGAAGACTGAGAAATATCGCGTATGCAAGTAATAATAAATAAGTCATTGTATATTAGGACTGCTAATTCTCAACTGTTTTTTTAGCATGTTTCTTCTTAGCATTACGTATAATCCAGAGAGCAAGGATAAGAAATACAATAGGTCCGCCGATTATCTCTATCTCGTATACTAATATGTTGGTATCGGCAGGAACAGAAAATATTGGAATCAGTATTGTTGCCACCGTAGAAACCATTGCGACAAAACATATTATAAATGCGCCTGTTTTTTTACCGGGGGATTCAAATAATCCTCTGAATTTATCACCTTTCTGCATTTTAAACTTCAATTTGTAATAAGCAGCAATAATTATCACATAGACTATAAACAACTGTATTGTCGTCATTAGTATCAAAATAATATAAATACTTTCTACTGAACTCATACAGGCAGTTAGTAAAAAGATAAAAGTAACAATTAACGCCTGCAGTATTAAAGCATTTGATGCAATATCATTTTTATTATTTTTCCTCATAAATGCAGGTACGTATTTTTCATCATTTCCTTTAACAAACATTCTTATACTTCCTGCCATCCATAAAGCTGTTCCTGAAATACCTGCTATTGTAATCAAAACTGCAACCACAGATGCAAGCCATACCATATCAATATTTCTACTTGCCTTTTCAACAACAGCAATAATTCCGTTAGCAGCACCAATATCTGCAGGTTTCAATACAAGTGTTAATGCAACAGTTCCAATTATATAACATATAGAAACAAGTAAAGCTGAAATAAGTGTGGCTGTTGCAAAATCTCTTTTAGGATTTCTCATATTAGCTGCAAAAGGTGATGTGATCTCTCCGCCTGCCATAGCAAATGTAAGCGTACATAAAAAGAGCAGGTTACCTGTATTCAGATTTGGAATCCAGTGCTCAAATGAAAAATTTGTAGGAATAGGATGATTATATATAAATACAGTTATGAAAGCTAATATAATGAGAACAATAATTGGTATAATATTTCCAATTATTCCTCCAAACTTAGCAAAAATGGCTAAAACATTAACTCCTCTTATGTTGATAAGTGTGCCTACCCATACAAAAACAATAACAAAAATAGTGATAAAAACTTTATTTTGAGCTAATTCAGGATTAATGGGATATGCTATGCAGACTGCAGCAAAAGTTAATATGGTTGGATAATAAAAAAGATTAGCTACGAAGTAAAACCACGCAGAACAAAAAGCTGTTTCTTCTCCTAAAATCTCTTTTACCCAATCTACAAAACCACCCTTCGTATCTGGAAAAACAGTGCTAAGTTCAGCAAAAATATAAGACATCGGTACAAAATACAAAAAAGCAGCTAGGACCCAGAGTATTATTGATGCAGCCCCATATTGTCCCGCAGTAGCAAACCACCTTACCCCAAGTAATGCAACTACATTCATAAAGACAATATCAGAAATTCTAATTTTCTTAGCCATAGTTTTAGATTACCTCGTTTTCAAGTAAATAATTAACATTTAAATTTAATTCTATCATATAGATAAATATTTATCACTTATTCATAGCCATAAAACTAATTCAAATACTCTAAAAGCGTCTTTATGTCTCTAATTATTATCTACAGTTAATGTATCGTTTTTTATCTTTATATAAATTCCCGGCAAAATACAATTCAATTATTAGTATAATCATATTTTAATACATATTGGCATAATTTATGCTAACATTTATCTCTATAGATAGAATGATTAACACTCCTTTTTATAAGGTGATTATGGATAAATTAAAAAGAAAAATACGTTATTTATTATACTTATCTATAATCGGATATTTTCTTTATTCAGTCTCGGTAATATCCTTTGATATGTATAATTTACTTAAACTTGATATAAAGCTGGATGACCTCTTGCTGATATGGGGTTTTATAGCAATTTTATCAGTCGACATAATATTGATATTTTTATTTTATATTTGCAATACAGCAAAAAAATTGAGTCTAAAAAAATAAAAGAATCTTACTATTTTTAATTTTCCCTTGATGATAAGATTATCAAAATTATATTATATTTCTCTGTTAAAGTATTAACTAAAAGTACCATAAAAGGCAGTTAGCCTGAAGTATTTGGTACTGAGTATGTAACAAATTAACAAATAATTAAAAAGAGAAAGGAGAAAACGGAATAAAGATTTCTTAGTATTTAAATTTTTAAAACTTATTTACAAAAGAGGTAAAAAATAATGGATTTTTATGCGAGAAAAAACATGTTAAAGAAATTTATGCATTTATCTAAAGATAAGCAGTTAAAATTAATAAATGGCTTTAATACAATCAGTAAACTACCACTTGCATTGAAAGAAATTAATCCAAAAAATATTCTAAAAAACACTCCGCAATATGAATTTGCAGGCTATATAAGCCTTTTAAAAATAAAGAAGTAACAATATAATTAAATTATGATCCCTCGATAACTTTTCGGGGGATTTTTATTAATTGTATTAAAAACCAAAAGATATAACGATGATATGCACCAATAGACTTATAATATATTATTTCCAATGCAAAGATTTAAAGGACCAAAATTTCACCATATCCATGTAAAAGTAAGACTTAAATAAAGGTCCAACATACTAACAGATTTTTATCTGCAAATTTACCTTTTCTTCAGCTAAAAGTTAACGGTTTTCTATTTGATTTTCTAATATCAAAATGTGTTGCTTTCAAAGGATAGTTAAGTTTAATAAGAGGTATTTTATCGTCCAATTCCATCTCTATTTTTTTGTTGACTTTTAAGAAACATGCACTCTTTGGGTCAAAACTGCTCTCTTCAAAAAAGAAACAATTTAAATAATTACATCATAAAAAATCTTACTGATTTACTTAAAGTAAATGAACCTTATATCATACTGGGTAAGTGTTGTGACATTAAGCCCCCATGTAATATTCTTTTATGGTGAATTGAAAGTTATTTAATTAGTTTCAAATATAGATTGTGTTATTAAATTAAGAAATTATTGTTTTACTATAATATTATTATAAAAATTTTATTATTGTAAAAATAAGGTCACTGACATGAAGACTTATTGCTCAATCTGCAATCAAGAATATGATATTTCAGAGAAATATGTTGACAAACAAGCTGAATGTAAAGCGTGTGGAGGAAAATTTATCATTAAAAATTACGATAATATAAATTCTGAGAAGATTTATAATGATAATTATATAAAGCTAACTGATTATAATAAATCTGACCATGTTGAGGAAGAAACTTTATATGAAAAACATCCTTCTATGTTCAGAAACAGACCAATATTATTTATTATTTTTATCATTCTTATAATTCTCTACGGACTCGGATTGTTATTACTTTTGATATGGTGGTTAAAAGCATTAAGTTCAAAATTAACTATTACAAACAAGAAAACAACTTACAGAAAAGGTCTATTATCAAAATATACAAATGATGTCTGGCATACTGATGTGAGGAATGTGCAAGTTGGGCAAAACCTATTTCAGAGGATTTTTAATGTAGGCAGTGTTGGTATTTCATCTGCCGGACAGGGAACTATAGAAATAATGGCTTATGGATTCAGAGAGCCAGAAGAAGTTAAAGAGTTAATTTATAGTTTTAAGGAAAAATAACTTTTTTATTTATACCATGCTTATGTGTTTCTCTAACAGTTTTTGCTATCAAAGATAAAGTAAATGAATAGGAATTAATGTTAAATATTTTCTATTATGAGATAAAATACGTTATTAAAAATGCAATAAAAAACTACTTTTCTTGCTTTGAGTAAAAATTTCAGTATGTATATTTATAAAAACATGAAACAATTTAATAATAAAGAAAGAGAATAATCATGCACCATAGTTTTTACCATATGTGGCCATATATGCCAATAATAATGTTCATTATATTTATTTTATTTATATGTTTTATTTGTCGTTTTATCAAGAAATCATCCTGTACACAAAATACTCAATTACAACATGAAACACCAATGGATATACTCAAAAAAAGATATGCGAAAGGAGAAATATCAAAAGATCAATTTGAAAGTATGAAAAAAGATATTATGTAAACGCAGTGTTCAACTTTTTTTAGTTGATGTTCTTTGAAATTATATGTCATAGCATAAACTTCTAAATATTATAAGCGACTAATCAAATAATATATTAGGAGTAATGCTATGACAACAGAAGACTTTATCATTGAAAC
>DASCNA010000179.1:0-4541 GCA_036011305.1 Victivallales bacterium
ATAGATATGAGTAAATATGCACTTGCTGAAGCCAAGAAAAATATTTCAAATGTTAATTTTTCTTGTGAATTTATATGCAATGATGCCATGCTAGAACTTCAAAATATCAATGAAAAATACAATATTATTGTAGCCGGATATATGCTTCAGCATTTGAATGATGATCAATTGACAGAATTGTTGAGAAATGTTTATTTAAAGCTGAAAAATAGATATGGTTATGTCTTCTGGTATGATATGTTCAGAAATAACAACTTGGAGCTTATTGAATATAGAAATATATTTCATAATGAAATATATAAAAATTGGAATGATCTAACAATGGAAGAAAGAGATATAACATTGGATCATACGAAAAACCATGACTATATAAGATCTTATGAAGAAGTTGAATTATATGCTAAAAAGGCCGGTTTTAGAGAAGTAAAAAAAGTGTATAGTTCAGAGAATGGATATTATGCTGCATTTATACTTTGTAAATAGCAGTGTAACTTATTATAAACAATATCTAGTGCAGTATCATGTAGAAATCTTTTATTCCCAGTTTTTATTTTTATTCATATAACAGAATATAAACATAAAGGTAACTGTTACCAATGAGATAATAAAGATTGAAAAAGTAAAACTGAATAATGAAAAATTATATTTATCGCAGATAATGTTAACCAGTTCTAATCCGGCAGCCATTGCTACAGATTCGAAAAATACAAATAACGACATTGTCATATTTTTAGAAAATTTACAGGTTATTATGATACTTCTAATTGCCATTCCATTGTATAAACCGAAACCAAAAAAACTTATAAAAAAGTTTACAGCTATTATATATACATTTTCATAGAAAATTATATTGAGGAAAGCTCCGAGGAAAAAAAGAATTGTACCTGTAAGCATTATCTTATAGAAAGAGAACTTGCCGGCTATGAACTGCATGAGTATACTGGCAATTGAAAGGCCGCTTAATGCAATTATCTGACATATTATATAATCAGCAAAACTGCGCTTTGCTGTTTCCATAATTAAAACCGGAGTCAGTCCTATCCAGGCTAACAGAGGAATTAATGCCAGACTGGTTGCTATAGTACCAAAAACAAATCCACGATTTTTTAAAATAGAAAAATATTCAATTACACATGACTTAGGACTAACTCTTTTTATTACATCCGAATTGGTTTCAGGTGTGAATTTAAGTAAACCAATAAATACAATTAAGGCTGCTGCTGCTATGATAACAAATATTGTTCTCCATCCAGAGTAAGTGATTACAATACCTCCAAGAACAGGTCCTAATAATGGAGCCAGTATTGTTACATTTCCCATTAATGCTAATAACCTAACAGCACTTTTATCATTAAAGTTTTCATGTATTACTGAATACCCTATAGCAACAAATGCACATCCGGTTCCCTGAAGGAATCTTCCCCACATAAATCCTTGTATATTTGTTGACAAAGCAATAAGGATTGTAAACATCAGGAAAAAGAAATTTCCCACAAGTATAACTTTTCTCTTTCCGTAACGATCTGCAGTAGGTCCCAAAAAAAGCTGTATTGCTGTATTGCCAAGGAGATAGACACTTAATGAGCTGGCAACGTATTCGAGACCAACGTGAAACTCTTTTGTGACATCTACCATGCCAGGCATAATCATATCATTTGCCAAATATGTTATTGTTTCATAGGAAACAAAGAATATGGCAAAAATATATAAGCTGAATTTTATTTTATTAATGGAATTATCAGTCATAATGATCACATTTGAAATTTGACATAAGGCAAAAGATGGAGTGTCAACCCAAATTATATTACAAATTTTAAATATAGTGACAGTAAATTTATTTACAAGTATGTTTATTACTACTGCTTACACAGTGATATGAATATATTAAAAAAGGGATTTAAAATAAAAAAGCCACTCATAATTGAGTGGCTTAAATTTCTTTTATAACAATAAACAGAATTACATGGCAGATCTGTAAATTTCTACAACCTGATCATGTGTTGCCAACCTTGGGTTTGTAAAGCAGCATGCATCTTTCTTTGCATTTTCAGCCATTAATTTGAAATCTTCTTCTTTTACTCCAAGCTCTTCTAAGCCTGCCGGAATGTTAACATCTTCAGAGAGTGTGACAATTGCATCCAGTGCTACCTCTGCTGCTTCTCTTGATGAAAGTCCTTCAATATTTTCACCTAATGCAATTGCAATATCTGCAAATTTATCAAGATTTGCCAATAGATTAAACCTTGAAACATGAGGTAATAATACAGCATTACAAACGCCATGAGGAAGATTATATAATCCACCCAGTTGATGAGCCATAGCATGAACATAACCTAAGCTTGCATTATTAAATGCCATGCCGGCCAAATATTCAGCATAAGCCATGTTGTCTCTGGCTTTCATGTCATCACCGTTAGCTACCGCAGCTCTTAAGCTTTGTGCTATTAATTCAATGGCTTTTAGTGCGCATGTATCAGTAACAGGTGTTGCGATTGTTGATACATAAGCTTCTACTGCATGTGTCAATGCATCCATACCTGTAGCAGCTGTCAGGGAAGGGGGCATAGCCTGCATAAGTTCAGGATCATTAATTGCTACATCTGGTGTAACTCTCCAGTCAACAATAGCCATTTTTACATGTCTTGAAGTATCAGTTATAATGCAGAAACGAGTGATTTCGCTGGCTGTACCTGCTGTTGTGTTCACTGCAATAAAAGTAGGCATGCTTTTATTTGAAACATCGACACCTTCGTAATCATTTATGACTCCGCCATTAGTAACTACAATGCCGATACCTTTACCACAGTCATGCGGACTTCCGCCACCTAATGTCATGATAGAGTCACAGCCATTTTCTTTATATACTTCAACACCTTTCATAACATTTTTGTCAGTAGGGTTAGGAACCGTTTCGTCATAAACAACAGGTTCTACTCCACCTTCTTTTAAAAGATTGACAAATTTTTCTGTCAAGCCGATAGCTGTCATGCCTTTGTCAGTAACAATTAAAGTCTTTTTACATCCGCGTGATGATAATTGTGCTGCTGTTTCAGTATGACATCCGACACCCATAAGTGATACTACAGGGATAAAAAATCCGAAAGTTTGTTTTCCAACTGCCATTTTATTTAGTCCTTTTATATTTCAGTTAATAAAACTTAACTATTAAATTAAGTATCGATATTATTTACAGTAATTTTCAATATTAAATAAGCAAATACGCAATATCATAAATTTACTTATATGAATATTAATATAATAATTTTGTGTTCAGATTTACACTCTGAACATTAATTAAGACTATGCTAACCATCGACTTTCCTATCTTTGTTATTTATTTACATTTACTAACAGTTTAATGATAAAATGCTGAACAAGTTATTAACATTGGATATATCGATATGCTTAACATGTTTACTATAAACTAATTAGATATGTAAATAAAAATACTCTAATTAATGTCGATTTAACATAATATATATTATGCGACGTTATAGAGATGCAATAAAACCACCCTTTTGGACAACATGTAAGGTATTTTAATAAAAGATGAATTAAAGGACGTTTAAATTAAAAAGTGCTCTAAAAACCGTGCTTTATGATATAATAATAAAAAAAATTATAAATTTCCAATTCTAAGATGTGATTATGTCTAAGCTAATTGATGATTTTAAAAAAGAACATAAAATAGTATTGGATGCTATTTTAGAACTTATAAGCAAAGAGTTTACAGCTAAAGAAAAGCACAAAAAAATATTTGAATTAAAGCCTGTTCTGATTGAACATCTGCTAAAAGAAAATGATGAACTCTACGGTCCATTGCTTAATGGTTTGAAAGACATTGGAAGATTAACTGAAGAATGTCACATGTTAAGCTCTTCTATGGTGGAAACAACAAATTTTGTTTTAGGGTTTTATGATGACCATGAGTCTTTAACAGATGAAGATAAATTCTTAAATGACCTGGATAAATTCTGTCTAGGACTAGCTATAAGAATTGCGGAAGAAGAAAATAACTTCTTTGCTGAATATGAAAAACTGTTTGATGATGGATATTGATTTGTATATTGCCTAAAACCTCCGCAATCGATCACTTCCGGACGTTTCCGAATTGTCAGAGGTTTTAGTTATTATAGAGAGAATATCCTAATTTTATATAGAGAGGATTAAATTGGGTCGCAGATATTTAACTAAAGAGCCAGAATTAATATTAGTAGTAATATTAAACTCTATTTTAATAATTTGCTTTTTGATATTTTCTATATCGGGGGTTCTTCTACAACTTCCAAGTAGTACATCTGTTAATGCATATGCAGATGAAAATATATTTTACTATTACTTAACGATTATTATTTTTTCAGATCTAATTGTTCTTTCTATTTTAAAATTAAAAGTTCTTATAATAAAAATAAAAATAAAAGCTGACGATAAAATATTAACAACAGTCATCTTTATTTTATTAATTGCTTATATGATAATTTATCAACCTTTTAACTGTTTTGAATTTAGTATTTTATATTGGTCAATTATTAATATTATAG
>DASCNA010000180.1:0-12454 GCA_036011305.1 Victivallales bacterium
ATAAATACTATTCTCAAATCAAACAGAACCTGTGGAGTCTGGGCATGATCCGGAACATAATGAATTATTGACAGAATAATCCCAATTGAAGGAAGAACAATCAACCCCTGACTGATCTTTCTTAACAGTGTCATCGCACCAGCATAAGTTCCTGATCTCTGCTTGGATGTAATAAGCTCATCTACATCAATGACACTTGGCAGTACAGCCCACGGAATCATATAACATGGAGAAAGACATATGCCCATAAAAGTAAAATGCATAATTACAGAAGTAATAGATGCTCCGGGTGATATTGTAAACACCATAAACAATGAAATCAACCATAATAAAGCGCCAATTCTGTAAGCATACCCCTTACCGTATTTATTTGCTATTATTACAAAAATAAATAGAACTATTACCTGGGAAATCCATACACTGCCTGTAGCAAAAGCGAGAAGATCAGGCCGTTTTATATAGTACTTCATAAAATATGGCAGAAAGGCCATAATATAATCGAGAGCGGAAAATGCAAAAATGTACATGCCGAGATGGGCACGAAACGACTTGTTTCGATATATTGTTCCGAAATTTTTAAAAAGGTCTTTTATATTACCTTTTTTATTTTCAACATAATTATCCGGCAATTCCCAGGTTCCCATAAATATAAAAAACCACGGTAGTGCATAAATTATCCCAAATATAATCCCCATTATCAAATATCCATGCTCTGAGCCACTATAATGAGCTATAATAATAGGTGCGGCAATTCCTGAAAAAATAGATGAAAACTGAGAAAATCCCATTCTGAAAGCGGCAAGCCTTGTCCTAACTTTATAATCTCTCGTCATTTCAGCATTCAATGCACAGTAAGGAATCATGACCATTGAATATACGGTGTTGAAAATCATATACATAGTCAAAAAATATGCAAAGCCTTTGAATTGATCAATAAAACTTGGCCCGATATTAAAAGGCATTGTCCATAAAGGAATAAACGTCAGAACAATTGGAATTATCCCTACTAAGAAAAATATACGTCTTTTACCGAATTTTGAATGTGTGTGATCGGATATATACCCCATTAAAGGATCAGCAAATGCATCCCAGAAACGGCCGACTCCGAATACTAATGCCGCCCATATTGGGGAAAGCCCCACTGTATCTGTAAGGAATATCATCATAAACATTCCTATAAGAGTAAAAGCTCCTCCCCCGAAAATATCTCCCATTCCATAAGCGAACAGATTTCTCAGTTTTACCTGCCGTTCTGCACCTTCCACTTCAAAGCCCCCCAATTTAATTTTATTTATAAAATATGATAATTAATACTTAAAATCGTAATGCCCCATATAAATATAAAACTAATAACATTGCTTACATTAATCAGTGTCCCTGCAAACTTTGAGTCATAGTTAAAATATACGGAATATGCTATCATTGCTAATCCTACAGGGTTAATTAGAGCTAGGATTACCATTGTTTTAGTCAGATTATCAAATGGTATAAACAGGAAAACTATTGCACCAACAACTATCCCAGAAATATATCTTAACGACAATATGCTTCCTATCCCCTTTGCATATTGTCTAATTCCAGTAAAGTTTAAATATAAACCTAGTATTATTAGAACAAGCGGAGTATTCGCCTTTGTAAGCGGATTTAAAACAGTTATTATAAATGCAGGTAGTTTTATCTGCAGAAACATTAGAATCAAAGCTAATAAATATCCGTGTAAAGGTATAAAAACAGCCAACTTTTTGAATATATTTTTTAATTTTACTTCATTATTACCAGGTGAAAAATATGCAGAAGTAACATATGCAACGCCAAATACAAAAAATGGAGTGCTGCCCATATCAAATATTGCAAGATATCTGAGCCCTTCAAAACCCCATATAGCCATTACAAATGGATATGAAAAAAGTGGAATATTAAAACCAAGTATTGATGAAATAAACAGACCTTTCTGATCTGCTACAGCTCTCTTTCTATAAAAAAACAGAGATACAAATGTCATAAGAATTCCATAGATTATACTCACTGTAAATATAATCGCCATTTGCCTGGTAAAATGCTGACCATTAAACACTGTCAATATTACGGCTGGAAGTGTTAAATAATAGACTAAATTGATTAGACATTTGCCTTCTTTTTCTTTTACAACACCAAATCTTTTCACAAGATATCCTAAAAGAATTACTATTCCGTAAATTAAAAATGTCTGATTTATCCCTGACATGCCTATTCCCTAAAATTTTGCATTAATAAATCTAAACTCACACCAATGGTCACGCTCCCACTATTAAAAGATATATTCTTTTAATATCTTTTCAAGAATAAAAATATAAAAAAATTAATATTATCAGTCAGAGGTATAAAAAAAGTCCATAGTAATTGCATAATACTATGAACTTTAAATATATGTCAGTGATCAAGTATGACTATTCACAGGTTAGTACAGCAGTTATATTACTTATACTATTCTTTTTTCTTATATATATAAAATATACTGAAATCAACCCTAAGTATAAAATCCCAAGCACCACAAGGACAAGAGGATAAATTAAATACCCTATAGAATTAAAATTTTCTGCTATATCTGGAACTATTGATGACAGCAGCATCAGTATAAAAAGATAAAGCCCTGAAGCTGCAACTTTATTTGATGAAGCTTTAATTGCATTGTTCATGCTGTAGCCCATTAATACTGAAAATGCCATGATTATAAGTGTTGATAGACCGACAAATGATAATATATCTATCATACCAGCTAAAAATAAATAAAGCATCAGAAAAGAAAAAAACAGAATATCGACTAAGCATATCAGGAGACATTTTCTGTAAGTTAACATTTCAGCAAAGATATTTCCTAATATTAGGGTAAAAAAAGAAGCTATATAAGGAAGCATAGCAAAATAACCATATTCATTTGATGGATAATGAAGCTTATTAATTATGATAAAAGGAGCTTCAGATATAAAGAAATACATGGAAATTATGGACAAAGCTCCAATCATGCTATATAACATAAATTCGAAATTAGTTAATAAATTAAAACAGCTTTTGATATATAAACCTAATGCATTACCTCCTGAACTGCGATTCGGATCTGTTTCAGGAAGCACATAACATGCAGCTAATCCAAGTAACCCATAAAGAAGTAGAAAAGTCATTATACACTCCCACCCAAGATAATAAGATAGAAAGCTGCAGAATATTAAAATAAACCCTGGCCAAAGACAATATATTCCTGAAACAGTAAAAAGTTTTTTCTTAGCATTTACCTCATCATAATAGTCATGAATCATTGCAGGAACAGCTGTTATTGCAATTCCAGCACCTAAACCCGATATAACTCTAAATATTAAAAATAAACTGTAGTCAGTCAGCCAGATGGAAAAAATTATATTTCCTAAGGCTCCTGTTATGATTAACAACATACCTGTAAAAATAGCCCCTTTCCTTCCGTAACAATTAGCTATTACTGGAGCAATTATCGGTCCTATGGCATAACCCAGCACAGCTAAAGTTGTTACATAACACAGCATAGCACTTGATGAAATATTAAAATATTTTCCAAGCTGAATCAATCCCGGCGTCAGTGAAGCAATTACAGTATTCGGCATTGAAAAGACAAAAAGCATCGCAAGTATATTGGGTTCTTTAATATTTAACTTTTTTAAATTATCCATAATTTTATCCTTGAGTAAATTTTATTCTGAAATAAAGAGCTATCTCCCTGATATCCTCTTGAGTATGAAATAGTAGAGAATCTATAACTAACATCATAAAGATATATTGAAATATATTAAATAGCAGTTTATCATTAAACTAAATAGAATATTCAACTCTTAATGTTCAATATTTAACATATATAGTTTAATAGACAATGATATTTAATAATGAAAATGCTAAACACATTAGACTCAATAAAAAATTATCTCTGATATCAGTAGCCAGGGTTACAGGTGTTTCAAGAGGTACTTTATGGCATTGGGAAAAAGGAAACATTGTACCAGTTCAAAGTAAAATCAGGCAGTTGGCTAAGGCGTTAAAAGTACATGTGAGTGATATTTCTGATCTGGAAAATGAAATACCAAAGGCATCAGAAAGCATAAAACAATACTCAGAAACTTGGGATTTTTTTATTGATGCAAACAGAAGCTCTAAGTTTGATAGAATAGACAGTTTCATTCACAATATAAACAGTTTTAAAAAAACATTGGAACAGGTATATGTAATAATTGATGCAATTCTTGATTCCAGCGAGTTTATGTTCTACCTTAAAGATATATCTTTGAAATATGTTGTTGCTAACCGTCTCTTTCTTTCTAACTGTTCCTTAAATCCTGACTTTAATGTTCTAGGGTGTGATGACTCTATATTTTTTAATTTAAAAGACACAAAACTTAACGAAAAGGAGGATGAAGAAGTTTTGTTGACAGGAAAAGGTCTAAGAAGAGAAGGTTTTATCCCCGGTTCAAAAGGCAAAAAATGGGGAATAATAGTTAAAAAACCAATATTTAATATGTCTGATAAAATTGCAGGAGTCAAAGGGGCTTTTATTGATATTTCCAGTAGAAAAAAAACAGAAAATGTAAGAGAACTTCTTGAAAGAAACATCAACTTTCTTGATGTTGGCGTATCATTAACTGACTATAACAAGAAAAAGGTATTGTATGTTAATAAAGCTTTCTCTGAATTATTTGGAATAGAACCTGATATTCTTTATTCAGAAGGCAGTAAAGCATTTTCTAATATAGTACATCATGATTATATTGACTGTATCGATAATATTAACTATTTTCCGACAGAAGATTTACCATACAAAAGAATTGAATATAGAATATACAAAAACAATAAAATTAGGTGGATTGAGTCTATACGCTCATATAGGACTTTGCAGGGAAGAAAATATATATTCAGTATGAATAGGGACATAAGTGAACTAAAAAAACTTCAGAGTTTAAAAAAAGATATTTCGACAAATTCAAAAATAATTAATGAACTCAAGAATTATTTGGCTGAAAACGATTCCATTCCTAAAAATAATATAATGGACTTAAATCGCATATTGAATAAACTTATTGACTAAGCTTAAAAAGAAGAAGCTCACAAAACAATATTGTGAACTTCATGTATAATAAATAAGATATTGACAGCTACAGCTTATTCTTAATTACACCATAAACTATATCTTCATTAACAGGAAGAATATTATTCCACATTTTTGGATCATCCAGTGATTTATTGAAAAATGGTTTGATGTCTTTTTCTAACATAGAAATATTCAAATCACTTAACTTCATTGGTAAGTGGAACTTCTTTTTTAAAGAAACAATATGATTATACAACTTATCTAAAAGTCTGTTATCATCAGTTTCATCACTGAAAATTCTACCGGCAACTTTAAGTAGTTTTTGTTTTGCCTTATCATTTTTCATATTCAACAGCATGATATCTTCTAGAGTAAATGCACATGCTGTTCCATGAGGGATATGCCACTCTTCAGAAAAAATAAAAGAGAGCGCATGTACTGCTGCTGTTCCGGTCATATTAAATGCAATACCTGCCCTACATGATGCCTCAAGCATTTTAGTTCTGGCATTTTTCTCTCCATTCACTGCATCATCATAAGCGCCATCCATATACTCAAGAACAGAAACTGCCGCTTCAGTTGCAGCAATATCAGAAACATCAGTAGCATTATTATTCCAAAGAGCTTCAAGAGCATGGGAAAGGGCATCAAATGCTGTAGCAGCAGTTATACTAGCTGGAAGTTTATATGTAAATTCACTTACTAATACAGCTACATCAGCCTGCATTAATGGATTAGCCAAAGTATATTTACGGCCTGAGCGTGCACTGTAAACTCCAAACTTTGTAACTTCAGCTCCTGTTCCGGCAGTTGTCGGTATAAGAATCAGTTTAACTTTCTTATTTTCAATTTTTCGGGATGGATTAGGACCGAGATAATCATCAAGGTCACCACCATTACTCAAAGTCAGGGCCACTGCTTTAGCTGAATCAAGAGTACTTCCTCCACCAATACCAATAACAGTTGATATTTGTTCATTCTTAACCTCATTTACCATATCCATTATGTCTTGAACTTTGGGATCTGGATACACTTTATCAACCAGGCAGATATCTCTAATTTTCTTATATTCATTTACAAGAGCCTCCCTAAAATCAAGAGGATTGTTATCGCAAACAAAACAAACCTTACCATTATCTGGAGAAGTATAGTTAATTATTTCATCTAGCTCACAGGCTGTCAAACTGTCAAGTTGGACTATTTTTGTATCTGAAAGTATTCCTTCAATCATAATTGCACCACATTTCAATTAATAGTTAACAATTTACCATTGATGATTCTTTGAAATTATCTTCTTCTATGGCTTTTACCTGATCAAATGCATTTGAAAGAAAATCTTTTTTAAATTCCATTTTCTGTGTAAAATGCATACTTAACCATGCATCAACTATTTCACATGACAAAAACGGAGATGTTACCCATCCGCCCATAGTTATAACATTTGCATTATTGATGATTTTGCAGCGTTCTCCAGAAAAAATACTGTCAACAACACTGGCATAAATTCCTTTATGTTTATTTGCAACAATAGCCATTCCCTGACCTGTTCCACAAATGAGGATACCTTTTTCAGCTTCTCCATTCTGGATAGCCTTTGCTACTTTTGGGGCCTGAATAAAATACGGCTGAGGTTTATCTACAGATTCTATACCAAAATCAATAATTTGAATATTATCTCTATCTGCAAGATGTTTTACAATTTCCTGCTTTAGTGGAAAACCTGATAAATCTGATGCTATTGCAATTACTGTCTTATTCATTTTGAAAATCTCCTATCTGTTTCTATCTATTGTTCTTTTTTACTAAAAGTTCTTTGGCTTTATTGTAAATATTCTCTTTAGTCATACCGAATCTTTTTTTCAAATAATCTAGAGTTCCTACTTCACCAAACTCATCGTTAACACCAACTCTTTTTAATAAAGTTGGATGATTTTCTGAAAGAACTTCGGCAACAGCTGATCCAAGACCATTATAAATCTGATGATTTTCGCAAGTGACAATTGCACCTGTTTTCTCTGCATATTTAAGTACAAGTTCATCATCTAAAGGTTTAATTGTATGCATATCAATAACTGCAGCGCTAATACCTTCTTCTGAAAGCATGTTCTGGGCACCTATTGCTTCTTCTACCATAACACTTCCGTTTGCAATCAATGTTATATCAGAACCATCAATAACAACTTTTCCTTTTCCTAGTTCAAAAGCTTCATTTTCATCATAAATTACGAAACCTTTTTTCTTCCTGTCTACTCTCATATAAACACAACCATTATGATAAGCAATTTCTTTAGTCAATTTTTTAAGTGAAACAGGGTCACAGGCCTCAACTACAACTAGTCCAGGGATATTTCTCATAATACCGGCATCTTCGAATGGCATATGAGTTCCACCGTTAAATTCTGCAGAAACACCAGGATCTGTTCCAACAAGCTTTACATTCTGTTTGGCATAATTTGCTGATATAAAGAATTGATCATATGTCCTTCTGCCGGCAAAGCACCCGAAAGTATTGGCAAAAGGTATTTTCCCACTTGCTGATAAACCGGAAGCTACTCCCACCATATTGGCTTCTGCAACCCCAACATCAAAGGTACGTCCAGGAAATTTCTCTTTAAAAGTTCCTGTACCCGAGGCTTTCATCAAATCAGCTTCCAATAGTACAATTTTCTTATCCTGTTCAGCAAGTTCAATCAGTGTATCAGCATATACTTTTCTTAATTCCATATCTTTCATTAGTCAAATCTCCAAAATATTTATTTTAATAATAACAAAGTTAAACAGCTATTCCATCGAGTCTTTTAATAGCTTCTTTTGCCACATCATAACTGAAAGGCATATTATGACTTTCAAGTTTCCCTTCAGCAAAAAAAGCACCTTTTCCCTTAATAGTGTCCATGATGATCATTGATGGTCTATTACTCTCGTTTTTCGCATTCTCAATTGCAGTGTCGAGTTCAATAAAATTATGTCCGTCAACTTTTTGTACAAACCATCCAAAAGAATTCCATTTTCCTGTAAGATCTTCAATATTCATAACATCTTTGACATAACCGTCTATTTCCATTTTATTATAATCAGTAAAAGCTATGATTTTATTTAATTTGAAATGACTTGCGGCCTGAGCAGCTTCCCAGATTTGACCTTCATTTGACTCACCGTCACCTATAATAGCAAATATATAGTTGTCAATTTCATCTATTCTGTTTGCCAGTGCCATACCTATAGCAGCTGAAAGCCCCTGTCCCAAAGAGCCTGTAGTCATATCAATACCGGGCGTTCTGTTCATATCACAGTGACTTGGAAGATTTGTGCCTCCAACATTCAGTGTATGCAACCACTCTTTTGGAAAATATCCTTTTGCAGAAAGAGTACTATACAAAGCTGGTCCAGCATGTCCTTTTGATAAGATTAACTTATCTCTGTCTTTTTTCTTTGGATTTTGAGGGTCAATACTCATATGCTTGTAATAGAGTAAGGTTAAAATATCTACAATTGATAAAGCTCCTCCAATATGACCTACACCTAAATAGCCAATAGCGTCAATAGTTAGTTTTCTAATTTCTTTAGCAATGCTTTCCAATTTTTTTATTTCATTATTACCCATTTTATATCTCCTCATTTTATATTAAAAACTTATTAGCCTCTTTTACTGCGGGACTTTTAGTGGTCACGCGCCCATATTTTTTAATATGGACTTGATTATTATTATTTCAATATTAAATTTATATAAAATTAATATTTTTTTTGGAAAAATTTATGAAAAGAGCAACACAAAATGATGTAGCTAAATTTGTTGGAATTTCAAGGTCAACTGTTCAAAGGGCATTGAATAACTCCGGTCCTGTTGAAGAAGCAATTAAAAATAAAATATTAGCTGCGGCTGAAGAACTGGGGTATAAAGTCAATCCGGCCGCTAAAATTCTGGCTCAAAAAAAAGCTATAAAAATATTTGCCTTTATAGTCGAACCAAAAACATTTAAAATAAACGCAGAATTCAAGTGGGGATTTGATAAAGCTCTGCAGGAGTATGAATTCTATGATATAGAGTTAAAAGTTTTTGAAAACCCGAGTGACAGTGCTAAAGCACAAAAGTTGCAAATTAATAAAATTTTAGAAAGCAGCGAAGTAATTGACGGCATAATCCTCCATCCCATATTTGCTGATATTCTCAGTGATGAATTCCATAAGATTATGGATAGAGATATCCCCCTGATTTCTTTAGATTCGGATGTAGGAGAAAAAAACAGAACAATGTTTATTGGCGAAAACTACTATCAGGGCGGAAGAATTATTGGAGATATTATCACAAAAATTTTCACAAAAAATTCCAAAGCCATTGCAATAGTACCTGAAAAAGGTTTTGAAATCTACCAGAATAGATTAAGAGGCTTTAATGATGTTATATCCGCAAATAAGCATATTGAATTAACCAGTGTAATAGAAGTTGACAGAATCTTTAATACTTATGATAACGTTTATAATATATTGAAAGAAATTAATGATATTGATATAATCTATTCAACTCTTAGACTGGAAGCTATTGCCGATGCTCTTATTAATCTAAATAAAAGCAATATTTTTTTATGCGGTTTTGACTTCAGTGAAGGCATATCCAATTATCTTAAAACTGATGTAGTTAATTTGACATTGTATCAAAGGCCAAAACTTCAAGGATATCTGGCTGCTAAACGATTGATAAATCTTATAGTATCAAATGAAAAAGCTTATGAAGATTATTTTGTTGGATTTGATATCGTTACAAAGGAGAATCTTGATATTTCATCTCTTCTGATTTAAACCAGAATAGTGCATTGGAAACCTGTATATTATAGAGACCATTAACTGCTCATACAGTAAAGCATCGCCATACCACCTAGTTTCTTCAGCACAATTTTGGTTTAAATATTATAAAATACTATCTGTTTTTGTTAGGCTCATTACTTCCGTAATAAAGAAAGTATATTATCGATTTTAAAAACCAAGCAAATCCAGTATTTTATTTGCTATATCCCTTCTCTTTCCTTTATAGGGATAGGTATGAATATGAATTGCTGGATTAAAGTTTACCTCTATAACTGCATAATCATTATCTGTTGGTTTCTCATTTTCAATATTTTTTATAATCATATCAACTCCGCTGATTTTTACACCTAAAGCTTTAGAAGCTTTTAATGCAATATCCTTATAAGCCTGAGGAATTATATCTGTATAGTCCAAACTGTCTCCACCGGTACTTATATTTGAGTTTTCCCTTAAAAATACAGTTTCGTCTTTTCCTGGAACATAATATATATCCTTATCCTGAAGTCCCAGGAACATTTTTTCAGTCACTCCCAGTTTAATTTTTTCAAGAGGAGTCTTATACCCTACTCCCCTTAAAGGATCAAGATTTTTTATCTCCACCAATTCTTCTATTGAATGAACACCGTCGCCCATTACATTTGCAGGAACTCTTCTTAAAATACCAAGTAATTCATCATCAATAATAAAAAATCTGAATTCCTCTCCGGAAATAAACTCTTCTACTATTATTGGTCCCCCATTCTGAAAAGCAAGATTGATAGCAGTTTGATATTCAGACATTGAGTACTGATCCTTAAAAATAGTAATACCCACTCCAAAATTTTCAGCTTTTGGTTTTATTACAATCTGATCATTTCTAAATTTACAGCAGCACTCCAAAGCTTTATCTTTTTCGGTAAAGTTTATACCGAAAGGCGTTCTTATTCCTTTTTCATCCAGTAAAACTTTAGTCACAACTTTATTATCCATAGCTTCAATATTTACATATGAATCTTTTGATGTTTTAGTTGCCTGCTTAACAAGCTCAGTTTTACCATTTCTGCTTAACCTAATGAAATTATCTGCTTTATCGAGAATATTGAATTTTATACCTTTTTTAACAGCTGCTTTGATAAGAATCTGGGTAGAGAGTTCAAGGCCTTCATAACCTCGAAATTTAAACTCATTTTTCTCACTGCACTCTCTGTACTTTTTAGCCTTGTTCAGATGAAAATTAATAAAAGAATCTTTCTTGATATCTTCAGTCAGCATCAATGAATAAGATTTGGATGCATCCAAAACTTTCTCCATTTCAAAATCTATAGAGTCAAAGTATTCTTTTTTTCTAAAACCCAGTATACCTAGCACCTGCTTTATTTCATCAATAATTTCAACTGCCCATTCTTTTGCATCTCTCAGTGAATCTTTATCTTTCATTATCAGATTATGGTCCTGTCCTCTTGCAGCAATCATTTCCTGATTAAAATTTGAGTTTGAATTATCCTCCCTTGTAAATATGCAATCCCCATCTGTTTTGCATTTTCTTAGTAAACAAAAAATTAGAAAGGCATGTAGAAAATAGACATCATTTATTTCGATACCAACACAAGTGTATGGATTCAAATCTATTGTTCTTATTTCGAGATACTCTATGCCGTCTTTATCCAGTGATTCAAGTAAATTCGAATTATCCTTAGCCTTCAGTCTTATAGGACTGTAATACTCCCTTCCGTCTGATATTATACCATCATCAATTAAACTGTTAATTGTCTCAATGTAACTTTCAGTACTGTTAAGAGGAACAAAAATATCTTCGATATTCTTATATCCATTATCGCTTAATCTATAAGAAACACCACCTTCAAGAAAGTAAGCATCCTTTATTTTTTTTAATCTTTCTTTAGCTTTATCGCTATAGGTTTCATGAACAGAAGGACTGGCTCCAAGAAGATATATTATAAGCCAGCAGTACCTGGTATAATTGCGAGCAACCTTTAGATACACCTCATTTTTAAAATCTTTAAAAGATATAGAACTGTCATATAAAGAGTGTAATTCTTTCAGAAAATCATCACTGAATGAAAAGTTAAAATGAATACCGGATAAAACCTGTTTTGCTTTTCCATAAGTATTTTCTAAATGCTCTCTATATTCTTCTGCATGTTTACCTGATTTATCATTATCAAATTTAGCGACAGCTATGTGATCTTCATCAATAATATTAGGCGGTGTGCTTTGGGGCCATAAATACTCATCTTTAAGTTCTAATGATACAATATCATGGAGATTTTTGAGGAAGCCATGAGCTTCTGGAATTGAATTAAGTATTGGTGTTATCAATTCAACCTGACTTTCAGCAAAATCAACTGTTATATATGGATTCTCCAGTTTATTACCAAAACTTTCAGGATGCTCTGTCCCGGCAATAGCGCCCTTGCTATCTACCCTGACGTTCTCTCTTTCAATACCAAAGTTTCCTTCAAAAAGTTTGGCATCAAGTTTGCCTGACTTTATTATATTCAGAAAACTGCTGCAATATTCCTCAACATTCTTTTTCATTGTATATTTATCCTTATATATAAATATTTA